>JAJDEJ010000158.1 GCA_029259815.1 Planctomycetaceae bacterium | reverse complement strand
ACTCGCGCGGTGCGTGGTAAGATGCCATCCTTGGCTCTCCCCCTTGCGGACTTCGGTCTCCCAACCAAAGCGTGAGGGATGAGCCAACTTTGTGAAGACCAATTCCGCCGCATCGGATGCGTTTTCTCAGAAAGTGCAGATGCGAAGTTACAAGGTTTTATTGACGAAGCGGCAATCTTACGCGTGCTGATCGCAGCAAGGTTTGAGAATTGCTGATCCGCGAGACGCTTGTTATCAATGAGTGTTAGAACGAAGATCCTTCTACGGTGTATGTGTTGAGATGAAAATCCTTCTTGCAAACCCGCGTGGCTTTTGCGCGGGCGTGAACATGGCGATCGATTGTCTCGACGAAGTGATTCGTCGATTCGGGTCGGACGTCTATGTGTACCATGAGATTGTGCACAATCGGTATGTCGTTGATCGCTTCACGCAGCAGGGGGTCACCTTTGTGAATGACCTGAGTGAAGTGCCCGAAGGAGCCATGCTGTTGTATTCAGCGCATGGGGTCTCGCCGGAGATTCGTGCACAAGCCCGTGAGCGCAGGCTACAAACGATTGATGCGACCTGTCCGTTGGTCACCAAGGTCCATCTGGAAGCGATCAAGTATGCGAACGAGGGATATCATCTCCTGCTGATTGGGCATGAGGGGCACGACGAAGTTATCGGCACCATGGGTGAAGCCCCCCAGAGTATCACGCTGGTGGAGGCGCCCGATGATGTCGACCAGTTGGAGTTCCCGGAGGGTGCAAAAATCGCCTACCTCACGCAGACGACTTTGAGTGTGGATGAGGCGGGGCAGGTCATCCGACGGCTCGAAGAGCGGTTCCCACACATCGAGCATCCGCCCAAAGAGGACATCTGTTATGCGACGACCAACCGTCAACACGCGGTCACACATCTGATTGACCAGGTCGATCTGGTGATCGTGCTGGGAAGTCAGAACAGTTCAAACAGCAAACGACTCAAAGAGATCGGCGAGTCGGTCGGCAAACCGGGCTATCTCATTGATGGCCCGCACGAGTTGCAAGACGAGTGGTTCGAGGGCATTGACAGTGTGCTCATCACCGCCGGCGCGAGTGCACCGGAGGTCGTGGTCCAGGAGACGATCACCCATCTCATCGACAACTATGATGCCACACTCGAAGAGGTGACGACTCGCGAGGAGCACGTCACCTTTCCGTTGCCGAAGGAACTCCGAGTGCTGGCCTCAGAGGCCTGAAACTGCTCAGGGGTCGACCGTGGCCAATTTGATCGTCCCCGGCGAGTCGACCAGATCACTGGGAGTGATCACCGGCTTCTGGTTGCGGTTGGTGTTGAAGTAGACTTCATCTCTGACGTAGGTCACGAGTTCAGCAACCGTGACGACGCCATCGTCGCTGATCCCCGCTTCTCCCGTCTTCTCAATGTCGTCTGCTTTCCCCTTCAGCCCGACAAGAATGGACGCGGTAAAGGCACCGTGTCCGCCCTCGTATTCTTCGCCCTCAAAGGCTTTGTCCTGGGAGGCAGCAACAACCATGCTGAGCTTGCTCATCTCGCGCACACCCGCTTTGTTGAGAATTTTTCCGGATTCACACGTGTCGAGCATCCAGATCACATTGCACCTGAGGTCCGCGATTGCTTTCAATTGAGTCCAAGGGATGCCCTTTTGACGGATGTCAGCATCCGAGTTGGAGCGGATGGGTGGCACATAGTGATACAAGTTGTCGACAGCCTTCCCGTGGCCAGCGAGATAGACAAAGACCACATCATAGGGCTTCACGTCGGAGAGTCTCTTCTTGATTTCGGAGATTTCATAAGCAACTGATTCACGAGTGATGAATTCGTTTCGCAGCTTGGTGGTGCGGCCGAGGTCATATAAACCCTTGCTTCGCTTACGATTTTCCAATGCTGCGACGATCTCATCCATGTCCTCCTGGGGATACTCAAGAGTGTCCCAGTGAGTCCCGTCGTATGCGTTCGATGCCAATCCGAGGATGTGCAGCTTTCGGATTTGTTCGGGCTCAGGGGGATCTCCCCGGTTGAAGTTCGTGGCCGTGTTGTTGGCGGCGTTGAGCAGTGCCTCTTCCTTGTTATCGACAGCAAAGATCTGAATACGGTTCAGGCGGTCCTGGGTGGTGGTCTTGAACGTCAACAGACGGCTCGTCCGTCCATCCGCGTCCGGCTGTGCAGCGACGTTGTCTTCGGTCGGCTCACCGACGAACCGGCCTCCCTGTGTCGCACGCACGTTAAAGTCATTGGGGTCAACCCCGGGCGCAGTCCGTATTTCGGCTTTGACGGTGATCTCCTCACCGGGACCGAACTGTTGTGAGGCGAGTGGTTCGAGGATTTTTACATCCGGAACTCCGGCTGCTTTGGCTGCGATGTTGTCGGTGAAGTTATTAGGCACCGGTTCGTTGTTGCCCTGGAGGGCGTCGATCACACTGCCGGCTCCCAGGATCTGCCGGAGCAGGTCGGGACGCTCGAAGTCCTTCTGAAGTGTCTCGGCAGCCAGAAAGCGGGGCGTATAGTTCGGTCCACGATTGATCTGCCAGCCGAAGAGAGTTTGTCCCTCGGCGACGGACGCATCGTAAAAGCCTTCCGGTGTGAACAGAGCCCACTCATCACGCTGGTCGACCAGCAGTGTCATCAGCGGTTCCCAACCGGGCACGATGACAACGGGCTTCTGGAGTTGGCCGCCTCGGTTGACGGTCAATACGACGGCTTCCCAAGGCTCTCTCTGATCGAGGACGGCTTTCATCTGCGCCGGCCCATTGGCTTGTTGCAGACCAAATTGCATCGTTGCGACAACGTCCCCTTCACGCAACTGGCGACCGAAGGCGATGCCCACGTTGAGCACATTGCGAACGACCAGTTGCCCTCCTTCCAAGCCGAAGTCGGCACCCCAGATCGATGATTGAGGGAACCCGGGATTGATGTTCGCCAGTCCGGCGAGACTCCAGACTTTGATCGTTTGATCCTCGGATCCGGAGACCAGATACCGGCCATCGTGAGACACGCCGACCGACAGGATTTCCCCGTTGTGGTCACGGAAATATCGCAGCAGCCTGGGTGGCTGACCTTGAACCGGCAAGCTGTAAGCATAGATGCCATTTTGGTTCGTCGTACCAATGGCGACAGCGAACGGTCGCCCCTGGCCATCGGGGATGATGCAGTAATGTCCCTCGAACTCACCCTGACGTTTCGCATTGAGGGGAATGCGTCCGACTTCACGTCCATTCTGCACGAGCACGACGACCTTTCCGTTCTCCGCCCGCACCGCTTGCCACCCTGCTGCGAAGGTGTCGGGAGTAATGAAGATTTCGTCAGGTGCAGGTCCGGCAAGACGACGCAAGTCCGGACCGGCGAAATCGAACTCCGAGAGCATCTGCCGGCTGGGGGCCGTGCTGAAGCCGATCTGGTATGTGGATTGTCCCGGTTGTGGTTTCTTAAAGGCGACTCTCGTCACGCGCTCCGCTCGGCTATGCAGACGAATGGGCGGCTGAGAGGACAAAGGCTTGGGGATGAGTCCTCCGGCTCCATCTGTCAGTCGAAAAACGAGGACGTCTTGCGAGTCGTCGGCATGAGTGGCGAGATACTGGCCGTCAGGACTGATGGTCACTGCATTGCAGTGCTCTTCCACAGAGACACCGTAGAGGTCCAACAACTGACCGGACGCTGTGTCATAGAGTTCGACGACAGCTTGCCCCTTGTTGTCGAGGAGATTCGAGACAGCCAGGAGTTGCCCGCCGGGACCGAACGACAGGTCCGACGGAATGCGAGACCAATGGCGCAGAACCCGCGCAACGGGTTGTCCGCCAGCCGTCCACAGGAAGACATGTCCTGCATCATCTGCCGTGGCCCAGGTGCGACCGTCACGTGAGCGAGACATCGTGGGGATGTAACCGACGTGAATCTGAGGCAACTCGCCAACACGGCGGATGCCACCTGCGATGGAGTAGAGCGCAATTTTCCATTGTGCATAAGTCGCATCGAGTGGCTCCGAGACTGCGACGATGTCCGGCGTGAGAAAGATGGCCGGCTGTTCATTGAACAGTCGGTATTGCCCCACATCACGAGCGGGACGAAGTTCTGCGAACGTCCAGGGACCTTGCCCGCCGGGAGGGGTGGTCCAGACCCAGACGTTGCCGTCCGAACCCGAGGAGATCACGCGGTTGCCATCCGGCGAAAAATCGAGACTGGTGACCGATTGCAGGTGTCCAGGGAGTCCCGATTGATTATCACGAATCGCCGGCAGCGAGCCTTCGACTTCGTAGCGGTCGACATCCATGACGATGATATCACCATTCGCGCCGCGCGCACTTTGTCCACCGATCGCGATTCGCTCAGCGGTGGGGCTGAAGGCCATCGTGTTGATGAGCCCGCGATTGGCGCGCGAGATCTCCCAGCGGAGCGTCTGAATGGGTGTCGCCTGATCGGGGACGAGCTCGGGGCCACGATTGTTCCACCCCACATCCCAGACGTGAACGGTCTTGTCGAAACCAGCTGCGAAGAGTCGGGCCGAGTCATTCGAAAACTCAAGGGCCCGTGTCCGTGATGAGGGGCCGTGTGTGTTGAGCACGAGACGAGGGCGGTCCTCCTCGGGCGCTGGTTGGGCGTAGACGACCTGACCCATCGTCAGAGAGACGAAGAACGTCACCATGGCGATGGCGAACGTGTGTGAGCGGTGGAGCTGAGTCATCATCGGTCAGTTGATTCCCTGGGGAGATGTGAAACGGAACGATGGAGAGTTTGAGGATCTGTCGAACTGCTCATTGAGTCGCAGTTAAGAATGGCGGCTTCACCCGATGATCCACAGGGATCAATCGGGCGAATCCGCCAGCGACGATTGTTGTGAGCGATTCATTCACTGGGGGTTGTTTCGCTCGGAAGATCGACCGGCGGATCAGGCTTCTCGTAGCGAACGCTGATCGCTGCAAGCAGCGTGGCTCCGAAGTGTCGTTGGACAGTTTCGTAAGCAGATCCGATCTTGGTGCCGAGTCCGGTACCGATGTCGCCTCGGGCCTTGCCGATGATTTCCACTTCGGGGATATCGTCTCCGGTCCAGGCTGGGAAAAAGCTGGCGTTGATCGTTCCGATCGTGGTCGTCTCTCGTTGCAATTTGGCTGTCGCCGAGTCGGGAACATCGGTGATGAGAAACGACAGGGACTCGCTGTTATTGACGTGCCAACCATCGACAGTTCCCACTTGGCCTGCGGGCACCATCCACATTCCCAGGTCGCGGAAGCCTGCATTTTCGCTAAACTCGAATGTGTTCACGCCATCGATCGTGAGTTTGACGCCGACGTCAATGTCGGACGCATTGTGGAGTTTCACGACGTATTCCTGTCCCTTGTTGAGGCTCACGAGTGCGAAACCGGTGAAATCTTCGACCGGGATGGGAACGAGCGCTCCTGCATCACGCAGAAAAATCTCGACTCGGTAGGGGCTGGAGTCCGTTGCAGAGACGGCGGAGGTTCCGGTCAGTGAGAACGACGGCTTGGTGATATCTTCGGCGAGTTGGTTGTCACGCTGTTCGAGTGTCTCACGCCTCGTTTCGCTGTCGTCATCAGACGCGCTCGCGGTCAGGTCGGTGGTGGCTCCCAGGAGGTTGACGACATCCTCGACGCTATCCACAGAAACACGTTCCCGAAAGTCGCCGAGCGTGGCTCCGGTCTGGTCGATCATTTCCGCCTTGATGAGCACGATCGGATTGGGCTCTGTCTCCGAAGCGAAGGTTCCACGGATTTCCAGCCGGGCCAACTTGCTGATGTTGACGTCAGCCTCGGTCAGCCGCTGGGTGAGAGCAGCCTTGATCCGAATGCCGGCACTGGAACTGGGCGGCCCAGCGAAACTCCCGATGGTGACGGAGGTGTCACCATGATCGGCAAGATACTTCTGGACCCGGTCGACGATACCATCAATGGCATCATTGAGATCACGGGCGGACGCTGATTGGGGCAGGGTGATGAGCGTCAGCAGCAGACAAACTCCCGCCACGCTCATGGATCGAATGCGAATGAGTTTCATGGTAGATACTCCGCGGCAGTGAAGCCGAGTGATTCTGGTAGGGTAGATTGGACGATCCCTGCGCAGCAGAGTTTCGCCGGGAGAGGAAACGCAGAGGGATGCTTTATCTTCCGGGATTCTCCCATGAATGCAACAAAACAGACGAAAAATGCAAACGAGGCACGGCGGAAATGGTCCGCCGTCCCTCGTTCGCGTGTCACAGTCGTATTGTCAGCGACAATCTGACTGACTAGTTATCAGCCGGAGCGTCTCCTTCAGCAGCAGGCTCACCTTCAGGAATGTCCTGACCGGGCACGCCTTCAGGCAATGCGATCTGTTCGCCATCTTCGGAATCCGGGATGACAGGCATGGCTGCCGGTGCTGGGAAAGATTCTTCCGGGATGTCGCTCAACTTCTCCTTGCGGTCCTTCTCGGCGAGGATGGAGTAGTGCGCGCCGTCCTGACCTTCGAGATCAAACCGACCCCAGTACCGTCGCTGATGCGGGTTGTAGTAGTACACGTACCGTGGACGTGACGGATAGTGCACGCAGTAATGGTAGTTGTAGCTCGTGTACCGCGGTGTCGGCTTGTAGTAGTACGTCCGATAGTGGTACGACCGCTGCGGGTGGTACGACCAGCTCGAGTAATACTGCCGATAGGCAGCCTGCGACTGTTGGGCCGTCAGCATGGTGCCGGCCAAAACGGTCGCGATGATCAGAAAGCGTCGAAGACCTGTCATCGTGTTCTCCAGTCAAGTTGAAAAACCGTGGTGAGTGCCCGCATACGCGCGGACCGTAGGCGTTGTTTACCAACATGGCAAACAGAAATGTGATTTCCTGAAAAGAACGTCCTCGATCAATTCGCTGCCTCGATCGGCAGATCAACCGGCGGGTCGGGATTGACGTAGCGGATACTGACAGAGGCTAAAGGGTGGGTTCCGAAGATACTCACCGCAGTCTCACTTCGTGAACGGATTGTCTCTCCGCGGGCAGTCCCTAACCCCCGAGATTGACCAAGACTCGCGGCCAATTGGGCTTCTAAAGGATGGACAGGGTCGCCGTCCTTCCAGGCTCCATAGAAGGTTGCCGTAATCGTGCCGATCTTGGCCGGGAAGCCGAGTTCCGAGGCAACGGCGTCCGGCTCACTGCTGACTTGGAATGAGTCAACCGTCTCAGGATTCCGATACCAGCCGTCGATGCGTGCCGAGTAGGGAACCCCACCGTTATTATTCGTCCCGCGGATCAGCCACTTTCCGGTCTCTCTGAAGCTGGTGATTTCGCTGAAGACCAAGGAATTGATGCCATCGATCATCAATTCGACTCCCACGTCGTGAGGAGCCGTATTCGTCACAACGACTGAGTACTGATCGCCTTCCTGCAGATCGCAATAGGCTAATCCATTGGCGACTTCCTCGATGTTAATCGCCTCAAAGATCGAAGCCCCCGCACGTCTCACCTTGACCTGAACTCGATAGGGGCTTCTGTCACTAGCCGCAATCGTCGTTTCGTTGACGGAGAAGAATCCTGGCTTGAGCAGGCTCGTCTTGAGAAGATCATCTCTCGTTTGGGCGTCGGGCAGCTGTGCGGTCTGCGGACTTCCGTTCGGCGAACTCCCTGCGGGTGGTGTGCCTGGAGACACAGTCCCTGGAGACACAGTCCCTGGATTATTGGCCGGGGGTGATGAACCACTACTCACAGGCGGAGCCGGCTGATTGCCTGAAGTCCCCGGGGCTGTTGACTCAGCATTGGGATCTGCGGCACCGGCTGGGGGATTGCTACTGTTGCCGGGTTGTGCGCCTTCAGTCACGGCGGCGACAAGCGACTCGCCGTCAAAACCGGGTGGCTGAGCGATGTCCAGGACATCCTTGAGATCGTCGACGGATTCGCTCACCCGCTGACGAAAGTCAGCGACTTCGGCTCCCTGTGCATTCACCAGACGGGTGATCACGGCGACTGTCGCAAACTTGCCATCCGTGTTGACTTGGAAGTCGCCCCGAACTTCCCAGTTCGAAAGGAGGGCGACTTTGATGTCTCGCTTCTCCAACTCGGCTTCGAGCAAGTTCTTGATCTTGCGGCCCGAACTTGAATTGGGAGGGCCGCTGAAATCACGAATGTTGATTTGCAGCTCATTCTTCTCTTTGAGGTAGGCTTCGATGCGATTGGCGATATTCGCGATTGCATCATCAAGCGTATCAGCGGCCATGGTTGGCATGGGAACCAACAAGGCTGCTAACACAGCCAGAACCGGTAGTGTTTTAAGTAAGTGTTTCATGAGTGGTTTCCCCGCATATGTCGTCGTAACTGGGTTAGCGTAATTTCAAGTTCCTTGTTACCAACAATCTGACGATTCGTGATGAAATCTCCGAATCACGGAACAGGCGTCCCGCGGGCCAGTTCACTGGCGGCCTCCTGAAAGATAGAGACTCCGGCCTCACGTGAGTCCCAGAAGGACCGTTTGATCGCTCCTTCTTCTTCGACGAGTGGCTTCAATCCAAGTTGGACAAGGCGTCGGCCACCGAGCCGGTTTTTCAGCTCTTCTGGTTCCTGAAACCCGAGTTCGCAAGCGGCTGCTTCCAGGTTGACATTGCTGTCGTACCTCCGCGCGACGAAGCTGATCGGCTCCGGGAACAAGGTGATTGGCTTGTCTGCATCTTCCCCTTGTTTGAGGAATTGTCCAATGGCCTGATCGAGACGGTTGAGGAACCGCCCGCCCGCATCTTCCAGGAGCTGAGTCATCTCAGAACTCTCCGGATACAACTCCCGGACCTTCCGCTGGGCTTTGGGATTGAAGATGGCCACACTATCGCGGATGTCATCTTCAAACTTGATGGTGCCGTGTTTGTGGCAGTTCATGCAGGAGATGCCATTGATGATCTCCGGGTTGCCACCGGTCGTGTTGGTATCCCAGACAATGCTGACGGGGCCTGAGTCGATGCGCCCCCCTTCAGCGTCAACCAGCATGTAACCATTCAGGCCGTTCGGCAGGTTGAAGATGATCTCTCCGCCGTCATGCTTGAAGGAAAACTGGCCGAATTCAGTTTCGTCCAAGGCACCCACAGGGCCGAGGGGGAATCTGGCCAGATTGCTCTTGCCGGAGTTCTTGACAAAGTCGTAGCTCAGCCAGAAGGCGCCGTTGTTCGAAGGGTGATACTCGACAAGTCGGTTCTGGGTTGAGACACCACTCTCGAACATGCCGCCTCGCTTGGCCTGACCAAGTCTCAGATTCTCATTGATGTCGATTCCCAGCCGCGTGAGCAATTCATCCTGGGTCTCCGGGATATCGACAAGTACGTGATAGAGTGGCGGACGCGTCGCCGTGACGACAAACCAATCGGCTCGAATGTAAGACATCCCATCGAACTGAACAGCACCGTAAAGTTCCTCCAACTTGTTGTACTGTTCGATCTCATCAACGGACTGGGGTTTCAATCCATACGGATAGGCTCGCACCACTTCGTCCCAGACGGACAGGTCCTGCCAGCCAACAGTCCGGAGGTCGAGATGGAAGATCGTCTGTGCATCATCGATCGGCGTGGGGACAACGATCCCCGGTTGCCGGCTGAGACTGTTGACAGCTTTCGAAAAGGCAGCACGGTACAGACGCAACTGTGTGTCTGTTATTGAGCGGTTGTTATGCAGGTGGGCAATGCTGAAGTAGCGTTGGAACTTGCGATCACTTCCGTTCTCGTCAAACAGGTGACGGGCGATGGTTGTCATGATCTGTTCTTCGCTGATGTAGGGCCGTTCCTCTGCGCCCACGAGGGGAAATGGCGCCCCCTCTTCGATCCACTGTTTCAAGGTCGCTTGTTGCTCGGGGGTGATGTTCCCGTCAAGCGGCATCAGTGGGTCTTCCCCTTGCACGTACTCCCAAATCATGGAGTTTTTCAAATCACCAGGCGTGATGTAAGGAACGAGATCGGGTCCGCGGGGGGCGATCAGCGAGTCGCGTTCCAGAACAAATAGTCCCGGGATCTTCACCTGGAGACCGTGGCACTTGTAGCAAGTGTCTTTCAGAATATTGTAAGCCTGATGAGCGATGTCGGTGTCGTCAGCGTGTGTCCGCTGAACGGCGGAAAAGGACACGGCTGCCACAAGGGTGAGCGCCACTGAACAACGCTGAATGGACCGGGTCTGTCGGTTGACCATCATGGATGCCTGTCCTTGTCCACGTTCATAGAATATTGAAAATCTCGGGAACTGCGAAAATTGCAGTCGGTCGGTACACGATGTAAACGCTTTGACGTCTCAAATCTTCCGGAGAATCCTCGGATCGCGGAGAAATCTCCGGTCAACGGTGATCCAGCTTGCACCGTCAGCCAAGGTACGGGCGAAACGAGAAATGGCCCGTTTTTGGGAGACAGAATCAGCACTCGCCCAACTGCTCATAGCCGACTGCTCGTCATTCTGAGCCACACGCCCTGTCGACACCGGCATCCGCCGGTCATATCACCAGCAGGAGATGCACGAGGCTCTCAGCATCAGACTTGGCGTGACGCGTTCCTGGACACTCCCGGAGTCCTCACGGGAATGGGGGGATGGTTTATTGGACCATCCGCGACCTCAAATCGCAACCAGAAAGGGCATTCAGGAGCGAATTCGTCCGATGCGGCTCCTGAAGTGGGCACAATCGTTCGGTTCACGAAAGATGCTCCGAAAGAACGCAACGCAGAGAAAGAACGCAACGCAGAGATTGTCTCGATTCAGAACGGTGAGAGTACCGCGCTGCAATTCGACACCATCAAGCAGGTGCAGCGGAAAGGGGGTCGAGTTTCGTAGGACGGATTTCCCAATCCGTCCCCCTCCCCAAGGCCTCGTCAGCCCCTGTGGGTTTTGAGCGGGCTTCTGGACGCCGGGAGGGCGAGACTCCTGCCGAGCTGGGGCGTGATGGACATAGACCAAAAACGCTGACCGCCCGTTGCGGGGGCAAACTCCCGCAGGGTTACTCCTTTGTGATCAAAATCAATACACACGTCGCGGCTCAGCGGGAGCTCGCCCTCCCAGATCACCAGCACTTATTTTCCCACGTCTATCGCGGCGCGGGAGTCATTCGCCAACAAGGGGGCAAGCACAAACTCTGGCAGATGCTGCGCGTCGTGCTTCCGATCACCGGGGAGACTTCCCCATCTGCCTCGAATTCACCCGCAAAGTTTGCCCAGCTTGTTGGACCGGTACAAGATGGTCGATCCCTACGTCCGGAATCACAGACCGGATAATCCTTTGGCTCCGAACAGTCGATCAAACTCATACATCCGTGTCTTGTGGGACAAGCCACAGGATCGCGTCAAGCCGCAGAGTTTGCCAGACGGACCGTTCAGAGGGCAATTGCAACGGGTGGGAAAGTCGATCCCTTGCAGTTTCTGAGGAGCCAGACATGTTACGCCGACGTCGAAAGTTCACCACTGCTCTTGCCTCTTTGGCATTGGGAGCAGCCCCGTTAGGCCTGCTGGCTCAGGACACCTACTATTCCCCTTCGGGTGAGGTTTGCCCACCGGGCTTCCAGATGCCCTTGCCGCAGTACGGACCGCAGGGGACACCTCCCGCCGGCTCGATGCCGAGTCAGCCAACGCCGCAGGGGATGCCACCCGCACCGTCACAGCCGTCGGCTCCCGGTGCGACGCCACCAGCACCTTCGACTCCGCAAGCACCCGGTCAGTCACGGGTTGGCGATCAGCCGTCCGCACAGACTCAACCTCAGAACACTCCCAATCAACAAGCTGCGCCTCAGACAGCGACTCCCACATTCAATCCGTCCAGCGGCGGCCAAACGACCACCGCTGCGACGTCACCGCAGGCGACCGCTCCCAACATGATCGGCGACCTGTTCGGCACAGGGAACACCCAGAAAGTCATCATCCAGCCGGCTGCGTTCCTGACAACGCCCGCTCCGGTCGCCGTGTCGTTCGCCAGTCAAAGCGAGTTGGTCAGTTTTCTCCCGTTTGGTGTGAGCACACCAATCGTGGGTGCCAACGTCGAATTCGACACGGTGATGAATACATTCACGGGAACCGACTACAGCACGGGCACGCCGATTTCGCAGACCATCAGCCCCTCGACGTTTGTCAGCCAGGACACGACGGTGATGATCAATGGTGGCGGGGGATTGACCCCCCATGTTGGCCCCCCCCCCAACTTGTTGACCAATCCACCAGTCGCCGGAACATTCATTGTGTTGGATGAAGGAACGCTCCCCTATCAAGCAGATGTCGAGTCATTCACCCTTGCGACGAAGCCGGGCCTCGCAGCACAGGAGGCGGTTTACCAGACTGCAAATGGACCGGGCACCTTCTCAGCCCCAGTCGGCGAGAGCGTGATGATCGACCCCGCAGTTGCTGTCTTGCGAGAGGACAACGGGATCGTCGGAATGGTCGATGCTGCTGACGAATTCTTCCATCAACAGGTCGTCGTCTACGATCCAGGCACACAGAGCTTTCAGCCGGTCGACGTGCTGTTCACGCCGCCGCCGCTCATTCTCAACATTCCCAGTCTCGGCGGACTGCCGGGGGCCAATGTTGGTCGCCAGAAGTTGACCGAGAATACCAGCCCCATTCCTCAAGACCGCGTCTTCGTCAACTACAGCCACTTCGCGGGCACCCCGCTCGCTGCGGGTGGAGTCGACGTTAACCGCGTGACCCCCGGTTTCGAGAAGACGTTCTTCGATGGCCTGATGTCGATTGAAGTTCGGGCTCCGTTCGCTTCGACGCTCGGCAGCGACTACACAGCCGACAGTATCGGTAATACGAATGAGACTGAGTTCGGCAACATGGCTGTCTGGTGGAAGACACTGCTGTGGGAAGACCCGACCAAGTCGATCGCGGCTGGTCTGGGTGTCTCAATTCCGACGGCTGATGATGTTCAAATCCAGGACGCCAATGGCACCAACCTGCTTGCTGTCGACAACGAGTCGGCTCACTTCCTGCCATACATCGGCGGTGTATGGATTCCCGAACCACGGATGTTCATCTCGGGCATCTGTCAGTTCGACATCGACACGAGCGGCAACTCGGCTCGTCTGTCCAGCTTCGTTCTCGGACAGCCGACCGGTCAACTGCAGGATGTCGGTCGTCCTGACGATGCGGACTTTGTGTTTGTCGACCTGCAGTTCGGATACTGGATGTATCAGAACAACTGTGGCAACGGTTTTCTCAAGGGTTTCGCGCCACTCGTGGAACTTCACTACAACCACGCCCTGGACGACGCTGATGATGTCATCGGCAACGTCACTGGCGCCAATATCGTCGCCAATTCAACTCAGGAGACGGACCTGTTCAACGGCTTGGTCGGTGCGACGGCACTGCTCAGTCACAACGCCAGTCTGACGCTAGCCTACTCGACACCCATCGGCAACAACGACGCACAGTTCGATGGCGAGTTCCGGGTGTCATTCAACTGGTTCTTCGGCGGTGGCAACAACTTCGGCGGACTGGGACTCACCCAGTAGTCCGACCCACGCACAAAGACGCATTCCCAGACTCGTTCAAGACTCAGACAAGCTCAATCGCTCGTCCCAGGAGGGGAGACGCTTCACTATGGCTCGTTACTCACTCGCATGCTTGGCCCTGCTTTCAATCCTCGGCATCGCTGCGGCTGTCCCCTTGACCGCCCAGGAGTCCGATCAATTGCTCGCACAGGGCTGTCCAACTTGTCCGTCAGGGGCGGAACCGTCCTACGAGTACTCTGCACCATCGCAGGAGTATTACCTGCCGGGTTCGTCAATGGATGGCATGCCCATCGAACCCACGCCGATGGACATGACCCCTTCTGATCCGGGATCATCCTCCGGCGTGCCTCCTGCCCCCGGGCAATCAATGGACAACTTC
This sequence comes from Planctomycetaceae bacterium, assembly GCA_029259815.1. Lineage (GTDB taxonomy): Bacteria > Planctomycetota > Planctomycetia > Planctomycetales > Planctomycetaceae > JAHBXU01. Next base: position 42,743 of record JAJDEJ010000158.1, on the reverse strand, counting down.
CAGCAGGGCTTGAACACTCAAGCTCCTGACATGGCCACACCCACGTTCAATCCCTCAATGGGTGGCGCACCGATGGGCGGCGGCCAAACGACGACGGCCGCCACCTCGCCCGAAGCGACCGCTCCCAACATGATCGGCGACCTGTTCGGTGGATCGTCGAGCGGATTCGTGCCGATTCGTGTCGACCGCTTCTTCGCCACGACCAGCGCGCCGATTCTGGGACCCGCCATCGACCCGGTGTCCCCTCTGGCTCTGACGGCCATCAGCATGCCGCTTGATCCACATCCGGACCTCATCATTAGTCGAACACGGGGAGGTGCTTCCCTGACGACCGTCCCAGTCTTCGAGACTGAATTCACAACGGTCGACTCTCAGGCTGACATCGTAACGGCGAATCCTGCCATCGTTGGTGCGGTCGTTCCAATCATCAATAACCCTGGTGTCCAGACCGAGGTGGAGGGTGTCGGCAGCATGATTCACGGACCCGGTACGACGACCTTCGTCACGAGCGAGTCCGACGTCGAAGTGGATTCACATATTGCCTTGATCGAGGGTGAGTACACTCCCACCTGGGCGTATGACTACACCATTCTGTCCGAGGTTGCTGGCTTATCCAATCCGGGTGGCCTGCCTGGCGGCAATGTGGGCCGGCAGAAGATCGCGGAGAACGCGAGTCCACTGCCGCGTGATCGTGTCTACGTCAACTACAGCTACTTCAACAACACACCTTTGACCAACGCGGGCGTCGACGTCAACCGAGTGACCCCCGGTTTTGAAAAGACGTTCTTCGGGGGCGACATGTCGATCGAAGTGCGGGCCCCGTTCGCAACAACTCTCGATAGCGACCTGCTCTCGGGAGGCCTCGGAGACTCCAACAGCACCGAGTTTGGCAACCTGACGGTCTACATGAAGGCCCTGCTCTGGGACGCTGGCTTTGAAGCCATCTCCGCCGGTGTGGGTGTCACACTCCCGACTGCTGATGACTTCACCTTCGGAAACGTATTCGCTGTCGAGAACGAGTCTGTGCATATTCTGCCCTTCATCGGTGCCTTGTTCCTGCCGACTGAGAGACTGTTCATCCAAGGCTTCCTGCAAGCGGACATTGACCCCAACGGTAACCCGTTCCGTTTCTCCGACTTCAACGCTGGTGTCCCCGATGGCAACCTGCGAACGGTCGGACGTCCCAACGATGCTGACCTGGTCTTCTTCGATGTGGGCATCGGCTACTGGATCTACCAGGCTCCCCTCTATGCAACAGGGGGATGTGGCAGCGGAGGATGCGGCAACCGTCCCGGGTGGATTCGCGGCGTCGCACCGACACTCGAACTTCACTACAACGGCACCATCAATGAAGCCGACACTGTGCTCGTTCAGCAAGGTCCGACAGCGTTCACCGTCGGTAACGGAGAGCAGAGCAACATTGACCTGTGGAACCTCGTGCTGGGCGTCAACCTCGACCTGAGCCACAACGCGACACTCACACTCGCCTATGCCACTCCGATCCGGGGTGAAGGTGAAGAACAGTTCGACACCGAGTTCCGCGTGATGTTCAACTGGTTCTTCGGCGGACCGGAACGGGTTCACGCCGGCTGCTTCTGAGATCTGACAACTGATAGACGCGAAGGACGCAGCGTTTAGCCACACATTGAACATGTGTGGCTAAACGTGTTCTTTGGCCAAGAGACTTACTCGTGGAGTGCGAAAGGGGTCCGGCACCATTTCGGTGGGAAGACTGGCGAACTTATCAAGATGCATTGTCCGAAATGGTGCCTGACCCCCTCCCTCGCCCCGCTGGGCCAAGAGCCCTCTCGGCAGACGCTGAGAGCTGATTGTTGGCGGGGCCGCTCACCGCAGGACAGCGCCCGGTTTCATCGAAAGTCTTCGACCGGTGCGCCCATCGAGATGGTTTCTCCCTCAGCGGTGTTTGTCGTCGGGAGGGTGAGCTGCTCGGGTTGTGGAGCGCGCCCTAAGAGCCGTGACAATCGACTCGGTTGCTGCCCCGGAGAGGCAGTCTGCGATGTGACCACGGATGACGGCACAACGTTCTCGTTTTGGAACCGGCTCACACCGGCGGTTGGAGACGTGCGGTCACGCTTGGGCAGCAGGTCGACTCCCATAAAGGGGACCCGCGAATTGCTGTCCATCTGGAAGAATGAGCGACCGACCTGACAGCCGGACAGACCGATGCTCGCCAGCAGAACCAGCGACAGGAGCCATTCAGGACGAAAAGTTTGGCCGCGGGATCTCATCCATGATCTCCCGAAGGGATTCAGAGAACGAATTTGCATGAGTTGAAAGCCTGCCGCGTCATGCGTCAGGACGTGTCACAAGCCGAGTTCCGGTTCCTCGTCTTCGAGGTCGATGGGATCGGCAATCTCCGGCTCCCATTGATCGGGGACTCCGCCCAGGCTGGGGACAGCGAATGTGCTTTCGCCCTCAGGGTTGGATTGACATCCCACACCACAGGCAAACAGCAGAAGGGCAATGCCCCCAATGAGATGGGTCAGAAATCGACGCATAGGATCTCAGCCCCTGCAAGGGCTAACGACTTGTTCAGCGACAGGAAACAGTGAGGAGGCGCGAGTGATATCAGGAATCGATTTCTGTGGAAAGACCGTTTTGCGGCCTTTGAAACACTGTCCCGAAGGGCGAGGGATCAATCCCCACGAAGCGTCTGTTTCTGCTCAAATCGCACACGTGCAATGCGGCGGCGGATGTCGTAGTGGATGCGTTCATCCCACTCGGCATAGATGTGTCCCTTGGTATCGATGAGTGAGTCATAAGGTGGGCCACCCTCAACCTGAAACCCGTGCTCCGGATCGCCGAGGTCGATGTTCTCGACCCGTGGCTCATTCGCCCAATGCCGCCAGCTCAGCAGATGTCGAGTGTAGTAGTTCGTTGCCCGCCGCACGTTCGACGGCAACTCACCTTCTCGCTGTCCATGCTTGACCCGTGCCAGTGAAGAAGGGTCCAGAAAGATCACGTGTTCGACAGGTATCACTGGAGCGACGTTGAGGTGTTCACAAACCTCACGAGCCGTATGTCCGCCCCAGCTGTTGCCAACGATGATCAGCCGCTCTTCAGGATGTTGCGCATGAACCTCGCGAACGGACTTGGCGATGCCGGTTGCCATCGGAGGCTTCGGCGAGTTGATCTCCCCGGTCCGTGTGCCGTTCCAGTTGAGGTACTCGGCTGACACCCGATCGTATTGCGCGAGGTCGTTCTGCAGACGGTACAACCCGCTGTTGCCACCTCGACCGGCCGTGCCATGGATTTGAGCTTGAGAGGGATCGGAGACAAAGCCACCGATCAGGATGACCCGGACCGGGGACGACTCCACAGTGACTCGGTCAGCCGCATCCGCACCAACCGCCGTCGCCAAAACCATCGTCATGACAAGACCATTGATCACTGTTCTGGTTCCTCCGATTCGAGAACACGAGACATGACCTATAGCATGGTCTGTGCATTGATGGGAAGGGCTTTTCGTGATGGATCACAGTCTGAGACGACTGACAACCTTGCGGGTCTGGCAGAGTCGTCCGGCTGCGGTGACCTCGGCGAAGGCATGCATCCTAGCGACGACAGGCGACGTTTCTCGACGAGAATCGCTCTTGCAGAGAATTCGACCGAAGACCTGGGCGGTCGCGGTGCTAGTGTGGAGGGGCAGGCGAGAACGCCTGGCGAGCGAACACCGGGCAGTCACTTCGGGAGTGCAACGATGGGTAAACTCAAATCACTGATCACCGGAGCATTGATCGGCGCGGGTGGGATGTACGTGGGACTGCAGTACCACGTTCTCATGGCCCCGGAAGGCGTGATGATGGTGCCGCGCTCTCCGCAGGCCCGATTACAGGATGCCTATGCCGATATCCGCACTTGGGATGCCAAGACATGGTCCGCCCGACCGCGGATGTCGCTGGCGGTCACCGAGTATGGCAGGGCCGACTTGATGACCGAGGGGGCAAAACAGGGAGTCCTCGACAAGCTGCGGAACACATTCGCTCCTGAGCAGGAGCAGTTGGGTGAAGCACGCACCGGCTGGGAACCGGCCGATTCGATCGATGTGCCCGCCCCCATTCGTGACAGTCAACGTGTTGCACCGGCGCAGGACCAGTCTCCCGTGCGTAAGGGCTTCTTGCCGCTGGCAGACCTGTTCGGATTCGATCGTGCTGACACCGACCGAGACATCGATCGGTCCATCTTGCCGGAGAGTGATTCCCGCACGAGCGTCCGTCCGGCTGGAAGAACCTCTCCGCCGGAAGTCGAGTTCCTGCCCGCTCCTGATGACATCGATCTGGGATCGCCGACACAGTTCCCCGACAATCTACGGAGTCGGCCACGACAAACCGATATCCGGGACATGCTGCTTGAGCAAAGTGCGGACAGTCAGAGTCACTGGGAGCCCCTGAGCCTTCTGCCAGATGACTTGGGTGAACAGGCATCTGTGAAATAACCCCGGTGAGAAGGGTGCAAGTGTGGGTGGACGCACTTGCAGACTCTCCCAATTCGGCGCATCCACGGAGGGGCGCCGAATGGAGAGAGTGGGGCACATCTTGGTGCGTTACGGCTGAGGCAGTGCAGGCAGCGGATGCGATTGCAGCTTATCGAAGACCGCCTCAGGAGTCGGACTCAGCGTGCCGATCACACCGGACAGCGTCGAGCGCAAGGGCGGCTCGGTTGTGCCGCTCCAAACATCGGTCACTGCCTTCACATCGGCTTCGGTCAACAGGCGACCGTGTCGATTGATGTGTGACAAGAGTTCTCCGGCAGCTGCAGCCCGCAGTTCGGCGTCGAAGGCGGGGGCGAGGATGACGTCAAGCAACCGTCGCTGCACGCTTGGCCGGCCAATTGCTCCCAACGCGATGATGGCATCCCGACCGACAACTGGATGGTTGATTGTCTCCGCCAACGGCTCCTCTGCAGGAGAGAGATCGAAGACTGAAGCCAATTGGCTGTCGGCGATGTACCGCAGGGCCGATGTTGCGGCTTCCACTCTCGCCTGATGCTGCTCGGAAGTCAGCGGCGGAGCATTCACTTGGGCGAGGACCGGTTCGAGTTGACGCATCCAGTCAGCTGCTTCGCCTCCCGTGGCCACGAATCCACTGGTCGGCACATCGTCCAGGAACCGCTGCATGTCATACCGGGCCGGCTCCGGTGCGGCGATGATCAGTGGGACGCCTGCTGTTCGCGAGTCCGCCCGGAAGTTTGCGACCGTCTGAGTCAACTCCCAACGAATCGTGTTGGGATGTAAGACCGCGAGGGCGAGATCTCCATGTGCGATGGCTTGGTTGAAACCCTCGCGACCCGTCCGGGCAACCGAGGTCGTGAATCCGAGTCGATTGAGCATACTCGCAGTCCCAACACCACGTCTGACGTTGGGGTCGATGATCACGCTCCGCGGCCCGCCTTCGTCCAACAGAGATCGTGACAGGATGTCGATGACGCGGGCTGCTCTTGGAAAGCTCTCCGTGGGGGCAATGCTCAACACGGCAATCGCAGCTGCGAATTGCACGCGGTCATTCGGAAAGTCGAGTGCGGCGATGATGGGCGGCAGTCGGTGGTCTCTTTGTCGCAATTGGTCACGAGTCCCCACGTCGGTGAGAGCCGTGAGGGCCACGAGGGCCGCTGCGGGATTGCCATGTTCGACAGCGATCCCGAGCGCGTGTTCCGTGAGTTCCGGGCCGCTGAACAGGGCAAGGTTTTGGGCTGTGCCGGGTCCTTGGGGGGCCGGCTGATCCCATCCGGCTCGTAGCCGCTCGTGGGCCATCGTCGCGGCCAGGAACAAAGCCCGATATTCGTCTCTCTCCGGCGACATGAGCATCGCCTGACGAGCGAGTCGTTCAGCCATGAACGCGGAGGCATTCGTCGGGCTGGTCGGTGTGCCGACGAGCCGGTTCTGTTCGGCATCCCATGCCCAGACTGTGAGCACGCCATCAATATCCGGGGTCCACTCGTACTCACCACGGAAGTGCACGATGGCACGCTCAGCGATCTCAGCCGTCGCACCGACCGGGTCAAGCTGATTGGTCAGATGAGCTTCGCCGAAACGAATCCGGGCAATCGCTTGCAGAGCAGTCGTCTGCACAATGGCAGGTTGATCGACGGCGAGTGCTGGATACCACAAGCGAGGGACGAGCTGTTCATCGCCCAGCCAGCCGAGTGCTTCGATGGCGATCGCACGCGTGCCCGGATTGGGAGACTCGATTGCACCCAGGAGTGGGTCAATCGCCGCGGGACCGAACTTCACCAACGTGAGCAGGAGCAAGTCGTGAGTGTTGCGTTGTTCTGCGCCGGAGAGTCGCTGCAGCAGTTCGGGGACTGCATAGGGACCGTAGTGCTTGAGGTCTCGAATGGCTTGTTCGCGTTGGCGAACGTCGCCTGTGAGTGCGTTGATGATCTCATCGAAACGAGCAGGGTCGTTGAGCTGATTCCCTGCAGCCGCCTGTAACCGGCTCAGCAATTCCTGTGACTGCGGTCGCAAGTTGCTGTCGTTGGCAAGTCGCAGGAATGTCGCCGTGCCGTGCTCCTCACGCAATCGCAGCAGCGTTTCGTTGTCCGGCTCCTGCTCCAACAGGGTGGTGAGATAGCGCTGAGCAAGATCGGGCCGCGCGACCCGCAACATCACCAGAATGGCATCGAAGTATTCGTCGACCGTCTCCGGCTCCTTCGCGAGGATGGAAGGGGCCTCCGGTGCGACTAATCCGGAATCGTCCTGAGCCTGCGCGTGCTGCCCGATGGGAGTGGCAAACAGTGTCAGACCGACGAGTGTGACGAGAGAGATTCGAGTCATAACTGCACCTGCCCGGATGCGGGTGAATGAAGATCGTCTGAGGAATCAGGAACAGGCGCGACCATTCCATCAGTCGCGTGGCCTGCGAGAACGGAAGACCCACCGCCAACCGCAAGGTCTGCCTGATGCACAGATCGCGCAGCAAGACCGATTGGCCGACGGCACGGCCTGTCTCGATTGTATCGCCCTGACGGACGGCCTGCCTCTACTCAGTCAAGACAGCAAAGCCGTGAGGTTGAGGAATCACGACCGGTCACGCGGTGCAACTTACCCTGACGTCACGACCTTCGACAGCGACAGTCCCGTCTGGGCAGGTCTGCTTGACCGCAGGGATTGCGTGACCGATAATATCAGGACCTCATTGACGAGCCGGCCATTCCCCCCAATGGAGGCGACGATGTGCCGCGCAATGCTCTGTCTGATCCTGTCGGTCGTCATGCTCAGCATGACGGTGCCTGTTCAAGCTGATCCCCACGGTCATACGTATCCCAAAGTACGCACGTTTTCTGGCGGATACTATGGGCCGACTCAGGCTCACTCCCAGTATCAGCGCCGTTACGGACGGCCCTGGCACGGGCAGAACGGTTTGCACGGGTCACATGCTCACGGGGGCCATGGATCTCATAGCGGACATGGCCATCACACTTCCTATGGCTACCGGCACGGATTCGGTGCAACCATTGGAGGCTGGGCGTTTCCGTCGTTTGGCTTCTCGACGTATGTCTCCCCCTTCGGGCTGGGTGTGACCGGCTACGGAGGCTATCCCTCCTCCTATGGATACTGGTCAGGATACGGCTATCCCTCCGCCTGGAGTGGGTACTACGCGACACCTCCGCCTGCCTATGGCAACTTGACGTCGCCCACCGCTCCGACATTCCTGAGTCCGCCAGCACCGGGAAATCCGGTTCTCAATGATGCGTGGCGTGAGAATCAGCAGCAGTGGGAACAGCCGCTCGACGCGCTGCCGATCATCGCGAATAAGCGACCCAGTCTGCCGCCATCGTCCCCCGCTGCTCAGGGGCGCAGCATTCGCCATCAGCATCACGGGGATTTGTTGCTCCAGAACCTGGAGTATCTTCAGGCCTCGCAGCGTTATCGCGATGCGATCGCTGCGGCTGCTGATCGTGCGGAGCCGCACCTGCATCTGGCGATCGCATTTGCCGGGATACGTCACTTTGACAAGGCAGTTCATGAGTTGAAGGTCGGCCTTTCGCTCGACCCGACGTGGCCCGAGAGTGGGACTTCTCTGGATCGTCTGCTCAGACCTGAGAACACCATCGGCAAGATGCAGTTAAAGCAAGCGATCGCTGAGTGGACACTCGAAGATGTCCGCGACCCTGATCGCCTGTTCCTGCTCGGAGCCGTGTTATTCCTGGACAATGATGTCGAGAAGGCCCGCCAGATCCTCGAGACAGCGGCCCGGTTGAGTGGGATGCAGGAGTATCTCGCGATCTTTCTCAGAGGCGGAAATGGCGTCGTCCCTGCAGGAGCACAAGTCCCTGCGTCTACAGATGCTCAGCCGCCCTCGTCGCCAACGCCTGCGGAGGATGTGCGAACCGTCCAGCCTGAACTGCCTCCACTTCCCGTGCTTCCGCCGTTGAATGAACTTTTGCCGAACGTGCCAGACGACGCATCGGTCTCGACACCGGAAGTCAATGGCCCCGCGTTTCCGGAATAACCACAATTCGTTTAGCCACACAATTGAAATGTGCGGCTAAACCAAGACGTGTTGATGTCGGTTACTGGACGTCAAGTTCGGTCTCGGCGTTGTTGCCCGACTCGTGGGCCGACATCTCGATCGAGACCTCCATCGTCTCACGGAACAGGTCGCGAGACTGGGTGGCATGCTTCTCCTCGCGGAGATCGCGGACGGTCCACTTCGCCAGACCGAACGGCACATCATCGCTGCGCCACAGTTCGGCTTGATTGGTCGAACGCGTCTCGGCGCTCTCGACCGTCATCGCTCCACGAAGAGGGATAGCAGGAACGATGCCCATGGGGATGTCCGTCTGTTGGGGCGTGTCGGACTCGGCCTGGACTTCACGGTAGTGACGAAGGTAGGAGACGAGCGGATAGATCTGAAAAACGCCCGACTCGATCGGTTGAGGGTCCTCTTCGCCAATCATGCGGTACCCGCGCACGACTGGCAGGAACGACACGATGATGTTGGCATCATCATTCACTCGACCAAGGATGGAGCGTTCGGGAACGAGGATTTTGTAGATGCGGTTGCCGCCGGGGCCCGGCTCCAGCAGAGCGGCCGGTTGTGCGGTGACGACTTTGATCTCCAGCCAGCGGCAGGGGATGACTTCGCCATTGATGGTTTCATCGGACGTGCCGACCGACTTGATGGTGAGGTGACGCGTCCATTCGAGCGTGAGGTCGCCTTCAGTCGAGTTGGGCCGCCGCACGAGTTGTGAGTACGTGCCTTCGTATCGCACCCATGACCCGTCAGGCGGCAGGTTCCAGATGAGCCCTTGGGCGTGCGCATCACTGACGGCGACAACGCTGAGCAAAGCAGCGGTAACAGATAAGACTCGTAAACGCATCAGGCTCTCCCTGGGGCTTGGATCGACGCACGTCTCTGTTTTTATCGGCATTTGACCGTCTTCGACCTTGCAGAGAACGGTCGATCCTGTGGGGTTCAGTCTCTCACAGACACTGAGGACTGACAAGACCCTCTTGGTCCGCCAAACGGGAACGATCGAGACACCTGCCGACGACACCAGGGGATTTTTCGTTGTCCGGGCGGCTGAGCTGCTTTCGCCCGTGATTCGTGGTTCCTAGACTTGGGGGCACACCTGTCCTTGAGATGTGGGAGAACACTGATGCGTCAATGCCTGCCATTCCGCTGGATCGTAAGTGCGGTAACGGCTGTCACAATCATGACGATTGGTCTGTCTCATCTGACACACCGCTCAGTCGCTGATGATTCGGAAGAGATCGACCTTTCCGTCTACTACGGGTTCCGTGAGTTGGAGATCTTCAAGCTGGAGCAGCGATCACATTCGATGCAGCCCGGAGACTTCAACCACGATGGACGCACAGATCTGGCGCTGGTCGACAACAGCCACAGCCGCATCGACTTGCTGATTCAACGTGAGTCCTCGGAAGACGGAGATGAGCCCCTCACTGATTCTGATGTCAACAAGATTGAAAGTCACTGGCGGTTCAAGCACGAAAAGGTCCCCGTGGACCGCGATATCTCTGCAATGACCATCGGTGATTTTAACGGCGATGATCGCGATGACCTTGCCTACTTCGGAGATCCGGATCGATTGATCATTCGCTTTCAGACGGAGTCGGACAATTGGGGACGGAAGCGTGAGATACGTCTAGCGGACGTCGAAGGCCAGTCATGGGGCATCGCGGCCGGTGACCTGAATCATGACGGCAAAGATGACATCGCCGTGCTTGGCAAGCGGGTGACCTATGTGATTCATCAGGATGAGCCGGGCGAGTTCGCGACGCCCGTCGTCATTCGCAACACGGCCGAACGAGTGGGGCTGGCCATGATTGGCGATCTTGATGGCGACGAGCGGAACGACTTGTTCTACATGGCTGGCGATGGCGACGAACGTAGCGCTTCGGTCCGGCTCCAGAATGAGACGGGACAACTGGGGCCGGAGATTCGCTTTGAACTGGAAGACATTCGCGGTTTGATTCTGTATGACCTCGTCGAAGGCGCGGGGCGCGAGGTCGTTACGATCGACGGCACCACCGGTCGCATCCGAGTCGCGCAGTTCACCCGTGAGAGTGAACCGGAGGGAGACCTGTCCGTGCGTCTCGTGCAATACGGCTTTGGAGAGTCGGGCAGTTCCAAGGGGCGCGATCTGGCGGTTGGTGATCTCAATGGCGATGGGCTGAAGGATGTCGTTGTCACAGATCCGAAGGCAGCCCAATTGATTGTGTTCCTGCAGCATGCGAACCACGGTCTGGACCTCGGGACGGCGTATCCCAGTTTCCTCGGTGTCGAACAGGTCCGCGTGTCCGACATCGACAGTGACGGGAAAGCGGAAGTGTTTGTACTCAGCAATGAAGAGCGGTCGATCGGACTGTGTCGTTTGGAGAAAGGCCGTTTGTCATTTCCTGCATCCTTGCCCGTGACGGGCGAACCCGTCGCTTTCGAACTGGCCGACCTGGACAGGGACGGCAACGATGAATTGATCTATCTCGAATTGATCAAACGGGGCAAGTACGGGCTACACCGACTGACTCAGCCGAACGGTGGCGACTGGACGACGGCGGCTGTGGGTGGTGGCGATCACGAGATAAGCCTGGGCAGCGAGCCGGCGTACATGCAGTCGTTGGACGCAAATCAGGACGGCAGGCCCGATTTCCTTCTGGTCAGTGGCACCGGGCGAGAGTCGACGCTGTTGGTCACGAATGAGCAGGGGTCTCCGCAGGTTGCTGAGGCGACAGGGGGGCTTCAGCTGGGAGATGTGGAGAGAGGCGCAGTCTACTCGGGGGAGCTGGAACAGCCGGTCACACTCGTGGCTCAAGAGAACTTTGCCCGCAATGTGCTCTTGGATGAAGAGAATCGCTGGCAGGTGCTCGATCAATACAACCCAGCCGAATCCAAGGCCAAAGTGAGCGGGGTCGCGACACTTGATCTGGACGGTGAGCCGGGCAACGAACTTGTGATGATTGATACGGGAGTCAACAAACTCCGAATCCTTCGCAAGGAGGGTGAGCAGTATCAGCCGTGGGAGCAGGTGGATCTTGGCTCATTCCCTTACATTGCTGCTGAGGTTGCCGACCTGAATGCTGATGGACGAGATGATTTGCTGCTGTTTGGCGGTCAGCGGTTCCTCACGCTCTACGCCGGTCAACGACCGCCCGAACTGAAGGATGTGCTGACGTTCGAGTCCAAACTCGATGACGTGTTTTTTAACGATCTGGCAGCGGGCGACCTCAATGGTGACGGACAACCGGACATCGCCGCGTTCGACCTGCGAAAGCACAATGTGGAAATCATCACTCCGCGTGGCGAGCAACTGATGCATGGAATCAACTTCAAGGTCTTCGACGAGAAGAGTTTCAGCCGTCGTGGCGGTGGCGGAGCGCAGCCGCGTGAAGGCGTCATCGCTGACGTGACGGGTGACGGACGAGACGACCTGATTCTCCTCGTGCATGACCGTGTGCTCATCTACCCACAGGACGACGGGACTTCACTCAGCACCGATCAGACAGCCGAGCGTGATGAGGAGATGTAGTTTCAAAACTGTTGCCACCCTTGTAGCTGGATTCGCAAGAATTCAGCCACATCGAGACACACCGACAATCTGAACTCTTGCGAGTTCAGCTACAAAAAGTGACTGAGGAGACGTGATGGCGGATTGGGAACGGATTGCAGAGGCAGATGAGGTAACGGAGGGGGATCGCAAGTCGGTCATTGTCGACGAGACGCCCGCGTTGTTGCTGCATCTGGGCGGAACCTACTACTGCATCGAAGATGTCTGCACGCATGATGGCCAACCACTGACAGACGGGCCAATCGCGGAGGGACAGATTGAGTGTCCTCGGCACGGTGCCCGCTTCGAGATCTCGACCGGCGCCGCAACGTGCATGCCAGCGACAGAGCCGATTCGGACGTTCGTCGTCGATGTGCGTGATGACGGAGTTTATGTGTCAGCCGAGTGATCGTGCGGACTCATGCCGCCTTCGCTTGACGTGCTGTCTTGGGGAGACGGATGCAGAAGGTGCTGCCGGAGTCAGGGCCATCACTGATCGCTTCGAGGACTCCGTCATGGTCACGAATAATTCGGTGACTGATCGCCAGTCCGAGCCCTGTCCCCTTGCCAACGTCTTTAGTCGTGTAGAACGGCTCGAACAGATGTTCCAACACCTCGGGTGTCATGCCGCAGCCATTGTCCTTGCAGACGAGCTCGACGGCATCTGGCAGGTCCCGAATGCCAATCGCGACTTCTCCGCCTGGCTTCGTGGCATCGAGTGCGTTGGCGATGATGTTCAAGGCTACTTGTTTGATCTCTGACCCGTTGACATGGGCATAGTGCGGGTCGTTGACGTCGAACGAGATCGTTCGGTCCCGGAACTTGCCGACATGTTGCAGCATGACGACCACCTCGCGGACGATGGCCGTGATGTCGTACTGATTACGTTCAGTGTCCTTGCCTCGGGCGAAGTCGAGCAGTTTCTCAGTGATCTTGCGGCAGCGTGAGGCCTCAGCCTGCATCATCTTGAGGTACTCGCCCACGATCTCTGCGTCCGCCTCGTCGGCATCTTTGAGCAGGCGGGAAAGCCGCAGTTGGACGCCTTCCGCAGCGGTGGAGATGGCATGGAGCGGGTTGTTGATCTCGTGAGCGACCCCGGCGGCGAGAAAACCAACGCCCGCGAGCTTGGCCGACTGAACGAGTTGCCGCGATTGCTGTTGAACTTCCTTGTCCAGATCAGCTGTGACCGACTGGAATCGTTCGGTCATATGGTTGAAGGCGACAGCCAGATGTGAGATTTCGTCATGAGTGTTGAGCTCGACCCGATAGTCGAAATCCCCGGACGCCACTCGGCTGGCCCCCCGATGCAGCGCTCGAATCGGCTGCACGATTCCGCGATAGGCGCTCCAGGCGAGGAACAGAAACATCGACAGAACTAACAGGCTCGTGCCCCAGACGAGAGCCAGGTGAGCCCTGTAGTCTCGTTGGGCTGTCTTGAGTCGGGGCCGCATGTTCTCCAAGGGTTCTAAGAGCTCTAGCTCGTGCATGGACGCCTTCAGCCGCGTCACCAAACTGATCATGTATATGTAGGTCGCTGTGTGGCGTTCTGTGTTTTTGTCATCGAGTTTTGTGAGGCTTCGCTCATATTCTTCAAGAATGCCGTTGATCCGTTCTCGCAGTTGCGAGTAAGAGCGCTGCTGGGTGAGAAGATCATCCGGCGCAAATGGTTGTTCAGAGAGTCGTTCGAAATATCGATCCAAGAGTCGATAGTGTTCTTCGATCAGCCCGCGCACGTTTTTCAGTGCTGCCTGAGCGTCTTTACACTGCTTCTCATACAAATATGGGCGGCTTGGGGGTTGATCGAAGGCCTGCAGTTCAGAATTCAGCGGTTCGATCAATGAGATAATAGCGCCAATCAACCGTGTGTTGCGCGGAGCCGACTCAATAACCTCCAGATCCTTGACGGTCCGTTGGTAATTGGACAGACCGGAAATGCTGCTGATGGCGAGCAGGCCCAGCATGAGCATCAGGACGCCCAAGCCGGCGACCATCTTTCGGCGAATCGAACGAGTGAGCAGCACGGGCAACCTCCTTGTTCCCACAATTCTCGCGCAGAATGTAGGATATCAGGTGAGCACTCCCACCGAAATAGGGAACAGGCCATCCCGTCAGCCGGATGAATCCACGTATTTCGCTCGTGGAACGTCAAAGCTTGATTTTCCGGTGGCGGGGTCAGGAGCGCAGCGGATGGCCCCGGTGGGATGACGCGGAATCTCAGGGCCATCCCGTTGGTCTGACCCTGCCACCCAACCCGAATTATTCGCAGTGACGCGCCACTACGGATTTGTGAGTGGAGTCCCTGTGGTTGATTGACGTTCCTCGATGAGACCGGTCATCAGGGCGTCGATCGCCTTCCCGTATTCCCGCAGGGCCTGCGACCGCCGCTTCTGACTGAGAGCTTCGCGCGACTTATTGACCGAGTCCTCATATTTCTTCCAGTCGACACTCCACCCGTCCTCCTTGGCAGTCCGCTGCAGCTCGACTCCGAAATTGGCCAGTTCGCTGATGAGCTCCTTCACAGGGCGTGACACATACGAGCGATACGGGACCCCGTTACCCGGCTTCAGAGCGTCCTCAGGGGGGGCCATCCGCATCTGGTAACTCTCACGCCAGGCAAACAACGACATCACGATGCCTCCCAAGGCGGAGAGCCCAAAGATGCTCAAGCCCGGGACAAAGTGTTTCGCAAGCGTGAGTGTCGTCCCGCAGACGAGCCCCACACCGAACAGCCAGAACCATAGCAGCCACTTCCAGCTCAGTGTGTTTCGCACCGGAATGGGAACCTCCACCGATGGGGGGATGACATTACTCGGCAGTTGGCCAATACGAATCACGATGACGGTACAGTTGTCTGTGCCGCCACGTAGATTGGCCAGATGCACCAGTAGTCGACACGCCGCCTTGGGAGGCAGGTCGCGGACAACTGTAGCAATCTCTCCATCGGCCACATGGGCCGTCAGACCATCCGAACAGAGGACGAAGATATCGTCCGCGTGCACGGGAATGGGACCTTCGATATCGACTTCAACATGTGGTTCCGGGCCCAGCGATCGCGTAATGACGTTGCGATGCTCATGCAGGGAGATGTCCTCGGGCTTCAGACGTCCGCGGCGTTCCAGTTCCCATTGCAGGCTATGGTCGAATGTGAGTTGATCGATTCGGTCTCGACGGACCCGATAGACGCGGCTATCGCCCACATGACCAATGACGGCTCCCTTTGCAGACAAGGCGAGAGCCGAACATGTTGTGCCCATACGCTGGAAGTCGCGGTTCTGGCTGCCACGGGCATTGATCGTGGCGTTGGCCTCTTCCACAGCCGACCGCATCGCCTTCTGAATACTCTCTCCTGTTGATTTGAGAAATGAATGCGGCAGCATGTCTGCAGCCAGCTTACTGGCAAGTTCACCGACCGCATGGCCACCCATGCCGTCTGCGACGACAAATAGATGACCCCGATCCCGAAAGACTTGCTCTTCCCGAGCGAGGTGAGCAGCACACGTATCCTCATTATTCTGACGGCGCATGCCGACATCGGTCTTCGCTGCAAACTCGACGAGCTGCTCCCACCGCATGGAGAATTCCGATGGAGAAATGAGAAAACGAACCGCATCGGTATCCTACACTGACGTTACGCCCGAGGCCAACCGACAGCGAGATGCAGTTTCTCTGATACAAGGATCAACAGAAGGGCAAAACGTCAAAGGGGTTCGGGAGACACAATCTGATCTTGGCAGGTGAGGGGGATCGACTTAGAATCCCGCCTCCCTTCTCCTGCGACTTCGGTGCGGACGAGATCGCGTTCGCTCCTCCCATCCATGATCAACGTTCGTTTCCCGCTGGCAGTTTGCCTGCTGCTGTTCGCTGTCTGCTCGTTGAGCGGATGTGTCAGCCGCCGGATGACGATCCGCTCCGACCCACCCGGCGCACTGGTCGAGTTAGATGGTGAGCGGATCGGATACACACCAACGTCTCTCGATTTCACGTACTACGCCACCCGTGAAATCACACTCTCAAAACCTGGATTTGAGACGTTGACGATCCAGCAGCCTGTGCCGCCGCCCTGGTATCAGGTGCCGCCTCTCGATTTCGTCTCGGATAACTTTTTGCCGGTGCAACTCACCAATCGGCACGACTTCACGTACCGGTTGAGTCCGCAAGCGTTCGTCAGTGAGGACGAACTCCTCGACCGCGCTGGAGGCATCCGCACCCAGTCACAAGTCGCCCAATAGTCATTAGATCCCCTCCCAAGCCGACGGCTCGGGATGTGGGATGAATTACTGTCCGGCCATTACTCTTCCACCCCGGTCGAAGCACGTCGTTCCCGCGAAGGCGGGAAACCAGCCGGCGTTGAGTACCGCGTGACGCTAAGAGACTTTCTCCATGCTCACTGGATTTCTGCCTTCGCGGGATTTCTGCCTTCGCGGGAATGACGAGGCTGAGAAACGACCGTGTCCATCCACAACACAGTTGTTGATCCGACATCCCCCGCCGTCGAGCGATCTCGGTCAAGAACTGCGTATTTCCTTGTCGCCGAGCAATGGCAGACCAGGGGCGGACTGTCTACGATCACTGCAATTGATCCTTCATTATTGAAAACTATTGCAGATGTCCCGTTTGGTTGACGACACGTACGCAGAGGCATTCCGCAGCATTCTGGCCGAAGTACTCGTCACAGCTCGTGACCGCTACTGGCTCGAGCAGGCGGCCGCGGCGGCAACCGGCCATGCCTCGAGCACCATCTTTTGTGACTGCGAAGCAGGGATCGACCGGTTTGTGGGACCGGGAGGCGACGATTCAATCGAGACACCCGATGGACGACCCGGCGTCGTCTTGCAGTTCCATGTGCCGCGATTTGTGAAGAATCGTGAGCGTCACTTGGAGAAGACACTGCTGCATCGGCTCAGTCAGAACATCTTGACCTGCCCCACGACCCGCTGCTTCAACCTGCTGGAAACGGACAATTCCTTCAAGCTGGGCCGCAAGATCGCGTTATTTGGTGATGGCCATCAGTTTCGTGACAAGCGACACGGACGACCTGTCTGGGTCATCCCCATCATGGGAGGAGAATTCGTACTCGATCGCCGTTTCGGATTCCGAGACGGTCTGATGGGGGGCAACTTGTGGTTCATGGGGGAGAGCGAAGACGCAGCCATTGATGCGACCCAGAAGGCGTTGCAGGCCATCCAGGCCACGCCCGGCGTCATCACACCATTTCCGGGAGGCATTGCCTCCAGCGGGTCGAAGGCGGGCAGTCGTTATTCGTTCATGATCGCCAGCACGAACGAGCCATTCTGCCCCACACTGCGAGGGAAACTGGGGGATGACTGCCAGTTGCCTGACGGTGTCGCCAGCGTGATGGAGATCATCATCAATGGGCATGATCTGGAAACGGTCACGCAGGCAACACATGCGGGCATCGCCGCTGCGGTCGAGACGCCGGGGCTCATTCGCATCTCAGCGGGCAACTATGGCGGACGGCTGGGGAAGAACTTCGTCTATCTGCGGCCTGAGACGGCAGCCACGAAACGTGAGGAGTCGACGACCTGATGCACATCTTGCTGTTTGATATTGATGGAACGTTGCTGAACACGGGCGGTGCTGGTCAGCGGGCGATGGAGCAGACACTGCAAACCGTGTTCGACGTGACAATCGAGACCAAGGGCATCCCGGCAGCAGGCCGCACCGACCGGGCCATCGTCACCGACCTGTTTGCCTATCACGACATCGAGGAGACTCCTGAGGTGTGGGTGACGTTTCAGGAGACGTATTTCCAGCACTTGGTGGAGGTGCTGCCGACGTTGCCCGGTCGTACGTTGGCAGGCATCGAGTCGTTACTAGCGACTCTCCACGAGCGTGACGATGTCGTTCTCGGGCTTCTCACGGGCAACTTTCAACAAGGAGCCCAGCTCAAACTCGGCCATTATCAGATCGATCACTACTTCCAATTCGGCGGGTTCGGCGACGATCACCATGATCGGGACGATGTGGCCCGCGCCGCGATGAAGGCCGTCATTGAGCATCAGCAGGCAGAAGTCGACCCTGATCGCGTGTGGGTCATCGGAGATACCCCGGCCGACGTCCGCTGCGGGCGTGCCATTGGTGCACGGACAGTTGCTGTTGCAACCGGGTCATTCTCGCTGGAGCAACTCGGAGAGACAGACCCTGCGCATCTCTTTGAAAACTTCGCTGATTCCCAGGCTTTCCTGGGCCTGCTGTGATCTCGCACGGCAGACAGACTTTTTGATGCCCCTACTCGTTTTTCGGCGACTACTTTTCGATTAACGAATCGTCGAACGATTCCAGTGGGAAGGTGGGATTGGATTCCTCGGACTGCGATTCGTGTTGTTTTGCTCTTTCGAGGATCCGCTGTGCACTCGGCGAGTAGTCGGGCATGGTCCATTCGCCAAGGACGACGTCGATGGACAGTGTCCTTCCAGAACGTCTGATGGTGAGGGTGATCTTCTCTTTTGCTTCGTATTGCTTTAACTGGTCGATCAGATCCTGGAACGATCCGACGTCGTTCCCTTCGAGCTTGAGAATCTCATCACTTGTTTGCACGCCACCATGTGCAGCGGGCCCTCCCTCTTGAACGCCTTCAACGACGCACTTATTTGGCTCAATTGAACGACCGCCCATGAGACCCAAATAGGGACCTCGTTCGAAAACCGAGAGATTCGGGAGGCTGGCTGCGAGCGATTGAGCCTCCGCGAGGGTGACCTGGCTTCCGCGAATGACGTACAGAACGAGGTGTTCCCGATGGCTCAACCACCGCAGGAATTTGAGCCCGTCAAGTCCGCCCTTCCATTTGGTTCCGAGGATGATCGTGTGAGGGAAAATCTGTGGTGAACTGTGGGGATATGGTGGCCCTGCGATCAGGCGCTGGCGAGGATCCCTGGGGTTATCGAGCGCGTCGTACTGGACAGTCCCTCCCAACTCACGAATGGCCGCGACGGCCCGCTCCTCACGGAGAAGCATGTGCCTTGCCAAAACCTGTGACGCCGCCACCACGACGTTTCCACGGTCGCTGGCCATTAATTGGCTCAGCCCATCATCAGCGGCCTCGAAGACGCTCTTGTCATCAGAAAGAAACAGGTTCTCAAGGATGTGAAGTGAGCGAGTGGCCGCCTCCGGTGGTTGATGGATGGCAGCGTCGAGGAGCGCAGCGATGGCCTCGTTTCCCGACTCTTGGAGTTGACGACTGGCCGCCTCACGTTGGGCGAAGTCTGAGTGCTCCAACTGCTGGATCAGGTCCGCAATCGTTGAGGCTGTCTGGTTCGAGTCGGGTGACGTTGCGGGCTCTCCGGAAACCACGAAGCCGCTGGTCAGAATGATCAACGCGAAACAGGATATTAAGTTATGTCGAAAACGGTGCATGAACGACTGGTCCTCTCACAGAGATTCTGGCAGAAACTTCCCCAGCCTGCCATGTCAAATCGCTGGTGTTGGTTGGTGTGCGATTCCACGTGGCATCGTGGCCGGCGGTCGCTTCAAGTGATGTTCCGAGAATCCGGGGATTGAGGTACAACAGCCGTCCAGACTCCCTTTGGAGGGGGAGCCTCCGTCTTTTCAGCAGAATGATCAGGGCAAGGATGCCATGACTTCATCGGCGACACCGTTTGCTCACGACAGACTTCTGAACTCTCGCTGGATCGGTCGGCTGCGACCATGGGGAGCCGGGCTGATCGCCGGATCGTGCCTGTTCGTCTGGACCCACTTGTTTTTGGGGACATTCGGTCTGTCTCTGCCTGTGACTGCGGCCCTCACTCTTTCGCTCTCGCTCGGAATTGTAGCGGCGTGGTCGCTGCGCGCAAGAATGATTTCGTTACCGATTGGAAGTTACTCGACACCGCTCTCCTGGCTGACGATTGCTGTATGGACAGTCGGTCTTCCCTGGATGCTGACAGTCACACGAGGGGTCATCGGTCGTGTCCCCGGATCGTGGTTGGAAGTCGAGGCGACTGCGTTCGCCTTCATGTTGGTCATCAGTTTCGCTATGTTGTTGGTGCCGATGATGGCGCTCACGTGGATTGGTCATGGTCGCGCTCTCGCTCAACCACGACGACGCAGGCATCGTTTTCCAGTGTCAACGCGCTTCGTACTCGGCTGCGGACTCGGATTAGGGACCGCGCCGATCCTATTGGCATCGTGGCTAAGTGTTGAACATATCGGCCATGTGGTCACCGGGCTCGCGACCGTCGCGTTCTGGCTCAGTCTGACACGCGCCGCCGATGCCTCTGATCAATTTCTATCGTCGGCCTCTGATATCTCCGGTGTTTTCACCATCGATCGACGACACGCCGTGTCGTTGGCTTGTGCATCGTTACTGACCGGTGCGGCCATTCCTCTGGCGAGCCGTCAGGTCCTGCAGTTTCTGTCCGGCAGTGGCTACGAATTTCATGCCTTGTTTGGCGGTCTCGTCTGTGGCGCGTCCTGCGGCCTCGCGTGGGCGGTGAGGTTGCAACGCACGAGAGACCAGTCTCCCAGTCAGGATGGAGTCTTAGTCGCGGCTTTTGTTGTGGCTGTGTGGCCAGCATTCCTGCTGCTCGTGGCACCTCTGTTGTTGCGATGGACCCTGACACTCAATGCGAGTCTCGAAACGGTTTCTCTGTTAGTGGCCGTCCGATGGCTCATGGGATTCGTCGCTCTGTTCCCTCTGGGAATTGCGACTGGGCGTCTGTGTGCCCAGCGATCCGAGTCAGCCAAAGGTCACCATGTCGTGGTTCCCATGATTGTGATCGTCTGTACGTCGGCGGGAGTTGTGCTGATGAAGTCACTCTGGATTTCGCTCAGTCTCTCTGTGCTCATGTTAACAATAGCAGCCATCACGTTGATTGTGCTGCGGTTGTGGAAGGCCGAACACCTGCTGCTGCGACGGAGTCACTGGGTCGGCGGGACACTCGCTGTCGCCCTGCTGGGATTGCTGCCGATGTCGATTCACAACCATCGCCCCGACCTCGCTGCCAGGCTTTTGTTTTCGGCGCAGTCATTCGCTGCCCATAACTCTGGTATGCAACGCGAACTCTTGCCGCACATTGATGACAATCGACTGGTCACGGTCTTCGATGGTCGCGACGCCGTCTGGACCGTCTGGAAGCAGCGTGGCTCGCAGATCCATCTCAGGCAGAATGGTATTCCGGCCGGGATCGTGAGTACCGACACGCTGGCGTGTCCGCAGTTTCCCGGCGATGTCGTCCATGCGATTGTGCCGCTCGTGGTGCATCCTCAGCCGGACCGCGTGCTGGTCGTGGGATTGGGAAGCACCACAGCCGTCTCCACCTGTCTTGCCTGTCCCGTGCGACAGGTGACTTGCCTCGAAGGTGACCGGGAATTGATCCGCATCAACGATGAGGTCATTTCGAAAGCGTCCGGCTTCAACCCGCTGGATGACGACCGCCTCGTTCTTCGCCACATCGATCCGACACTCGCTCTGCTGGCGAAGGGTGACTCTTACGACGTCGTAATCGTGGGCGATGCCCATCCGTCGCTAATGAGACAGACGTCACGATTCACCAGGGAGTTTTACGAAAGCACAGCCCGACATCTCAATCCGGGCGGCGTCATTAGTCAGCGGCTGCAGTACTCGGACTTTGGTCGACAACCGATCGAGACCGTCCTCGCCACACTGCGAAGTGTCTTTCCGCAAGTGGTCTGTGTAGAGTCCGCGCCCGGCGAACTCGTGCTCCTTGCATCCAACAGCAACGAATCGTTGTTCGACGAATCGTTGTTTGAGCGCTGCGAAGCGGATCACATCAGGCGGCTGCTTGCACAACAGGGTTGGGACTGGTCCGTGTTGGTCAATCTCTCCGCAATCAGCCCCGAGCAGATCAGCGAGTTGGCCTCGGGAGAAGTCGCCATCAACACGGTTGGCAACGGCCGGTTCACCTATCGACTCCCACAAGAAGTCATGCGGTGGGGACCAAAGTGGCGAGAGATTGTGAGCCTGTTCTCCGAGCGAGGCAGCCGCATGCTCGCCTGGGTTGGTGAATCGGACCAAATACCTGAGATTGGAAAACGGCTGAAAGACATGTCCGAGCAACAACGACTGATTGTCGAGCATCCGGACCGCTGGCACGCGTATCGTGCGACTCTCAAGAACCGTTTGCAGGAACGACCACGATCGAAGATTATGCCGGTGAATCACGTACTCGAACGGGTTCTGCATCCGGAAGACAAGCGTCGCAAGGAGTACCTCAAGGTCCTGGGTGAAGCAGCAACAAGTGAGACTCCCACTGCCGCAGATGTCGCGAGACTCTCAGAGTTCGAGGAGCCGTTTGATCCGTTGGTCAGCTACTTTTTGCATACAGAAGCCGCCCGCCTCTACGAACGGACAGAGACGCCCGATCGGTTGGCACAGCTGACTCACCTGCGTCATTCAGTTCATTACAGCCCCGGACAGGATCGCTCAGTACGAAACGTCGTTGCCGCGCTGCAGTTGTTGCTTGACGAGCCGGATCTGATCGCTGATCCGCAGCAACGATGGGATGAAATGAACGCCCTCCTCGATGTGCTCCGTCAACGCTCGACGCTCCGTGTTCGAACCGACAAGACAGCGTCGTCGTTTGAGTTGGTCGACGCCGAGAAGAGCATCAAGGTTGCCGAGCGGGCCATGGAGGCGATGGATGTCCTTTGCACAGAGGCCGGTGTTGCAGCCAGCGACTGGAAACATCGTAGGACGGTCCTTGAACGGATGCTGGTCCGTCCCATGTGGACTTATCACTCCCTCCAGGCGCAGCGTCTCGCCACGATTGAAGCCCGTTTGCAACAGACGGCTGAGCAAGAGACCGAATCCGATTCGACGACAACCCGCTGACGTCTCTCCCAAGGAGCTTTCTACTCCCAAGACTGGAAGAACGCGGCGAAAGACGTTCCTCAATCAATACCTGATGGTCGCGACCAGACCATCCGAGATGGCTCAGAACTTGCCTCTCAGAAGAACCCACAATTTCCACAGGAGTGGACCATGCGAACGATTGCTGTGATGAACCAGAAGGGTGGCGTCGGCAAGACCACGAGTAGTGTCAACATCGCCGCCGGTCTCGCGAAGCGTGGGAAGCGAGTGCTGTTGATCGATCTCGATCCACAGGCCCATGCGTCACTGCATCTGGGGGTCGAAGAGGCGGGCAGTGCTGACACGATCTATCAGGTCTTTGCCGGTGCAAAAAAACTCAAGGAGATTCGGCAACTCACGACCACCAATCTCTGGTTAGCCGCTGCCGACCTCGATTTGGCAGCGACTGAGTTGGAGTTGGTCGATGCCCAGGGTCGCGAGCACGTGTTGCGTCGGGCGATCGCCGCTCACTGTGAAGAAGAGCCTTTCGACTACATCATCATGGACTGCCCGCCATCACTCGGCGTGCTGACGATCAACGCCCTCACAGCAGCGACCGAAGTCTTCATTCCTTTGCAGCCGCACTTTTTGGCGCTGCAGGGACTGTCAAAATTGTTCTCAACGACGGCACTCGTGCGTCGTCGACTCAACAGGGAGTTGCGGGTGTCGGGCGTCCTGCTCTGCTTGTATGAAACCGGGACACGACTGGCCGCTGATGTGACAGATGACCTGTTGCACTTTCTCCAATCGAGTGATGAAGACGCGCCCTGGGCCGGTGCCCAGGTGTTCAACAGCCGCATCCGTCGGAACATTAAGTTGGCAGAGGCACCGAGCTTCGGGCAGTCGATCTTCGACTACGCGGCCTCGTCAGCCGGATCGCACGACTATGGCATGCTGGTCGATGAAGTGATCGCTGCGGAAGCGACGGGCGAGCAGCCGCTCGCCGAAGCCGCATGACGGGCATACCTCTCGATTGTCGGAAAATGTAATTTGCGTGCAAGTGAATCCCAAGCCGACGGCTCTGCCGTCGAACGACGCGGTTGACGTTCTCCACACGACACAGGCATTCGAGCGACATCAAAGATGTCGGCTTGGGGCATCCTACGGCAATCGCTGGCGAACAGAGCACCACCGACAATCGTAACGCAAGCCCCGCATGAGTCAGAACCGCGCCTTGCGTTGCGAGAGATACTCAACAAGCGCCTTGTCGAAGTGCATGCTGGTGTCGAGTTCGACGAAGTCCGCTCCGCATGCTCGGCACTCTTTGCGGTAAGTCCCTCGCAGTTCTTCGAGGGCCTCACGGTAGTCGGCGCGAATCCCGGCGGCATCGACGAGCATGGTCTCGTCTGACTCGGGGTCTTTGAGATCGCACATGCCGTCAAAGGGGAAGTGGACCTCGGCCTCGTCGAGGACATGGAACACGATCACATCGTGTCCGCCGAAGCGAAGCATGCGGATCGCTTCAATGACCGGTTCGGCGTCGGTTAACAGGTCGCTGAACAGCATCACCAGGCTCTTATGTTTGACCATCGACGCGAACCGCCGCAAGTTCAGTGCGATCTCCGTCGATCCGGTCGGTTGAGCTTTCGCGAGCAGGGCGAGGATGTTGGCCAGTTGTGAGCGTTTGCTCTTTGCCGGGAGAGAGGCCCGAATCTTGTCATCGAACGTGATGAGTCCGACCGGGTCCTGCTGATGCACCATGAGATAGGCGAGGGCAGCGGCAAGGCAGACAGAGTACTCAAACTTCGTCAGCTCCTGTCGATACGTGTACGCCATGCTCTCCGAGAGGTCCATCAGCAAGTAGCCGGTGAGATTCGTCTCCGCCTGATACTTCTTGATGTAGTACCGGTCCGTCTTGGCGTACACGAGCCAGTCGATATCTTTCGGGTCGTCCCCCTGCGTGTAGCGACGATGCTCAGAGAATTCGACACTGAACCCATGATAGGGCGACGCATGCAGCCCGCTCAGAAACCCCTCGACAATAAACCGCGCACGCAGGTCCAACCGCGCGACTGTGCGGATGACTTCGGGCTTGAGATAGGATTCAGCGGATGGCATCGGGGATTGTCAGTTGTCAGTTGTCAGAATGGCTTCCAACTCCGCACGGAGTTTCGGAAAGTCGGCAGTGAGAATGGCCCAGAGGATGTCCCGGTCAATCGTGTCATAGCCATGGATGAGCCGATTGCGGAACGCGATGATTTCCCGCCAGGGGACATGAGGATGAGCGTCGCGAATTTCTTGTGAGAGCCGCGTCGCGGCTTCGCCGATGACCTGACAGAGTTGAAGAAGTGCGAGATAGACGACTCGCTGCGAGTCGAGGTCATCTCGCGCGAGCGGACTGACGAGAGACATCGCCTCGACCGTATGATCGAGCATCTCTCGCATGGTCGTCTCGTCGTCACGGTGCGACATACAGGTCCTCGGCATGTGAGACGACGTCGTCTCGAAAATACGGGCTGAGACATGTGGGCGTGTTGAGGTCGACCTGCCGGTCCAAAAGTTGAGAGAGGGCATCTTGCAACCGAAAGAATCCTAACCCGGGAGTCTGATCAGGTTCGAACTCGACGAGCAGGTCCAAGTCGCTCTCAGGGCGAAAGTCGTCACGCAATGCTGAACCAAAAACTGCGAGGCGGCGGATGCGCCACTGACGACACAGTTCGGCGAGTTGTGAGTCGGAGAATTCGATGAGGGGGGCGATCATTAGTCTGCCCTCTGGGTCCGTGATGTGCCGGAGTCGTCTTCAGTCTAACAGGAATCAAGACAGTGCGTGCTCACTCATATTTCGGCACCGCCGGTTCAGGAATCTCTTTCAACAGACGTTCGATGATCGTGTCGCTGTCGTAGCCTTCGGCCTGGGCTTGGAAGTTCGGGGAGATGCGGTGCCTGAGGACGGGGATGGCGACGCGGCGGACGTCGTCCAATGAGACGGCAGGGCGACCATCCATTGCGGCGACAGCGCGAGCTCCGTAGATGAGGTACTGACCGGCGCGGGGACCGGCTCCCCAGTCCACCAGTTCGCGGATGAACTGCGGCGCTGAACCGTCGCCGGGGCGGGTGGCTCGCACCAGCCGGGCGACATAGTTGATCGTCAGCGGCCCGATCTCGATCATATTGATCTGACGTTGCAAGTAGAGAATGGCCTTCGCGGAGAGCACCTTGCGGACCTCGCCTCCTTGTTCGCTGGTCGTCGCGGTGAGGATCTCCTCCTCTTCCTCAAGGTTCGGGTAGTCGACCTTGATGTTGAACATGAACCGGTCGAGCTGGGCTTCGGGCAGCGGGTAGGTGCCTTCCTGCTCAATGGGGTTTTGTGTGGCAATCACGAAGAATGGCTCCGGCAGATCGTAGGTCGTCTGCCCGATCGTGACTTCACGTTCCTGCATCGCCTGCAGTAGGGCAGCTTGTGTTTTGGGTGGGGTTCGGTTGATTTCGTCTGCCAGCAGGATGTTGGTGAAGACGGGCCCCTTCACGAAGCGGAACTCACGACGACCGGTGTCGGTCTCCTCCAGCACGTTCGTGCCGGTGATATCCGAGGGCATGAGGTCCGGGGTGAACTGGATGCGTTGGAACTGCACGTCCAGAATCTTGGCGATGGTGCTGACGACAAGGGTTTTTGCCAATCCGGGGACGCCGACGAGCAGACAGTGCCCGCCGGTGAAGATGGCGGAGAGAATCTGCTCGATCACCGCGTCCTGTCCCACGATGACGTTGTGCAATTCCTCGGTCATCAGTTCCCGATGCTTGCGGAACTTCTCCAGGAACTCGTCAAAGTCGCGTTTTTCGTTGGGCAAGGTGCTTCTTCTCCGGAATGTCATCACGTCGATGGGTTGGTCATCCAACTGCTCGACTCGCCAGTGTAGGGCAATCGAAAAAGGCACGCCACGACTGAGAAAGCGGCTCGCTCGACGCTTGCCTCAGCCAACCTACGATGTCCCGGCAAGCCTTCGCTGGCGCTCGTTGACAACAAAAACGGAACCCCACTACACTCGCCGCGACCTCCTTCTTCCATTAACACTGGCGTCGTTGACTTTTACGACGTACGACAGAGATCGATCCCCATGGCGGAGCAAGCCTCTCGGATGACCAAGTCCAACCCCAGCGGCAAGTTATATTCGAAGTTCGGGCAGTCTCTCCTCGCGATCCTGATCGTCGCGATGATGTCTGCCCCTTTGTTGGCCCAAGAGGAAGCTCCAGCTGGGACCGCAGTCGCGACGGGCGGCGGAGTGTCGGTGTTCATCGGCTGGTTCGTGGCATTGGCGGGGTCTCTCACCGCACTCGTGTTTGCCTTCCGCTTCTATAACTGGATGAAGGAGCAGGACGAAGGCAGCGAGCGGATGGTCGAGATCGCTCAACACGTGCGAGATGGGGCGAATGCCTATCTTTGGCGACAATACAAAGTCGTGCTCATGTTCTTCATTGTAACCTCGCTACTTTTGACGGTGGTGGCCTTTGGTTTTGGCGCACAGTCCAAGCTGGTCCCCTTTGCGTTTCTGACTGGTGGATTCTTCTCGGCACTCGCCGGCTGGTTCGGCATGAAGACGGCGACCTGGGCCAGTTCGCGGACGGCTCAGGCGTGCAAGCAGTCGCTCAATGCGGGGTTGCAGGTTGCGTTCCGCAGTGGAGCCGTGATGGGCCTGACCGTTGTCGGCCTCGGCCTGTTGGACATCTGTTTGTGGTTCGCGGCTCTCTACTGGTTTGCTCCCATGATGGGCAAAACTTACAGTCTGGAAGAGATCACCGTCACCATGCTCTGCTTTGGCATGGGCGCGAGTAGTCAGGCGTTGTTCGCTCGGGTCGGTGGCGGCATCTTCACCAAGGCCGCAGACGTGGGGGCCGACTTGGTCGGCAAAGTGGAAGCCGGCATTCCCGAAGATGACCCCCGCAATCCGGCGACCATCGCAGACAACGTGGGCGACAACGTGGGCGACGTCGCCGGCATGGGAGCCGACTTGTACGAGTCGTACTGCGGTTCGATCCTCGCCAGTGCGGCCTTGGGAGTCGCGGCCTATGCGGGACACGTCGAAATGCAACTCATGATGTTGCTCCTGCCGATGGTGCTCGCCGGACTGGGCATCGGGTTGTCGATCATGGGGATCTTCCTCGTCAAGACTGAGGAAGGCGCCAGTCAGAAGAATCTCCTGGAGGCATTGGGCCGCGGGATCAATAGCAGCAGCATCGGTGTCGGCGTGGTGGCGTTCCTGCTCGTGACGTTGATGCTCGTTCTCCCCTCACAAAACATGGAAGACCTGACGGGCACAGGATTGCGTCAAGGCTGGCAACTGCTGGGTGTCTTCGCTGCCATCGTCACCGGACTTATTGCCGGTTGGCTCATTGGCTGGTGGACCGAGTACTCGACGAGTGACGTTTATGCCCCGACCAAACGGATCGCCGATCAAGCGGTGACTGGCCCGGCGACGGTCATCATCGCCGGCGTCGCCGAGGGTTTTTACAGTGTCTGGGTGCCGATTGTGGTGATTGGTACGGCCATCATTACAGCCTTTGGCGCCTGCACGGGCTTCGATTTCGCTGATCCACAACTGTTTGCCATTGGCCTGTACGGCGTTGCCATCGCTGCTGTCGGCATGCTCAGTACGCTCGGCATCACGCTGGCGACCGATGCGTACGGTCCCATCGCTGACAACGCGGGCGGCAACGCCGAGATGTGTCACCTCGACCCGCAGGTTCGCGAACGCACAGATGCTCTGGACTCGCTCGGAAACACGACCGCTGCGACCGGCAAGGGCTTCGCAATCGGGTCGGCTGCGCTGACGGCACTCGCTCTCCTGGCAGCGTATGTGGAAGAGGTCCGTGTCGGCTTCGAACGCTGGGCAGCGCGCGTCGAGGTTGTGCAGTCAGAAAGCCTGTCGGAGGCGAACACCACCATCATTCGCGGCGGCGTGATCGCGTACCGAGGACCTGAGGATGACAAGAACCATGCCTATCTTGTGTTCGAGCCACTCAATAGTTTTCAGCGAGAGGTGATGGGCGACATCGCACCGGGGGTCATGGCCGTTGGCGAGAAGACGACCGTCGACCTTGAGGATCTCACGAAGCGCGGGATGGCCGTCAACGTACATCACGCGACGATGCCCGATTTCGTCCGCTTCTATGACGTCACAATTATGAACCCCAAGGTGCTCGTCGGCATGTTTATGGGCGTGATGCTGGCGTTCGTGTTCTGTGCGATGACGATGAAAGCCGTCGGCCGCGCAGCAGGGGCGATGGTCGAGGAGGTCCGGCGGCAATTTCGGGAGATCAAGGGCATCATGGAAGGAGAGGCCGAACCGGATTACGCGGCCTGTGTCGATATCAGTACGGTCGCCGCCCAACGCGAGATGATTGTCCCCGCTTGTCTGGGACTGCTGGTGCCGATCGTCGTCGGGCTGATCCTCGGCGTGGGCGGTGTGATGGGGATGCTGGCGGGCGGACTGACCAGCGGTTTCGCCGTCGCGATCATGATGGCCAACGCGGGTGGAGCATGGGACAATGCCAAGAAGTACATCGAAACGGGAGCCCACGGCGGCAAAGGCACCGACGCCCATAAGGCAGCCGTCGTCGGCGATACGGTGGGTGATCCCTTCAAGGATACTTCGGGTCCGAGCTTGAACATCCTCATCAAACTCATGAGCATGGTGAGTGTGGTGTTTGCAGGCCTCATCGTGCAGTACGCACTCAACTTCTGATAACATCAGCACTCCCCGTTTAGCCGCGACCCACGGGAGCGCTCCCGTTGGTCGCGGCTAAACGTTTCAATCAATGATCACGACGACGGAAAACGGAACCCTGACAACCAATCAAACTCAAAGCAGCCTCGACAACGCCATCGAAGTGGCCCGTGTGTGCGACGCCTACCGGGGTCGTGACACGCTCATTCTCGACCTCACCGGCATCACGCCCATCTGCGACTACTTCGTGATCACCACGGGCACCAACCGCCGACAGATCCACGCGGTCGCCGACGAGGTCAACCGTGTCCTCCGAGAGAGCGGCGAGACACGCAAGGGACGCGAGGGCTACGACGAAAGCAGCTGGGTCGTCCAAGACTACGGCGACATCGTCCTGCACGTCTTCACCCCCGAGACCCGATCCCTGTACGACCTCGAAAACCTCTGGGGCGACGCACCGCATGTCGAGTGGGAGAGTGACTCGGCGGAGTGATTCACCGCGGAGACGCAGAGTCGCGGAGCGACATCAGGCCATCGGCAGCAGCACTCTCATCTGCAGAAGATGATTGACTTCCGCAGTTCTCAGAGGATGGTCCAACCACTATCCTCATTCTCCGCGCGTCCTCCGCGCCTCTGCGTCTCCGCGGTGAATAAAACTCATGAACATCCTCCAAACCCTCCGCGACCGTTTTGCTCTGGCGCTGGCCGACTTCACGGACGATCCGCAGACGTTTGCGGCGATGGTGCGGCCGGCTCAGGGGGCCAAGTTTGGTGACTATCAGGCCAACTGTGCGATGCCGCTCGCGAAGCAGCACGGCACCAACCCGCGAGAACTGGCCGCCAGCATCGTCAGCAAGCTCGATCTCAGTGACCTGTGCGATGCGCCGGAGGTCGCCGGGCCTGGGTTCATCAATCTCTCACTGCAAGACGACTGGCTGCGTGAGCAGACGCAGTCACTGGTCGATGACCTGCGGCTCGGTGTCCCGGGGACTGAGCATCCACGGAATATCGTTGTCGACTTCTCATCCCCCAATGTCGCCAAGCCAATGCATGTGGGCCACCTGCGAAGCACGGTGATCGGCGATGCCCTGTCGCGCATTCTGCGATTCCTCGGTCATCAGGTCACGACCGACAATCACATCGGCGACTGGGGCACCCAGTTCGGGATGATCATCTACGGGTATAAGCACTTTCTCGATGAGAGTGCGTATCGTGAGGCACCGGTCGCTGAACTGTCGAGGTTGTACCGGCTCGTCAACCAGTTGTCGGACTATCACACGGCCGTCGAAAAGTTGCCGCAGTTGGAGCAGCGCGTCCACGAGCAACAGGAACGGGTCGATGATGCCGAGGCGGTCGAGCAGCCGGACAAAGGACATAAAAAACTCCTGAAGGGGCTTCGCTCTGAACTCGCGAGCCTTACCGAGACACTCAACACCACACGTCGCAACATCGCAGCCGTCGAGACCAATTCCGATTTGAAGCAACGCGCAGACGGGCATCCGCACATCGCTCGTGGGGCACGCGACGAGACGGCCAAACTGCACGCGGGTGATCAGGAGAACCGCCAACTCTGGGAGCAGTTCATGCCTCAGTGCCTGAATGCTCTCGACGCTGTTTACGACCGGTTGGGCATTCACTTCGACCTCATATTGGGGGAGAGTCACTATCAGCCCCTGCTGGCGGATGTTGTCACAGATCTGAAAGCGAAAAGCCTCGCAACTGAGAGTGACGGGGCGATGTGTGTGTTCATCGAAGGGAACGAGGCCCCCTTCATCGTGCAGAAGGCGGACGGGGCCTTCAACTATGCGACCACCGACCTTGCGACCATTCGCTACCGCGTCGAGGAACTCGGAGTCGATACGATGCTGTACGTGGTCGACTCGCGACAGGCCGAGCACTTCAAGCTGTTGTTTACCACAGCAAAGAAGTGGGGCTACACGCCAGACATGCAGCACATCAAGTTCGGCACCGTGATGGGCAAGGATCGCAAGCCATACAAGACACGCTCGGGTGATACGGTCGGACTTGAGAGCCTGCTTGATGAAGCGGTCGCCAAAGCATATGAGATCGCTTCCGCCAACGATGATGCGAAGCCGGACGGGTCCGAACTCGATGAACAGGCCCGACGTGAAATCTCGGAGGTCATGGGGCTGGGAGGCATCAAATACGCAGACCTGCACATCAACCGGGAGAGTGACTACGTGTTCGACTGGGACACGATGCTCAACATGAAGGGGGACACGGCGACCTACATGCAGTACGCCTATGCCCGCACACGCGGCATCTTGCGGAAAGGCGGCGTTGACCAGGAGTCGTTGCGAAACGGACAAGCGAGCCTGCAATTCTCACACGCAGCCGAGCGTCAACTGGCGCTCAAGCTGTGTCAGTTTCCAGAAGTCCTCGCCGCGGCGGCTGAAGAGTGTAAACCGAACCTGCTCACGCAGTACCTGTTCGAGACTGCGGGCGAATTCAGCACGTTTTACGAGCACTGTACGGTGCTCAAGGAAGAGGACGAGTCACTCCGTCTCAGCCGGTGTCTGTTGGTCGACCTGACCGGTCGGGTGATTCAGCAGGGTCTCGAACTGCTCGGCATCCAGACTTGCGAGCAGTTGTGAGTCGCGCCCCTGATGGCTTCTGACATCAAGTCAGCCAAATCGCGACGAGACCAAGGACACCTCCGAATTCGATGGCCGCGAACAGGCACCCGAGGATCGGAAACAGCTTCTGTCGGTCCGACTGAAACAGACCGATCAAACCCAGCAGGCCTCCGATCCCGGCGACCAGCAGACTCAGGATGATCCCGAGTCCAATCGCGATGATCCGGGGATCATCCTCGGGCAGATTCGGGTTCTCGACGACGACAAACATCGTGCCGATCAACGTTCCGAGAATGCCCAGCCCTGCGAAGACCGTCAGCACGACGGAGGCGATCCCGAATCCAGAATGCGGTGTTTGGTGATTGTGACCGGGACCGCCTGGAGTGTCGTAACCGCGTTGCTGCCAATCGCTCCATTGGTTATCGGTCGTCTCCACCGACGAATCAGCTTGAGACTGGTCGTACGCGTCCCATGGATCGGGGCCGTCATCAGTCCAGGAGTCGCGGTCGTCTTGCCAGTCGTCGGAATTCATGCGTCGAGAATACTGCACCCTCAGGCAGAGAGCCAGTCTTGCTGCGTCAATGAAAAGGGGCGTTGGTATCCGGTTTCGAGACAGGATATGCTGGCTTGCGTTCAATCTCTCACTTTACATCGAGAATTCGGATGACCCAATCACTGACACGCGTCGTGATCTCCTTGTTGCTGGTCGGCTGTTGTCGGCTGTCTCTCGGAGCGGATACTGAAAACGATCTGGAACTACGTGAGGGCGACCGAGTTGTTCTGTTGGGCGGCACGATCATCGAACGGGAGCAACAGTTCGGACACTGGGAGACATTTCTGATGCTTGCCCATGCGAATCAGAGCATCACCTATCGCAATCTGGGCTGGAGCGGAGACACCGTGTGGGGTGAATCGAGAGGGTTGTTCGAGCCGCATCTGGGGTATCAGCGACTCATCGAACACGTTTCAGCGGCGAATCCAACAGTCGTGCTTGTCGCTTATGGGAGCAATGAAGCATTTGCTGGCGAGGAGGGGCTGGACGAATTCGTCACACAGTACGCCAAGCTACTCAATGATTTGGCCGCTGAGGGGCGACGCTTCATCCTGTTGAGTCCGCAGCACCTTGAACTGAATCGAGTTCCGCACGATCCCGATGCCCCTGCGGATTTCGTCGAGCATTTCAATCGCGATGTTGATCAATACGCTGAAGCGATCGTCGCGCTGGCTGCTGATCGCGGTCATGGGCACATCGACTTGCGATCGGAACAAGAGAAATCCATTAAACAAGGGGGGACCCCGCTGACCTTCAATGGTCTCACTCTTACAGATGCAGGCTATCTCCAGACCGGTCGCTGGCTCGCTTCTCACTTTTCGCCCTCAAGCAACTTCGACAAGGTAGATGTCAACACGCCTGCTGTCAGTCAGTTGCGAGAGGCAATCATCGCCAAGAATGAGTTGTTCTTCCATCGCTGGCGACCGCAGAACTTCACCTACCTCTACAGCTTTCGCAAGCACGAACAAGGCAACAACGCTGTCGAGATTCCGCAGTTCGACCCGCTGATCAAGCAGGCCGAACAGGAGATCGCGAGGCTCGCACAGGAAGTGGATTAGACAGAAGGAAATGAAGTGAACGAAG
This sequence comes from Planctomycetaceae bacterium, assembly GCA_029259815.1. Taxonomy (GTDB): domain Bacteria; phylum Planctomycetota; class Planctomycetia; order Planctomycetales; family Planctomycetaceae; genus JAHBXU01. Next base: position 8,993 of record JAJDEJ010000158.1, on the reverse strand, counting down.
GTTTGATTCGAATACGCAACAGTCCATCGCCCTCCAGTTCGTTTCCGTTCCATTCTCCCGACCCCGCTTGTGGCTGAGCACGACTCACACGCTTTCGACATTCCTTCGTTCACTTCGTTTCCTTCTGTCCAAAACCAAACCCCTCTCCCGCAACCTATGACCAGACACCTCTTGATCACTGTCGGCCTTCTGTGTTGCCTGTCGTCGCTCGCCCATGCTCAGCGAGATCTCAAAGACATTCCCCCACCCGATCCGGAACTCGAACGCGAGACGTTCATCCTGCCGGAGGGATTTGAGGTCAATCTGTTCGCGGCTGACCCGCAAATCGCAAAGCCGATCCAGATGAACTTTGATCCGCAGGGACGGTTGTGGATCGTCAGCAGTCACACGTATCCGCAGATTCTTCCCGGGGATAAGGCGAATGATCGCGTGCTCATTCTGGAGGATGCTGACGGCGACGGAGTGAGTGACAGCACGACCGTCTTCGCAGACGGGCTGTTGATCCCGACGGGGGTCGAGCCGGGCGACGGCGGCGCTTATGTCGCAGCAAGCACCGAATTACTGCATCTCAAGGATACCGACGGTGATGGCAAGGCGGACACGCGACGTATCGTGCTCAGTGGCTTTGGCACCGAGGACACGCACCACATTCTGCACACGTTCCGCTGGGGGCCGGAGCAACTGCTGTACATGAAGCAGTCGATCTACATCCACTCGCACATCGAGACGCCCTGGGGAGTCAAACGCCTCAACGCGGGCGGCACATGGCGATTTCGTCCTGAGACTTGGAAACTGAACGTCTTCGACAGGGGACTCGTCAACTCATGGGGTCTCGACTTCGACGACTATGGCACGACCTTCGCGACAGACGGCGCTGGTGGTGAGGGGATCAACTATGTCGTGCCGGGTGCGTCGTTCCTGACGGCGTTCGGTGCTGCTCGCATCATGCATGGCCTGAATCCGGGCTCGCCCAAACACTGCGGCCTCGAAATCGTCAACGGGCGACACCTGCCCGACGACTGGCAGGGGAACCTGCTGACCAACGACTTCCGGGGACACCGTGTGTGCCGTTTCGTGCTGACAGAGGACGGCTCGGGCTTCTACTCACAGGAGCAGCAGGAGGTCATTAAGTCGGATCATGTTGCGTTCCGGCCGATCGATATCAAGATGGGACCGGATGGCGCGATCTACATTGCAGACTGGTACAACCCCATCATTCAACATGGTGAAGTGGACTTCCGCGACCCGCGACGGGACCACACGCACGGTCGCATCTGGCGAGTGACGTACAAGGACAACCCGCTGGTCGAACGACCACAACTCGTCGACATGAGCGATGACGAACTTGTCGCACAACTCGCGTCTCCCGAACGTTGGACACGACAGCAGACCAAACGTCTGCTCAAGGAACGCGGTCCGGACGTTCTGACAACAGTCAAGAAGTGGGCCCGCAACCTGGACAACTCGGCTCCCGGCTATCATCAACGGCGACTGGAGGCGCTGCGGGTCTATCAGGCCCACGATGTCGTCGAGGCTGAACTCCTCGAATCACTGCTGACGTGTATCGACCACAACGCACGGGCGGCGGCCACTCGCGTGATCGGCGATTGGCACAAGCGGCTCGATGATCCTCTCGCTCTGCTTACTCCCCGTGCGACCGATGAGCATCCACGCGTCCGACTCGAAGCCGTGCGGGCACTGGCCGAGATTCGTGATCCTCACGCGATCGAGATCGCCATGCGGGCACTCGACCCGGACGTACCGCCGCTGTCGGCCTTCATGACACCCGAGGAACGTCAGATCAACAAGCCGGGCGAGAAGCCGGTGCAGGTCGACAAGTGGTTGGACTATGCCTTGTGGCTGACGTGTCGCGATCTGCAACCTGTCTGGCAGCCCGCTCTACTCGCCGGGGAGATCGACTTCGGCGGCAACACCCAGCATCTGACGTACGTCCTCAAGTCGGCGGGGTCGCCGGAGACGGTCGCTGTGCTCACGGGACTGTTGAGTGAGGGGCGTGTGTCTGAGGAACAACGGCGGGACGTCCTCGACGTGATCACCGAGCATGGCGGACCGAGCGAGTTGCATGAACTCCTGGAGTTGACGACTTCCATCGAAGACGTGGGACCGCAGGCGAACATTCTGGAGAGCCTGTTGCGAGCCCATCGCCGCCGCAAGGTGGTGCCGTCGGGCGATCACAGGCCGCTTGACCAACTCCTCACATCAGAGAACACGGGACTGCGGGGACTCGCGATGCGGTGCGTCGGCGCGTGGCATGTTGCACGACTTTGGCCAGAAGTGAAGGCGGTTGTTGAGAATCAGAAAACGGCAGAACGAGAGCGAGGCGACGCTGTGCAGGCGGTTGCCTCATACGGAGGGGATGAGGCGGTCGGATTGCTGCGTCGTCTGGCGAGCGAGGGGGAAGACATCGCACTGCGACAGCGAGCCATTCGCTCACTCCTGCCGCTCGACACCAACGCCGCGATTGATGAGACGCTGTCGGTCATGCAGCAGACGGACGATGTTGAGGGTTTGACGCCCTTGTTCGCCGACGTGTTGAAGCAGAAACCGGCGATCGAACGACTAACGGCGACATTGGCTGAGCAAACGATCCCGGCTGACGTCGCAGTCGTCGCGTTGCGATCCGTGCGGTCGTCAGGTCAGCAACTGCCAGAGTTGACGTCCGCACTCCAACAGGCGGGCGGTGTCACTTCGGGGCCGAAACAACTCTCGCCCGCCGAGATGGAGTCGATGATCGACGATGTCTTGGCCAATGGAGACCCCGCCTCGGGGGAAAGCATCTATCGCCGTGCGGAGCTGAACTGCATCAAGTGTCACGCCATCGGCGGTGCGGGCGGTAAGGTCGGTCCCGACATGGTCAGTCTCGGGGCGACGGCACAACTCGACTATCTGATCAATGCACTCCTTGACCCCAACAAACAGGTGAAAGAGAACTATCACACGCAGATCGTTGTCACGAATGAGGGTCAGACCGTTTCAGGGATTCTTGTCCGTGAGTCGGATAGCGATGTCTTGTTGCGCGATGCGGAAGGTCGAGAGATCAGCGTGCCGCGCGACACGATCGATGAACGAGCACAGGGCGTCTCACTCATGCCGGCTGGACTGACTGATAAGCTTACGCGAGCCGAGATGATCGATCTGGTGGCCTTCCTCAAAGCCCTGGGTCGATTGCCGGAGTACACCGTGAGTCAGACGCCGATGGTGAGACAATGGCAGGTGTTGCAACCAACCGAGGAGGCGGCCTTTCGACTGCGTCGTGTGGGAGACCATCTGGCTGCGGGGGACGACCCCGCCTTCCAATGGCAACCGATGTATGGCCGTGTCGACGGGGCGTTGCCGCTCAGCCAGTTGCCGACATTGAGTGTGGGGGATCGTGAGGTCAGTTTTGTGCGTGTCGAAGTCACGTCCGATCAGTCGGGAGTGGCGACAGACCTGTCTCTCAGTCACACCAAAGGCCTGACCGGCTGGTGGAACGGCGAACCGCTGACTTTGTCGGAAAAAGTTCCGATCGTGTTGGAATCGGGGATCAACTGGTTGACATTGGCAGTTTCAGCGGAAGGCCACGCAAACGAACTGAAGATCACGCTCGATGCGACCACTCCAGAGGTCCGCTTCGCTCCGTGATTTTCGGACCTCGTCCTTCATGTTGGTACATTTGCTTGGAGAAAGACCGAGCAATTGCTATCCTCATGAGCCGCGCAAGGCTGATATGAGTCTTTGCGGGTGATTCGGATGGGTAGCTCAGTTGGTAGAGCACTGGATTGAAAATCCAGGTGTCGGGGGTTCGAATCCCCCCCCGTCCACTGGAGAACGCCCCGACTCTGCAAGAGTCGGGGCGTTTTTTGGTGGTGCGGTATGTTGGTGTGGACTCGACGAGGCCTGTTGAATCGCTAGAAAAATCGTCAAAAGGTCGACTGCTGCCGGTCGAAGTGGTAGAGTAGTAGAACCCTTCGGTGGTCAATGCTGAGGGGGCCCACCCACGATTTCCCACCCCCAGCGATCACGGTCCCTGCCATTTGATCGTGTGAGTGCTTTCCTCGGAACCGACATGGCTTCTTTCGGGACTGCCGTTGTTCATCACCGATTTCCCCAGCGCTGGCTGTACGTCTCATTGGCCATGCTCCTTTGTGCCTCACATTCGTTGGGAGCTTCGCCCGAACGAGCGGTTAGCTTTGTGAATGACATTGTGCCCGTGTTGACGAAAGCCGGGTGCAACGCAGGTGTGTGTCATGCGAAGGCTGGTGGGGGCCAGAACGGATTTCAATTATCCCTGTTGGGGTTTGAGCCAAAAGAAGACTACGACAGCGTGGTGAAAGAAGGTCGCGGTCGGCGTGTATTTCCTGCAGCTCCAGAGCAGAGCCTGTTGCTGATGAAAGCCAGTGGCCAAACGCCGCATGGTGGCGGTGTCCGACTCACGCCAGATTCCGATGGTTATCAGTTGCTTCACGAATGGATCACACAAGGAGCAGCGTACGGTGATGGCTCAGAGCCCGAGTTGGAGTCGGTCGAAGTGCAGCCGGAACGTGGCATGGTTCCAAGAGGTGGCGAACAGCAACTCGCAGCAACGGCGACGTACTCCGATGGCAGTGTGCGCGATGTAACATCACTTGCCCTGTACGAATCGAATGCCGAGGCGATGGCGGACGTTTCTGAGGATGGGCTGGTGCACGTGCATGAGATCCCGGGCAAGGTTGCGGTGATGGTGCGTTACCAAGGCAAGGTCGCCGTCTTCACAGCGGCTGTGCCATTGGGGGCCATCGTCGAGAGTCTGCCGGAGGCGAAAAACTTTGTGGACGAGCATGTGTTCGCCAATCTGAAGGACATCGGCATTCCGCCATCATCATTATGTGACGATGCGACGTTCGTGCGTCGGGTATCGCTGGACATCGCCGGTCGTCTGCCTACTCAAGCAGAGGCAGCCGCCTTTCTGGAGAGCACCGACGTCGACAAACGGGATGAACTGATCGAGACTCTGTTACGAAGTCCGGGCTATGCTGACTTCTTTGCGAACAAGTGGACATCACTGTTGAAAAACCGTCGCGACGATGCGAGTGACATTACCTCGAACTTCGCCTTTCATGCGTGGATCCGTGACAGTCTGCTGGCGAACGTGCCTTACGATCAGTTCGTGCGAGAACTCCTCGCTGCCACGGGCACGGTGATCGGGAACCCACCCGTCGCCTGGTACAAGCGAGTGAAGGACCCGAAGCAACAGCTGGAGGATGTGGCCCAGTTGTTCCTGGGAGTACGGATGCAGTGTGCCCAGTGTCACCATCACCCCTTCGAGCGATGGAGTCAGGATGACTATTACAGCCTGTCGGCCTTCTTCACACAGGTGGGACGCAAGCCGACCGGCGTGCGTGGTGAGGATCTCATCTTTCACAAACGTGGGATGGCGACAGCGAAGAACGTCAAGACGGGTGAATCGTTGGTTCCGGTCGCATTGGGAGATGACGTGGGGGAGATCGCCCCGGACGAGGATCCACGGCTGCGGCTGGCGGATTGGATGAGCTCGCCAGAGAACCCGTTCTTTGCCAAGGCGGTCGTCAATCGTTACTGGAAGCACTTCTTCAAACGTGGACTCATCGAACCGGAAGACGACATCCGCGACACGAACCCGCCGACGAATCCAGAACTGCTGGCGTCACTCGAACAGCATTTCATCAACAGTGGATTCGACCTCAAAGAGCTCGTCCGAGTCATGACCCGCTCACATGCCTATCAGCTGAGTGCGATGCCGAGTGAGTACAATTTGGTCGACCGGCAAAACTACTCACGGTATTACCCTCGTCGAATGCAGGCGGAGGTGCTTCTGGATGCGATCGACGACATCTCTGGTGCGAAAACCACGTTTGCCAATTTGCCACCTGGAACACGAGCCATCGCCCTGCCGGACAACAGCTACAACAAGGCGTCTGCCTTCCTGCAGGTCTTCGGACGGCCCAACAGTGCCAGTGTCTGCGAATGTGAGCGTGTGCAGTCGTCGAGCCTTGCTCAGAGTCTGCATTTGCTCAACTCGGCGGAGATGAAATCCAAACTGGCTGCGAACGACGGTCGTGCTGCCGCGATGGTGGCGACGGACATGACAATCGAGGCGAAGGTCACCGAACTGTACCTGGCGGCATTCTCTCGCGAACCACGGACGGAGGAGTTGCAGACTGCTGTTCAGTACCTTAACGAACCACTTCTTGACGCCGAAGGCAATCCGATCGATGAGACAGAGGCCGCTCGCCAAAACTTCCAGGATTTGATCTGGGCGTTAATCAATACCAAGGAATTCCTGTTTAACCACTGATTGCACAGCACGGCATCGCTGCAACCAAATGAATAGAACGCAGATGACGCGGATTGGACTGATGAACACAGATGTTGGGTCTCGAATTGGTGGGAGCGTTTCCACATTTCAAGCCACCATCAGGCCGGTCAGTCAATCCGTGACACTCCGCCTGATCCGCGTCATCTGCGTTCTATACAAGCCAAAACTTTGACGCAGCACGCGAAGTCTTCAATCATTAATAGCCCCATGACACACACAACACGATTCAAGTCACGCACAACGATCAATCGACTTGCAGGTGCACTCACTGCGAGTTGCATCACTGTGCTGTTGATGTCGTCCCACGTCTTCGCACAGGCAGTGTGCCTGCCGGCTCCGCGGCTGCTCACGACGACGCCCATGGGAGGGCAGGTTGGCACGACGGTCGAGGTCACGATTACCGGTGAAAAAATTGACGATGCGGACATGCTCAGTTTCTCGCACTCCGGCATCTATGCAACGGCCAAGCTGAATGAGGCGGGACAGCCAATTGCCAATCAGTATGTCGTCACCATCGCGGACGACTGCCCAGTTGGTCTTCACGAAGCCCGAGTGATGACGAGGTTAGGCCTCTCGACGTCGCGTGTGTTCACCGTGGGGTCGCTGCCGGAGGTGATGCAAGTTTCGTCGAATACGACGCTGGAGACTGCCATGCCATTGCAGGTCGACTCCGTATGCAATGCGAAGATGACCAAGCAGGCGGTCGACTACTACACATTCGAAGCAAACGCAGGACAGCGCATTGTGGTCGACTGCGCGGCGAAGGGGGGTGACTCAAAACTCAACGCCGTGCTGATTATCGCAGACGCTCAAGGCAATGACCTGCTCGTCGAACGCCGGGGCGGGGCAGTGGACTTCACCGCTCCTGAGGCGGGAACCTACGTCGTCAAGATGCACGATCTCACATTCAACGGCGGTCCCCACTACTTCTATCGACTCGTTCTTCAGCAAGCGACGAATGGTGAGATGGTCCCGCGACTACCCTCGACGTCCACGGTGAGTTCGTTCTCGTGGCCACCACCGGGACTGACGGATGACTCATTGATGCCCGAAGCGGAGCCAAACAATCAACATGCGGAAGCTCAGCAGATCACCTTGCCTTGTGATATCGGTGGCAGCTTCTTCCCGGCTGCGGATGTCGACACGTTCGAGTTTACGGCCACGAAAGGTGATGTCTGGTGGGTCGAGGTCGCCTCAGAACGACTCGGGTTACCGACCGATCCGTCGATTGTCATCCAGCATGTCAGCGGCGAAGGGGAGCAGGAAAAGTTGACTGATGTTGTGGAACTCAGCGACATCGGTAGCCCGGTCAAAGTCTCCAGCAACGCATACTCTTACGATGGTCCCCCGTACAACGCCGGTTCGACCGACATCCTCGGCAAGCTGGAGATCGCAGAGGATGGCGTCCATCGCTTGCAGCTGCATGATCTCTTCGGCGGTACGCGGAACGATCCTCGCAACGTCTATCGTCTCATCATCCGCAAGGCAACTCCCGACTTTGCACTCGTCGGCTGGGCACTGCATATGAACCTGCGAAACGGCGACCGCAATGCCCTCTCCAAACCGATCGCTCTGCGTGGCGGCGCAACGATGCCACTGGAGGTTGTCGTTGTGCGGCGGGATGGATTTGACGGAGAAATCGAATTGTCCATGGACAACCTCCCCGAGGAGGTCACGGCTACAGGCTTGAAGATCCCGGCTGGCCAATCCAAAGGCATCATGCTCGTCTCCGCTGCGGAGGATGCACCACGCGGGTTCACTAGTGCAGCATTCACGGGCCGAGCAACAATCGATGGTGAGACGGTCACGCGTCCTTGCCGGCTGGCGTCGATGGCCTGGCCGGTTCCCAATGCGTGGAGTGAGATTCCCAGTCCGCGACTCCTGGCTGACGTCCCTGTCTCGGCGTGTGGTGTCGAACAGGCGCCCCTCACTATCGCACCGGCCGAAGACAAAGTCTGGGAGTTGACAGTCGGGGGAAAGCTGACCATCCCTCTCGTGCACACGAAGCGTTGCGACTTCTCGGGAGCCAATCTCAGCTTGAAGACGTTTGGTACGGGGTTCGATGGGGCACCGGCGTTTGAGGCACCCTTGAATGAAGAGGGTTCGGAGCTCATCTACGATCTGGAGAAGCTGAAGACGTCGCCGGGTGAATACACTGTGGCCCTTTACGGAAGTGCGGTGGCCAAGTATCGAGAGAACCCCGATGCCATTGGCGTGGCCGAACTGCTGCTCACACGTGCACAGGACGAAGCGAAAGCTCTAGCCGAGGAGGCAGCCTCGCTTGCAGAGGCGGCGAAGACAGCAACCGAGGAATCAAAGGCCGATGCTGAGGCTGCGGCAGCTGAGGCGGCTGCCCGTCAGCAGGCGGCTGAAGCTGCAGTGGCCGCTGCTGAGAAGCAGGTCCAGGCGGTCACGGCAAGAGCACAGCCCAAAGACATTGTCGACATCATCGTGTCGACTCCCTTCACAATCCGCGTCAATCCTGCGGAGGAACAATGAGCCACCCCTTCAATGCATCGCACAGTTTGTGTCCAGGCCCGGAGACGCGCCGCGGGTTCCTGAGGATGGGGCTGGCCGGATTCGCCTCGTTGAGTCTGCCGGGCATGTTGCGTCTCCGTGCTGCCAGTCCTGAGACGACCAGCGAGAAGACAGCTGTCAT
>JAJDEJ010000157.1 GCA_029259815.1 Planctomycetaceae bacterium | reverse complement strand
GAATCCGCCAATCGGTTGATCGACAGCGAGGGAGTTCTTGGAGTGATTCGCCTTGAGCCCTCCATGCGCGTCCCACTTGCCGGCACCCCCGGCACCGTGCTGAATCTGCACGAACCGCACACCCCGCTCAACGAAGCGGCGAGCGGCCAACAACTGCATGCCAAAGTCGCGGCTGTGATCCTGATCGAGACCGTACAAGGACTGGGTCTCCTCAGTCTCACCGGAGAAATCGACGACATCCGGGATTGACCGCTGCATGCGGAAAGCAAGCTCGTACGACGCAATCCGCGCGGCCATCGCCGGATCATCCGGATACTCAACGCCTCGCAGGGCATTCAGTCGTTGAATCAGATTCTTGCCGACGTCCTGTGCCGCCTGCGGGAACGGACGCTCGGGTTGCGCAAAGTCGAGCGGGTTCCTGGGATCGATACGTAACGGGACAGCATCGTGGGCCGGTCCAAGATAGTGTCCGTCCCGCTTATTCCAATACTCACGTTTGCCCAGGGAGATGTATTGAGGCAGATCATCATTGAGTGATCCTAGCCCATAATGCACCCAAGCCCCCAGATTGGGGAAGTCGCCGTCGTTTTGATGTCGTCCAGAGTGGAACTGTGTTTGGGCTCCGTGGTTGCTGTCGGTCGTCCACATCGATCGCACGACGGCCAGCTTGTCGATGTGCCCGGCGATGTGCGGGAACCAGTCACTGACTTCGATGCCGCTTTCGCCATGCTTCTTGAAACCAATTTGGAGCGGATAGAGGACGTTCCGCTGACCTCCGTTGGCATCCGGGACGACAAGTCGTTCGATCGCCAGCTTCTTCGGATCCTGCGTGTCGGCGAATGGCGTCTCAGCGATGGTCTTGCCACCGAACTCGGTCAGCATGGGCTTCGGATCAAAGCTCTCCATGTGGCTGACGCCGCCGTTCATGAACAGCCAGATGACGTTCTTCGCCTTCGGCAGCGAGTGCGGCTTCCCGGTCGGCGGTGACCAAGCGTGCGCACTCGCCTCGCTCTCCCGCTGGAGCATGGCTCCAAGAGCGAGGCCGGTGAAGCCCATGCCCATGTCGGCAAGGAATGTGCGACGGCTTCGGTGACTGTTGTCATACGACTGCATCTGATTCATTTCTTCTGCCTCTCGTCACCGCAACGTCACGAAGTCGTTGTGATTCATCAGAGCCCAAACAAGATTCGCCCGTGCACTATCAGGAGTCGCGTCGGGCTGTGCTCGCCAGTCATCAAGCGCTTTGACACTGGCAGCAATCTCTTCATTATTAGGATCGATGCCAAGTAGAACAGCGAACGCGTCGCGAATAAACGCAGCGTCATCGCTGGATTCGCCGGTGAGTTGTTCTGCGACTGACCCCGCCGCATCGAGGACCAGTTGGCTGTTTGTCAGTGCGAGTGCCTGCTGAGGGACAACACTCTGCTCACGACGGTAACAGTCCTTAACCAGAGCCTCGTCAAACGTGGTGAGGAACAGGTTGCGGTCGTTGTTGGAGTGAAAGAAGTAGAGTCCTCGTCTCTTGGACTGCGGTTGCTGGACTGCGAGGACTGGCGGTCCGCCCATCGTCGGATCAAGTGTGCCTGCGAGGGAGAGGATCGAGTCACGGACGACCTGTGACTCCAGACGAATAGGCTCGCGTCGCCACCAGTATCGATTGTCCGGATCGACCGCGACATTTGACTCTACATTCGCAGCTGAGGAACTCATGCGATAGGTCGCCGACGTAACGATCAGTCGATGTAGATGTTTCATGCTCCAGCCGTTGTCCATCAGTTCGGAGGCCAGCCAGTCAAGCAGGGCCGGATTGGTTGGCGGAGAGCCATTACGGCCGAAGTCGAACACGGTCGACACCAGTGGTTCGCCCATGTGTCGAGTCCAGATGTGGTTGACTGCAACGCGTGCAGTCAAGGGGTTGCGTCGATCGGTGATCCACTTCGCCAAGGCAGTTCGTCGACCGGTGCTGGTGGGAGAAAATCCGACTGTCGGATCGTCCTTGCCGGAAAACAAGAACCGCGTCGGAGTCCACTTCGCACCCTCCAGAGGCGTGAACGTCTCTTCGTCGCCAATCGCTGCCGCAAGACTTTCTTCGGCCTTGTGCACTGCATCCTGGGCCGTTTTGACTTCTTTCTCAATCGCCACTCGTTTATCGTCCGCCGCCTGCGACAGTCGTAACTCAGCATCGGCCAATTTGTGTCTTGCAGTCGCGAGAACCAACTTTCGCTCGGCAGTGATGGCTGCCGTTGTCCGTTCATGGAGAAGGTCCGCTTCCAATCCGGCCCACGAACTTCGCATCGCCTCGGCCCGTTGTTGAACACTTTCCAACTCCGCAGTCACGACCTCAACGTTGAGTTCGGCCAGTTGCAATTCTCTCTTTGTCTCTGCCGCAAGCTCTCCTTCGCTTTCCTTAGCCGAAGCGAGTTCTTCCCGCGTCTGCTGCAGTTTTGTTTCAACAGCCTTCAGTTTCTGATTTGCTCTTTCGATGTATGCGTCAAGAACCCAAGGCCTGCGGGCGGGTTGCCTCGCCTCATCAGGCAGTGCAATCGGTTCGATCTCTAACTCAGCAAAGGCCAGCAACTCCGGCACGCCTGGGTGGATGACGGTCGACACGTCTGGATTGTTGGCCTCGCCCCGAACGTAGAGATATGTTGGTTGATCCAGCAGCCCATCGAACACCCGAGGAATCCCATCCTTGGTGAGATCGAGTTCGCCGGGGACCATGTCCAGCCGCACGTGGTACGGCTCGAAGAAGGCCCGCATTTTGTAGAAGTCTGTCTGGGCAAGCGGGTCGTACTTGTGGTCATGACACTTCGCACAGTTCATCGTGAGACCGAGAAACCCTTTGCTCACATGCTCGACCGTTTCCTCCATCCACTGCGGTCGATTGAACAGGAAGTAGTTTCGGGCCAGATAACCCGTCGCGCGGAGCTTGTCGAGATCGTTGGGATGTAGCTCGTCGGCAGCGAGCATCAGTCGCACCATCTCGTCGTAAGGTATGTCCTCATTCAGCGACTCGACGATCCAGTCTCGCCAATGCCAGATGTGTTTCTGACTGTTCCGCAGTTGCTGACCGAGTCCCCACCAGTCGCTGTACCGCCAGATGTCCATCCAGTGCCGCGCCCAGCGTTCGCCATGACGGGGATCGTCGAGGAGTCGCTTGACCGTCCGCTCATACCAGTCGGGCGATGGATCATTCTCGACGTTTGCAATCTCCGCAGCCGTCGGCGGGAGTCCGATCAGGTCGAGCGAAAGACGTCTTAACAGCAGCAGGCGTGAGGCCTCGGGCTGAGGGGTGATGCCGTGTTGCTCGTGCTGTTGGGCGATGAACGCATCCAGTGGATTCCTGACCCAATCTGCATTCTCGACAGCGGGCACTTCCGGACGCACAATCGGTTGGAAGGCCCAGTGCTCTCGCGGGTCGTC
>JAJDEJ010000156.1 GCA_029259815.1 Planctomycetaceae bacterium | reverse complement strand
AAACTACCCTCATTTTTTCTTCCACCGAAGAGATTGGTACTTTCCAATGACTGGAGAAGAGACAACAGGAATTTTCAGCATGCGAACCATGATTTCTGCCGCTATCGTTGTCTGGGCACTGACATTCTGGTTCGTCCATGGCCCCATGGTCTTCGCCTACCTGGCGATGCACGCCGCAACGACAGGCGTGTTCCTGGTGGCCATCTACTATGCTGACCGTTCGCGAAACAATGCCGCTCCCGTGCAGGCTCTCCGAGTCGCTCCGAAGTCGAGCTTTGAGTCGCAGTCACAAGCCAAACGTGCTGTCGCCAGCTAGTCACCCGTTCAGGTGTTTCGCCTGAGCGACGGTGACATCCTGCTCTTCCGGCTGAGGGGTTTCGAATCTTCGAGACTCGCATCAGCAGGGTTTGGTATTGCTACTGCTGAATTACAGCGGAGTACTCACGATGTGCTCCGTGAAGGGCATGTTTCGGTCTCTTTTCATCCCTTGTCTCCGTCATAAAAGTTCGTGGACTGCTGCTGCGAGACGACGCATCCCATCGGCGATTCCCTCGGGAGTCTGAACTCCGAAACTCAGACGCATCTGATGCCGGGGACGATTCGCGACTGGCCCGGCATAACACAACTCGCCTGGCACATACATCACGCCATGCCGCTGCGTGGCCATCTGGAACAAGTCGCTACGAAATCCTGTTTCGATGTGCTCAGGCAGACTCATCCACACGTACAAGCCCCCGTGCGGGTGGACCCAGCTCACTCCGTCGATGCCAGCAAACTCGCGATCCGCTGCTGCGAGCATGGCGTCTCTCTTCGAGCGGTAGGCCGCACACACTTCTTCGACGTGTGACTCGTATAGTCCGCTTTCCAGAACCCTCGCCAACAGATGTTGATTGAAGTTGGAAGAGCCGAAGTCCTCGTTCCCCTTTCGGTCACAAAGTGGGCCGACAAGTTCGGTGGGGACGACGCCGAAACCAACCCGCAGTCCAGGTGAATAGCTCTTGGAGAACGTCTGTGTGTAAACCACCGTGTTGTGATCAGTGTCATGACTCCAGACGCTGGGAATGGTCGGTCCATCATAATGCAACTCTCGATACGCAGCGTCTTCGAGGATGAGAATTCGATGATGCTTCGACCATTTCCGGGCGATGTCAACGATTGGTCCGCGTCGTTCGTCGCTGAGGCAACGTCCACTGGGATTGTCGTAATAGCTGACAAGGTAGATCAGCTTGACGCGATCGAGCCGCCCGGATTGCTCCAGTCGGGCCAGTTGTTCATCGAGCGCCTGCGGGCACATGCCATCATCATCGGTGTGAACCGTAATCGTCTCCGCCCCGACTCCATTGAGGTTTCCGAGAAACACGAAATACGTCGGTCCGGCCACCATGCAGATGTCACCCGGGTCAAGAAGCACTTCGCACACCAGCGACAGCAACTGTTGCGAGCCGGTGGTGAGGATCAGTTGGTTTCGATCAATGCCCAACTCAGAGACGTCGGTGCCTTCAAGGCGCGCGAGATGTTCCAGCAGCAGAGTCCGCAGGCGGTCCGACCCGGCTGTCGTCCCGTACTGCAATGCCTTCCGAGCAGCCGCATCGTCTGCCAACAACGCATGAGCGGCCTCACGAGTCTCGTTGACGGGCAGGCTTGCAAAGTCGACCAGACCGGCGGCGAGCGACACGACGTCGGTGTTCTCGACCGCCTGCTGCATCAGAAAACTGATCGCCTGCTCACTGGCGTAGTGCCATCGCTTCGAGAGTTTGATCGGGGGAGCAGTGCTCATGAGTCGAGCTTCAACTCTTGACGCACGAAGTGCAGAGCGTCGACCAGCACGTCCACGTCGTCTGTTGTATTGTACATGCCAAAGCTCGCGCGGACGGTTGCGGGGACGCCCAGATGCTCGTGCAATGGCATCGTGCAGTGATGACCATGACGGACAAACACGCCCTTGAGGTCCAGAAGTTGGGCGACGTCCTGGGCAGCGGCACCTTCCAAGGTGAAGCTGATGATCGCTCCGCGGTGAGATGTGTCCGGTCCATAGATCGTCAGTCCCGACACTTCACGCATGCGCTCCCAGGCGTACCGCAGGACCGACTGCTCGTGACGATGCACGGGGCAGAATCCCAGATCAGCGACGAATTCGACTGCTCGCCCCAATGCGATTGCCTGAGCGATCGGGAGCGTCCCCGCCTCGAACTTGGCTGGCAGATGAGCGACGGTGAACCCCTCGGTCGTCACCCGGTCGATCATGTGCCCGCCACAAAGAAACGGGTCCATCGCCTCCAGCAACTCGCGACGGCCATACAGACCACCGATGCCCGAAGGTCCATAAAGCTTATGACCTGAGAAAGCGAGAAAGTCGATGCCATCGTCAGCGACGTGGGTTGGCATGTGTGGCACGCTCTGAGCACCATCGACAAGCACCAGTGCTCCGACCGCTTTCGCCTTGGCGATAATTTCCGTCAAGGGCGGCACAGTGCCCAGAACGTTGGACATGCCCGTGACTGCGACAAGTCTTGTCTTTTCTGAGAGAACCTGACCAGCCGCATCGAGGTCGAGTTGACCGTCTGTGGTGAGTGGCCAATACCGAACCACGGCCCCCGTCTGCTCGGCGACCCATTGCCAGGGGACGATGTTGGCATGATGTTCCAACTCATTGATGACAATCTCGTCACCCGGTTGCAGGAATTTCCGTCCCCACGCATTGGCGACAAGGTTGATCCCCGCGGTTGTGCCAGAGGTGAAGATGACTTCATCCGTGCTCGCAGCTCCGATGAACTGACGAATCTGCTCGCGGGAGTGCTCCAATTCGCGGCTGATGCGATCTCCGTAACGGTAGACCCCGCGGTAGGCATTCGCGTAGTACTGCTCGTAGACTTCCCGTTCCTTGTCGATCACGCACTGCGGTTTCTGAGCCGACGAGGCCGAGTCGAGGAAGGTGACGGCAACACCCCCTTCCAGTGTATGGTGAAGTGCTGGGAACTGGGCCCGCACGACATCAATTTCCAGTGTCTTCGTTTCATCGGCGACAGGCAACGACGGCTTGGGGCGAGCCTGGGACGTCGGTCCGGGGATGGGATTGTCTGTCTCTTGCGTCTTCACATCAGAAGGAGCAGCGCCGTTGGATCCATCAGGGGACTGACGTCCCCCGCTTGCCTTGGCGATCGCCTTCACCCGTTCGACCATCGAGTACAGGCCGTTGCGTCGCTGTGGGACGAGATGTGATTCGAGTCCCAGCCGTTCAAAGGTCCCCGGAAAATCCGTGTCGAGGATCTGCTGCGGAGACTTGCCGTTGGCGAGCGTGAGCAAGACGACGATCAGACCATCAACAATGCGAGCGTCACTCTTGGCACGAATCCCGATCGTCGTGCCGGCTGCATCTGTCTGAACCTCGGGAATGAACCAGACTTGCGACTGGCAGCCACGCACGCGGTTGGCTTCGACCATCTCAGAAGGATCAAGCGGTGCGAGTTCTTCGCCCAACTCGATCAGGTAGCGGCACTGATCCTCCCACAGACCGAGAAAGTCGAATTCCTCGGTCAGCTCCTCAATCGTCATATCCTGCAGTCCGGGCACTATTTTGGCTCCCTGGGAGGCGTGTCTGCTCAGAAGCCATTCTATGCGTTCCCCAGAGGCATTCCAACTAGCGACGCGCGAGCTTGGCGATTGTCCGACCCGAATGGGTGCTTTCGTCATGACGTCAGTGACACACCGGTAATCCTGAATGTTCGTCCCGTCAAGGGGCGGTCACCAATTCGTCGAGAGAACACCGATTTTCGCCTTCTGGATTCCTGTCCACGTGCATAGAATATCGCTGTTCTATTCTATATTTCTGAGTCGTTCGGCCTCACGGGGCCGAACCAACGCAAGAGGAGTTTGTTTTCCATGGTACTTCAAGAAAAGGTCCTTGCCCCTTGGATGGGCGAGTTGACCGATCGCTTCGCACGTTTGCGAAACACACGATTCGGACATTCCCAACTCGCCTCACCTCGTGTGACTACGACACACAAACGGGAAGAGAACCTGTCAACAATCGATCTGGACTGTGAGGCTCAGCTCATTATTTCAGGAAGTTGACACTCACTCACAACGACAATCGAAGGCTCACGGCACCCCATCGGTCCGTGGGCCGTTTTTGTTGGCAGATGTCGGGACACGTCAGGGCAACTCGTCCACCAGAAAGACCGTCAACGAACGAGCCCCGTGGGCTCCTATCACGAGCGATTGCTCGATGTCAGCCGTCTTGGACGGTCCGGAAATCCATGTGCCAAATACTGACGGGCCCACTTCGAGCTGTTCGTAGGCTTCATGCAGGTTGCTGATGACACGAGCGCTCGGAACAACGAGTGCCAGGTGCTGTGTGAGAAAGTGTAGGATGCGATGGACCGGGTCATGACTCGACACCCACACAGCAGCGTTCTCTGCGACCGCCAGTTGTCCGGGAAGAATCGCGAAGTCCACGTCCTCCACATCGTGCGGATCTGAGACCGCTTGAAGATCAAAGTTCGTTATCCCCACCCCCTCGACCAGCGAACACGTCTTCGCGGCTGATGTGTATTGAACCAACCCTTCCAAGTGCGCCGATGCATCAGCCAGCGTCGTAACACGCTCGCATCGTCCCCCAACTGAACTCAGAATCTCTGCATAGTGCGCGTGAGGGTCTGCAAACAAAATCCCTTCCGTGAAGGGCGTCGTTGGTGTCACGTCGTTCTGCTGATGCAGACGGACACGGCTCAGGATCTCGTCACGAGAAGACACGGTGTGGCGTTGGGGGTTGAGGTCAGCAGCAGGTAGACTCATTCATCGACACTTGCACTCTAACGGATGTCCAGGATCATCGTCGACTCAGTGACCATGCACTCGGCCAGATCGTGTTTCACCAATCACGTCCGCACAATCCTGTCACCATCACAAATGATCGAATTGACACAGACGGACGATGGCATTTTGCTCCCCGTGCATGCTCAGCCAAATGCACGGCAGGACGGCATCGTGGGAATGCACGATGGCCGCTTGAAGGTCGCCGTCACTCAAGCACCGGAGAAGGACAAGGCGAACAAACAGTTCGCCCGAGTGATCGCTGCGGCTTTGGGACTCAAACGGTCGCAAGTCACGCTGCTCCGGGGGCAGACATCATCCTCAAAGACATTCGTTATCAGTGGTCTGTCGTCGACCGAGTTGCAGGCTCGCATCGCTGCATCACTTCAATGAGTGATCCGATGTTTCACATTCAGCGAGTGGCCGCGACGGGCGTCTCGCGATCCTGCTGGGCAGCCCATTCTTCCTGTGTCCATTCTTCAGCACTTTCCTGTTCCTCGATCGGACGTCCATGGTGCAGGTTGTACCAACCGTCGGAATCGGCCACGAAGAACTGCCGAAACCACAGCATCTGGATTACGCGTTCCTGGGGAGCAAACAGGCGGACACTCACGCCTTTTTCGAACCAGTCAAACAGCATCCCGAAGAAGCCACTGGGAACGTACTTCACACAGGTCATATCGACGGCAACCGACTGGTGCTTTTCATTGAGGATG
Organism: Planctomycetaceae bacterium; assembly: GCA_029259815.1. Lineage (GTDB taxonomy): Bacteria > Planctomycetota > Planctomycetia > Planctomycetales > Planctomycetaceae > JAHBXU01. The sequence goes on along the minus strand of JAJDEJ010000156.1, from coordinate 6,185 downwards.
ACATGATTCAGACCGTCGCGGAGCAGCGACAGGTCTGCTCCGTCCCAGATCTCCATGTCTCCGAGGTTCATGAGGCGTGTGCCGTCATGATCGCTGAGGGTCAGTCCATCAAGGTTCTTACGTTCGGCCATTTCGTCTCCTGACGTGCTGCTCATTGAGAGGTCCAACCCGTGCTCACGAACACGGTGAATGGACTACCTCACGCAAGCAGCACGCCAGAGACGCGTGCAATTGGGGGTTCGAGATGTCGAAATGGCTAACTCGCTCGTCTGCCAACAGTTGTGACGAGCGACATTCGAGCAGCATTCAACCGTGAGCGAAGAGATGATGCCCAAAGACCACAGGGACGATGCGTTCTGGCAACTTTGGAGTGATCTGCCTCATCGACGAATCACTTTCAACGCGGAGGACGCGAGGAGAAGTTCCTCAGGCATCGTTCCCTTGAGGAATCTTCGCGGGCTTTGATGGCTGAATCGACTCAGGATTCACGAACGACAACTCCGCGCGTCCTCCGCGTCTCTGCGCCTCCGCGGTGAATCAACCCACAAACCGCTCACTCAACTCTCGACGGGCACGAACAGCAGCCGACTGCAGTTGCAGAAAATCAATTTGCCGGAGTTCAGTCCAACTCGCATTTGTGGGGTGATGGCGACATAACAGTTTGTGCAGATGGTTCCATCAACGGCTGCCAGTGCATCAGCCCCGTGGGCCTCCACAAGACGGCGGTAGTTGGCCGCTGCGTCTCCGCTGAGAATCTTCTCGGCCTCTTTGACCTGTGCTTCCAACTCCTTGACTTGAGATTGCAGCCCGCTCTCGGCCGCAGCGACCGCCTGCGCACGCTTGTCGCGTTCTTCACGTGTCAGGACGACGTGCTGTTCGCCTTCGCCAGTGGCAATTTGCAGTCGGTCGACAGTCTCAAGAACCTCCAAGATTTCGTCTTCCAGCACACTGTTGGCGACAGTGTCCGCATCGATCTGTCCTTTGATGACGTCGAACTCCTTGTTGGATGACGCCGCGTTCAATTTGGCTTGCAGGTCTGCGATCTTGGCTTCGTTCGTCTTGAGGTCAAGTGCCTTGCGATCAGCACTCGCCTTGGCCTGTTTGAGTGCTTCACGCTTCGTCTCCAACTCGACTTCCGCCTTCTCAACCAATGCCTCGCGAGCTTTGACCTGCCGAGGACCTCGCGCCAACTCGTCTCGCACTTCGCCCAATTGCGTGAGCAGGGCATGCAACTTACGTAAACCTGCATTCATGTCCGTCATTGACCGTGGACTCCGTGCGGTCCGTCGTGGGACCGTAACCAGGTGAATCGAAAAGAAACCCGGCTTTCCTGGAAAAGCCGGGTTTCATGTGAGTGTTGACTTGATGTTACTCATGGTGACATTCTCGCCACCAGTGATCCCAATGAAAAACCGCCGATCGTCTTGCAACAATCGGCGGCGTGGGATCAATTGGGGGCTCCCGCTGTGAGCCGGTCGAGGAAGCCCTTCAATTGATGGCTCCTCACCGGATGTTGTAATTTCCGGACCGCTTTGGCCTCGATCTGTCGCACCCGCTCGCGAGTCACTCGGAAGATGCGACCGACCTCTTCCAACGTGTACGTGTACCCGTCACCCAAGCCGTATCGCAGCTTGATGATCTCGCGTTCACGATAGGTCAGGGTCTTGAGCACGTGGTCAATCTTGTCCTTAAGCATCTCTTGAGCAGCCGCGCTGACCGGGTTGTCTCCCCGGTTGTCTTCGATGAAGTCTCCGAAGTAACTGTCCTCTCCTTCGCCAATTGGTCTATCCAAACTAATGGGGTGACGCGAGATTTTCAATACGCGTTGGGTCTCTTCGAGGCTGACGTCCGCTGCCGCTGCCGTTTCTTCCATCGTCGGTTCGCGTCCGAGCTTCTGCACCAACTCCTTGCTGATGCGACGGAGTCGGGACATCGTTTCGATCATATGCACCGGAATCCGGATGGTCCGTGCCTGATCAGCGATCGCTCGCGTGATCGCCTGTCGAATCCACCAAGTGGCGTAGGTCGAGAACTTGTACCCGCGTCGGTACTCGTACTTGTCGACCGCCCGCATCAGGCCCGTGTTCCCCTCTTGAATGAGGTCGAGGAAGCTTAGGCCCCGGTTGCGGTACTTCTTGGCGATGGAGACCACGAGCCGCAGGTTACCGCCGGAGAGGTCCTTCATCGACTTCTCGTAGCCATCGAACCGGGCAGCGATCTCTTTCATGCGGGCCTTGAGCGTATCGGGAGTCTCCAGCGTGGTGGACATCAGATCGTGCAGTTCCCGTTGCAGGTTCGCACGTTCGTCCTTGCCGGACTTCAACCGGCTGACCCGGCGAATCTCCCGTTGCAGAAGCGTCATCCGCTCGGAGATCTGCTCCAGCTTCTTCATGATCGGCTGTAACCGCTGGGTCCGCAGGCTCATCTCCTCAACCAGCGTGACCATCTTGCGGCGACGCTCGGTGATGGCCTCCCACGCTGCCCTTTGCTGCGATTCTGATGACGCCGAGTCTTGAGAGATCTCGAAGTCGGCGATGTTCAGCTGTTGCAGATGCTGGAGCGTCCTCAAGTTGTGAGGCATCCGACCGAGAATCTGCTCTTTCTCCAGCCCCTCGGTGACCGACACCTTGATCGTTCGGTCAAAGGGCAACTCGCTGTTGTGCACTTTGGACAACAGGTCAATCGCAGACCGCATGGCGTAGTCGCTCTCCAGCAACTGCCGACGAAACCTCTTTCGCGTGATCTCGATTGTCTTCGACAGTGAGATTTCCTCAGCACGCGTGAGCAGTGGGATCTCGCCCATTTGTGTGAGGTACATGCGAATCGGATCGTCGATACGCCGGGTCGTCTCCGCCTCGTTGAGTTCGCGGGGCTTGCTTTTCGCCTTGCCGTTGCGATGCGTCTTACCGTTGGTGGCAGTCCTTGGTCCGCCATTGCCAACGACATTTTTGATCTGCAGTCCCAACTCTTCGAGGGACATCAGCAGGTGGTCAAGCTTCTCGGGGTTGACGTCCTCATCCGGCAGATAGTCGTTCACCTGCGTGAATGTGAGATAGCCCTGCTTCTTGCCGGTTTGAATGAGGTCGCTGAGGTTTTGGTCAAGTCGATGCACAGTTGCTTCCTCCGGGAGTGCTGGAACGAAGTGAGAGATGGGTCAGGAGAAGACCGTCTCACCCCGTTGCTTTCTTGGATGCTCGCTTCTGGTGAAAATCCGAAAACTGACGCAAGAGTTTTTCCGTTTCGTCGTCCAGAGAGCGCGTTCCCTCGCACTGTTCGGATAGCTCCAATGCGATCCGCTGATTCGACTGTTCATCCCGGCGACATGTTAGGTTCTCAAGAGACCGCCGAAGGAGGAGGGGACAGTCGTCCGTCCTGTTGCTTTCGTTGTTCGTGTCCGCAGGCACGCGGAGTTTGTCTTCGATCTGTTTCGTACTCGCCTGCTCTCCCAACCACACAGTGAGTTGTTTCGCGGGTTCGTTGTCATCCAACGCAGAGAGCAAGCGGCTAAAGGCTAGTGTTTCGTCACCCATTTCGTCGATGTCAAAGCACGCTTCGGCGATCGTTCGCAGGGACGGGTTGGTGAAATCGTCGGTGCCGATCTCTTGTCGAATCTTCGTTGTCCATTCCGGCGCGCCGATAAGGCATTGAAGCAGATCGCATTCCAGTCGGTCATCTCGCGTCGGCTGTCCTTGCAGAATCCGCATGACAGTCGCCGGGATCTCCGGTCGATCGACGCGATGCATCGTGCCGCTCGGTGGAGTCCGTCGCTGAGGCACTCCCTGCCGCGCTTGCTTGTATTGTTCGCGCACCACCACCTCTGACAGCCCCAGTCGCTCGGCCGTGCGATGCAGCAGCAGGTCTTCCCGCACGTTCTTCGCCAGTCGTGGCACCTCCGCCATCATTGTGACGATGTCCCCCAGAATCCGCTGCCGTCCGTCGACCGTCTGCAGCCCGTGCCGATTGCGGGACGCATTGAATACAAAGTCGAAGGCTTCGGGAGCGTCGTCGATCATCTGTTGCAGTCGTTCGGGTCCGTGTTGTGTGACAAAGTCGGCCGGGTCTTCACCGGCTGGCAACGTCAGAATACGCAAGTCTACGTCTTGTGCGAGGAAACGGGAGACGGCTCGCTCAGATGCGTTCTGCCCCGCTTCGTCGCCGTCATAGACAAGCACGACTCTCTGTGCAAACCGTTTGATCGTCGTGACCTGCATCTCTGTCAGCGCCGTTCCCAACGTCGCGACCACATTGCGTAAGCCGGCTTGATGCAAGGTAATGCAATCCGTGTACCCCTCAGTCACAACAACCGTGTTCGAGTCCTTCATCGCCTCTCTGGCGTGATTCAAAGCGTAAACAAGACGACTTTTATGGAAGACTGCGTTCTCATTGCTGTTGAAGTATTTGCCAAAACTAGCGTCTGCCCCTGGTAAAACACGTCCCCCGAAGCCGACAGGTTGCCCCCTTTCGTTGTGAATCGGAAACAACACCCGATCAACGAAATAGTCAAACTGACCCGAACCATTCTCACGTTCGTTCGTCAGGCCCGCTGCCTTCAACTGCTCTTGTGTGAACCGCCCGTTTGCCCGATCGAGTAGCCAGGTCCAGTCGTTGGGATGATATCCGAGTCGGAATTGGTCAATCGTCTCCTGCGTAAAGCCCCGCTCCGCCAGATACCTTCGCGCCGGTTCCGCGACCGGGTCACTCTTGAGCGATTGCTCAAACAACCCTTGGGCCCATAACAACGCTTCGAGTAGCTTCGCCTTGTCAAGTCCCGGTGGTCCCGGTCGCTGTTGACTCCGCGCCGGAATTGGCACACCTGCTCTCACCGCAAGAATCTCAAGCGCTTCCCGAAACTCGACGTGCTCTGAATCCATCACAAACGTGAAGGCGTCTCCACCCACATTGCAGACCCAGCAGCGATACGACTGTTGGTCGGGATACACGCGCATCGACGGATTGTTGTCATCATGCCAGGGGCACAGGCCGACAAACTCTCGCCCTCCACGTGTACTCTGCAGTCGCACTGTCTCGCCGATCAGGCTGACAATGTCCGTCTGAGCACGAACCGCTTCCTTGAAATCGCTCGACTGCTCAGCAGACACCAGCACCTCCGCATGCGACACGATGACAAGGAAATTGCTGACCAGTCGAAGGCGTCACACGCAACTTGTGACACTCACAACCAGCCATCAATACGACCTCAGGGAGGCCGCCACAACTGGTGAGTGTCGTCTCTCGTCAACCCCTGTGACAAGTGAACGAACAGCCACAACCGGCCCCGCTCATCGACACTCACCCCACAGAGAGATTCTACTCCACTGCGGGACATGGTCAAGAAATCGGAGGGACTTGAGCAAACCTTCCTCGATCCGCAACCCCATGACCGAGCGAGAGTTAACGAACCCCCCGATCGTTCGTCCCACCGCAGAGCCCCCGCACGGATCATCACCCAAAAGCGTTTTCAGAGGAGCAGTCGCGATCATCCGCAGACTTGAACCCAAACACGGTCGACAGTTGGGAATCGTGACACCGGATTCTGGGTAGTGTCCTTGTTTGAATCACGATTTCTGGCAGTTGGCACGCGAGTTGTCGAGAGCGGGTCAGGAGAACAGATGAATCCACCACTTGAGGTATCGAAGCAGTAGGTCCATCGTGCCAGTGTGATCGGCGAGCCACCTTACCGGCTCGTAGACAGTCCTGTAATGATCGATCGTCCAGTCACTGGGCATAGTCTTGCCCACAATCACGAAAGCGGGGCCACAGCTCAGCACATACAGAACTGGTGTCGGCATCAGCAAGACCATCCACCAGACGCTACTCCTCCGATCTTCGCGTTGCTCGCTCATGGTGTCATTGTACCGATGCGGGGGCATCAGTCACGAAGGTAGTGTCCCCGTTGTGGGGCGCTGTGATGTGAGCTACTAACCCTTGAACAAGCGTTCCTGGGTTGTGGTTAATGTGTGTTTATGGCGTGCGTTGGCGAACGGTGGCCGTGGGAGGCCGGGGTTTGATTCGGATTATGATGGGGCATGCTGGTTGACTTTCGGGGGCTGGGCGTTGGCGGCGGGACCGAAGCATCCGGACTTCGGCTTCGTGGAACTCGCGCGCTAATGACGCAGCGGCAGACTCACGCAATCGTGGATGCGGAACAGACTCTCCAGGGACGGCGTCCAACTGAGCAGGCGATA
>JAJDEJ010000155.1 GCA_029259815.1 Planctomycetaceae bacterium | reverse complement strand
TTCGTAGGACGGATTTCCAAATCCGTCCATTCCTTGGTCCCTTGCTCGTCATCACCGTTTTGAAGGTGTTTCTGGACGGACTTGGAAGTCCGTCCTACGGAGTGTGTGTCCGCTCTTCAAAAACTGACACCCTCTCCGCGTGACGGCAGGCTGATTCACACGCATTCAAGCTTGTCGCAAGGTCGCCCTTGTTCCGCTCATCACGCGGAGCGTGATGGCTACTTTGGATCAGAAGTAAAACGCGGCCATCGTGGTCAGGCAGACCATCGCCATGCCGATGATGAGCTTGCCCGCCGTGCCGAACAGACGACCGAACAGAGCCGCGCGGCTGACGGCCATGCGCTCCTCACGCGGTCGGCCTTTCCATGTCTCACCGAGATATGTCCCTGCAAAGGCTCCGGCGGCTCCGCCGACCAGCATGAGTACAACTCCGCCGATCAAGCCGATTGGTGCGCCGACGACTCCGCCGACGGTCGCAAGCAGCATGGCTCCGAGAATCGAGAGCACCATTGAGCGGCGACTGGCACCATATTGTTTGGCCTTGGAGGCACTGCCGAAGAACTCGACGAATTCACCCAGCAGTGCCAGTCCGCCGAGGACTGCGACGAACGCCCAGCCGAAGCCCAGATTCTGCTCATTCTCCGGCAGGAAATAGGCGAACAGGGCGGCGAAGCCCACGATCAGCCAGTTGCCCGGCAACATGAACAGCGTGGCCACCCACGCCGACAGATTGCCAACGAGCAGCAGGACGCCGCAGACGTAGTACACCCAGTCGGGATGCGGTGTGACGGACATCAACTTGACCTACAATGTTGTGAATACAGGGACACGAGCAGTTCGCTGGAAGTCCCTCTTCCTTGGAGAAACGAACGATCCTGACCATGGATCACAGCAGATTACCAAAACAAGTGTCAATCGAGTCTCCTGAAGTCGATCAACGCGTCGCTGAAACTCACCCACTTCCGTTAGTTCCGGGTGGCTGGCGAAAGTCGGTCATTGATGTTGGTTGGACGTCTATTGACTTCATGATGCCGGTGACTCCTGATGCTTTGTTGGACTTGCCGGATGTGCTGGAAGCGAGCCGTCTGGACGACGCGATGCCCTATTGGGCGACCCTGTGGCCTGCTGCAACAACAATGTCTCGTCTCCTTGCGAAGGCGAAATGGCCGATTGGGACACCGATGCTGGAAGTCGGATGTGGCTTGGGGCTTGTCGGCATTGCCGGTCTGCTTCGAGGTTGGAATGTCGAGATCACGGACGGCGAGCAGACGACAATTGGGGCAGCCCGACACAATGCGGCCCTCAGTGGTTTTCCGCATGCAGACGTGAGGACGCTCGACTGGCGTGATCCGCCAGCTCAACGCTTCCCCGTGATCCTGGCTTGCGATGTGCTGTACGAGGTGCGATTTCACGAGCCCTTGTTGAATCTCTTGGAGACGATGTTGACCGAAGACGGATGTTGCTGGATTGCTGACCCTGGTCGCACCCCGCTGATCGAGTTTGTCCAGATGGCTGTCGAACGAGATCTGGATGTTATCATCAGAGACGCTGAATGGCGGACATGTCGTTATCCGATGCGTGGCCAGTTTCAGCTGTTGGAGTTGAAACGATGAGTTGGCTGGAACCGCTGTTCGTGCTGATGTTGTTCTTGATCGGGGTTCGTCTGTCGGCATTTTTTAGTGGATCGGAGACAGGATTTTATCGAATCAGCTTTCCGCGGTTGAGCATCGATGCGCAAGCGGGCGACCGTGTTGCCAAGCGGCTGATGTGGTTCGCTCGCAAGCCGGCGTACTTTGTCGCCACGACGCTTGTAGGCAACAACTTGGCGAATTACCTCACGACCTTCGCGATCAGCTGGGGTGTCGTCGTCGTTGTGGGTGAAGTGACAGCCATGACGGAGATCATGTGGACCATGCTGCTCGCACCTGTGGTGTTCCTGTTTGGCGAGTTGCTGCCGAAGAACCTGTACTACCGGGCTCCACTGAGTTTACTGCGGCGCGACTCGACGTTGTTCATGGTGTACTACTACCTGCTGTTGCCGGCCAGTTGGCCGCTCGTGGGGGTCACCAAGTTGACCGAACGCCTGCACCCCGCAGCGGGACGGCGATCGGAGCTACTGCTCGGACGCAGTCGGCTGGTGCAATTAATGACTCAAGGGAGACGCGAAGGTTTGTTGACCGACGTGCAAAACCGCCTGGCCAATGGTGTCCTGCAGACGGCACCCCAGCCGGTCACGGACTCGATGACTCCGAAGGACCGTGTGCTGGGTGTGAGTGAGCAGGCGAATCGTGAAGAGATCCTCAAGTATGCACGTCGATTTGCAACACCGATTGTTGCGATCCATCATGAGTCATCCAACGAAGATTGGCACGCCTACGTCCGGGTCATCGATGTTTTGACTGACAGCCGTCCCTTGCCGGCCCTGTTTCGCACGATGCCCGAACTTCCACCTGCAGCTTCCAAGTTGGATGCCCTCCGACAATTGCAAATCGAGGGAGAGGTGTTCGGCGTTGTTAAAGACGGTGACACGGTCCGGGGCGTTGTCAGCAGTCGGGGTCTGTGTGAGCAACTCTTTCGTCCGGCGACACCGCTGGGCCAGCAGGCTTTGTAGCCACGAAGTCCCCCGGCTGCTTTGAGCAGCCGGGGGACTGACTCTCTCACTCCATGTAAAAACAACAAACCGTCCGAGAACCGACCGGCAATTCCTGCTGTCCGTCTTGACCCCTCTGGAAAAGTGTCGTAAAACCCCGACCCACTTGGATAACGACCGGCGGCATTCGCCGAACTGAAGGCTGAAGACCCGGTGAGCGTTCGCATCACCAACTTCAGTTGTCCCCCCCGCCCACAGTCAGTCTGTGTCGGTCGTCTCCACGATCCCTGTCTTGACCCTCTCCCATCTCTTCCCGCGAGCGGTAGGAAAAGTACGATGCCGATTCTCCAACTTTGGAGCGTTCGCTCTTTCGCGATTGCTCTCACACTCGTTGCTCTTACTCATGACGCCGAGGCCCAATGGGGTCCCTTCGGTAACAATTGCGATTGCCAGCCGGCAATCGCACCTGCCGCCGCTGCCCCCATTTATGGGCAAGTGGCGATGGCCAACCCCTGTGCGGTGCAATCAGTCGCCGTCAACCCCTGCATGCAGCAGGTGCAGGAGACCGTGTACCGCGACGTTCCGGTCGTGAAGTACCGCCAGGAAACTCGCAAGATCAAGCAGCCGGTCGTGCGCACCGTCTATGAAGAAAAACCGGTGACAGCTTACCGACAGATCATGGTGCAGAAGACGGCTGAGGTGCCTTCGGTTCAGTACCAGAACATCACCGAATGTCGCCAGCAGACGGTGAACAACAGCCGCTGGGTGACTCAGCGTCAGCCGGTCCAGAAGGGCTGTTCCTGCGACTACGATCGTCGTCCGGGTCTGCTCGGCTGGATGAACCGTCAAAGCTATGAAATGCGGATGGCCTTCACACCGAACTACATCACGCAACGTCATTTCGTGCCCGATGTGCGGACGGTCAGTGTCCCCACGCAGCGAACGGTCGCCATCCCCACAACTCGCCAGGTGACCTACAATGTCGCACAAATGGAGCCGTACGAGACGACCCAACGTGTCGCCCGTCAGATCACCGAGTATGAGGAAAAAGAAGTGACCGTCAGCGTGCCCTACACGGAGACCAAGACGGTCGCCGTCGGCACCCGGACCCGCATGGCCTACGTTGACCCGTACGGCGGTGGCAGCGGCACAACGACCGCGTTGAGCCCGACTCCCGATCGCACTGCTGAGGCAGAAGCCATCCGCAAGAAGCAGGAAGCGGCTCGTCGGACAGCTGGTGGATCAATCAAGCAGCAAAGCTTTGAGGCTCCTGTTCAGCAGCGTCAGCCTGCCCAACCTCAAACGCCCGCAGCGACTGATGAGCCGGCTCCCTTCGGACTCGACAGTTTTGGACAGAACCGAGTCAAACCGGCTCTCAAAGCCGAGGAGACGACCGTCGGCTGGCGTCCCTCGCGTCGCAGTACTCCGGCTCGCCAGGCGACCGATGGTCCGACATTGCCTGTCATTGCAGCTAATTGAATACGACCCAGTGGCCGGGCGAAAATCCGGTGCGAGAACCAGAGTGAATCCTCACCCCTCGCGGCACCGGTATCATGCCGGTGCCCACTTTTTTGCGCCCATCCCAACGTCTGACCACCACGTCGAGCAAGCTGCCAGCTTGCTCGATCGTCTCGCAGGTCAGGGACTTGATGAGAACAAGCTGGCAGCTCGTTCTACGGAGTTTGCGATGACATCGTCTGACAGTGACGTCTTCAGCCTTGGCAAGTTTCTGGGCGGTCTCGCGGTCGGCGTGGTGCTGACCTACGCCTACACTCGATATCGCTGGGAGATGCCGGCGGTCGTGCAGCTTCCCGCGACAGTGACGTCATCCGTGATCTCCGCGACTGCAGATTCTGACCTGTACAACTGGGATCTGCCCTTCGAGGTGCGCCAACGAGCAGCCGCCATCATTCTCGGTCAGAATCCGGATCGCTTCGTCGAACTGGACAACGCGACCGATCACGTGCTGATGTATGAGATGCAGCGTCAGCGGGCCGTTCGCCTGGCAATGATTGCCAAACAGAAGTTCTCCGCCTATCAGGTGGCTCTCGACAAGCCAGCTCTGCGCGAGCGGCTCGAACGAAAATACGGGACGACCGAGTCCGAGCAACTGAAGCGTCAGATGCTCGCAGACGACATCGCTGGGGACGCCATCCTCACGGGCTATCTCCGCGACCGCTTTCCGGACGTCTCTCGCGACAAGCGTGTCGATCTGATTCTCAATGTCGGACAGAACGGGCTGATCCCCCCGCCAAGGCAAGTGGCCACCGAAGTCGATCTCTCCCTGCCCCGCTGAAGCCGGACGAATCACGCTTGCGGCATCATTCGATGTCATGGATGATAACACCATGACAGAACTCGCCGAATACACACGTCAACTCGCAGAGCAGGCACAGACTGCCTCGCGTGCTCTCGTGGCTGCGACAGGCGAACAGAAGAACGCCTGGCTGCATCGCTCAGCGGCCCTCATCCGCCAGCGGGGCGATGAACTCATCGCTGCGAACGCGAAGGATCTGGAGCAGGCACCCAAGTATGGCCTCACGTCTGCAGCGATCGATCGACTGCGGCTGACCGACGAACGACTGGAGAGCATTGCCCTCGCCCTTGAGGAGATCGCTCTGCTGCCGAATCCGATCGGCGAGGTGATCGACAGCAATGTGAGACCGAACGGGCTATTGGTGACACGCGTGCGTGTTCCTTTGGGGGTGGTGTTCTTCATCTACGAGTCTCGGCCGAACGTCACGGTCGATGCAGCGGCCATCTGCGTGAAGAGTGGGAACGCTGTTATCCTGAGAGGGGGCAAAGAGGCATTGCACAGCAATCAGGCATTCCACACCCTCCTCGTCGAAGCACTCGATGAAATCGGCTTGCCGCAGCACGCGGTCCAACTCGTCGAGACGACTGACCGGGCAGCGGTCGGTCACTTCCTGCAGATGGCGGATAAGATCGACGTTACGATCCCTCGCGGCGGGAAGTCATTGATCGAACGTGTGGCGAGCGAAGCTCGGATGCCCGTGATCAAACATTTCGATGGCGTGTGCCACGTGTACGTCGACAAGTCGACCGACCTCGCCATGGCTGCTGCGATCACCCTCAACAGTAAGTGCCAACGACCAGGCGTATGCAATGCACTCGAAACGCTGTTGGTGCACGCAGACTGTGCAGCAGAGTTTCTCCCAACCGCCGCTGCACAGCTCCAGGAAGCCGGGTGTGAGATTCGCGGCGATGCCCGCACACGTGAACTGGTCCCCTTTGCGAAGGAAGCGACAGACCAGGATTATCACACCGAATACCTCGACCTCATTCTGTCGGTCCGCGTCGTGGATGACATCGCCACAGCGATGGAGCACATCCAGAAGTATGGTTCGCACCACACCGACAACATCGTGACTAATGATCTTCGAGCCGCCAATCTGTTTACGACTTCGGTCGACTCTGCAGCCGTGATGGTCAATGCGAGCACCCGCTTCAACGACGGCGGCGAGTTCGGCCTCGGCGCTGAGATCGGCATCAGCACCGACCGCTTCCACGCCCGGGGACCTTGTGGCTTGAATGAGCTGACGACCTACAAATACGTTGTCCACGGCAGCGGTCAGATCAAGTGACCACGAGTGAACCGCATTCGCTGTTGCACGCCGAGCGGTTGCGTCGTGTTGCCGAGGATGGAATTCTCCTCCTCGACGGAGTCTCACTGTCCTTGTCCGCCAGCGAGACTGTCGCCCTCATCGGCCCGCCGGGTTCGGGGAAGACACTTCTGCTGCGTGCCCTGGCGATGCTTGATGCATTGAACGGGGGTGATCTCCGTCTGGGAGGTGATGTCATCACACCAGAGGGGGTGCCGCACTACCGCTCACAGGTGATCTATGTTCAACAGCGTTCGACGTTGATCGAAGGCACCGTCCGCGACAATCTGGCGTTGCCCTTTTCGTTCAACAGTCACGCGGCTCGGTCACTTGATGAAGATCGGATCGCATCACGCCTCAAGGGACTGGGACGCGAGCTTGCCTTTCTGGATCGAACTTCGACCGATCTGTCCGGCGGCGAGTCGCAGATCGTGGCTCTGCTACGGGCCATGCAACTGAACCCGGCTGTCTTGCTGCTCGACGAGCCGACGTCTTCACTGGATCAACAGACGTCTTTTCAAGTCGAGTCTCTGTTGTGTCAATGGATGCAGGAGGACGGGAACCGGGCCATGCTGATTGTGACGCACGATGAGGCACAGGCGGGGCGATTGGCTGACCGCATCATTCGGATGGACCGAGCACAGATCGTTGACATTGCGGGAGGGCAACCGTGAGCTACCACGATCTGTCCACCCTCGACGTAACAGTGGCGGCCCTGCTGATTCTCGTCAACGGGGCCATCTCGCTTGCCCTCGGTCTTGGCTTGGAACGGCGTCTGCTGATCGCTGCCGTGCGGACGGTCGTGCAACTCCTGCTGTTGGGATATGTTCTGAAGTGGATCTTCGGAGCCAGTCACTGGCTGGCGATCGTGGGGCTGATGTTAGCGATGTCGGCGATTGCGGGAGTGTCCGCAGTCAGACGGACCGAGCGTCGTTATCCGGGCGTGTGGCTAAACAGCATGACGGCAGTGATGGCCAGCGCCTGGGTCGTGCTGGGAGTTGCATTGACGGGCGTCATCTCTCCGGCTGTGTGGTCATCCAGCCCAGCCCAGTATGCAATTCCTCTGATGGGGATGATCCTCGGCAACACGCTCAACGGCATCTCACTCGGTCTGGATCGACTGACGGAAGAGCTCACATCACGTCGGGCAGAGGTTGAGATGCGGCTGTGTCTGGGGGCGACGCGGTGGGAGGCGGCAAAGCCTTTCGTCGCCAACGCCATTCGCACGGGCATGGTGCCAATTATTAATTCGATGATGGTCGTAGGCCTGGTGAGTCTGCCGGGCATGATGACGGGACAGATTCTCGCAGGCGCTGAGCCAATGGCAGCCGTACGGTATCAGATTGTGATCATGTTTCTGATCGCCGCCGGGACTGCATTGGGGACGACGTCTGCCGTGTTGCTGGGGTATCGCCGCTTGTTCAATCGACGTCATCAGTTTCTGGCGGGGAGCATTCGTAAGGTGAGAGCGTAGGGGTGTGACGGGTGGCGGGGTCTGAAGCGAAGCGAAAGGCCCCGGCGCGGGTGGACGCAAAATGCCAGGGCCATCCGCTTCGCTACTGACCCTGCCACCCATCGCTTGTATGCTATTCGGCGATTACTTCCACTGGCGTAAGCTCTTGAATCAGGATATCGGAGAACCACGCGGGACCTTGCTCGGCAGCGATGCGGAAACCGGGAAGGGGGCGAGGCACATCGGCGCCATCCGTTGGCGAAAGTGCGACAGCCAGTGGGGCAAGTCCGGGTAGCTCCTGTCCGTCGACTGTCACGAACCAGCCGGAGGGTTGATGTTCCACCTTGACCTCATGTGGCCCGGCAAAGTCTTTGAAATGACGACTTGTCGTTCCACGCGGTTCAAATGGTTCGAGATCGGCTGACCGTGTTCCGGGCGTGACCCCTGAGGAATCAAGACGAACCACGTATCGAAATCCGTCAAATCCAGGCACGTCCAGCAGGCCAAAGTGCACCTCGACTGCGGTCGCTTCGTGCGGGTCAACAGAAATCTCCAATCGGTAGAACTCCAACGGGATACGTTCACCCCTTTCACCCTGTTTGAACAGTTGCCGCTCTGCAACACCATTTGTGCCTTTGATGACGAATCCACCCTCATCGTCTTTGCCGGTGACCCAGTTGCCCTTTCGCCGTATCCACCCTTTGAAACTGTTCCCGACAAACAAGGGAGTTGTGAAACCGACGTCTAGCATCTTCACCTGTTGGGGGACCGGGATCGGCTCTGCACGGTCCCGCGACAGCCAGGCTGTCGTTCCAATCCCAAGTACGAGAACAACTGCACCGACTGCCCACAGCCGACGACGACCAGGAGGAGCCGCCTGCTCTGGAGGACGGGGTGACTTGTCCGTTGTCAGATCAGCAGACGGCATGGACTGAGTGTCTTGAGTCGAAATGACACCCGTTCTCATCGCGCGATCGGGTTCCGTCTCAGCCACTGCACTCACGGGACCGGACCGGTCAAGCGAATGGATCAGTTCATCAATGTCCTTCAGCAACGTGTCGTAGTCGGCCGGTCGCTCAGCAGGTTCACGAGCCAGCATACGATCCACCAGCTGACACGAGGTAGTGGAGATATCCGGACAGCGTTCGCTCAAATTCTTGAACTCTCCGGACAGTTTTTGAGCAATGATCTGCGAGAGGTTGAGTCCACCGAACGGCGGACGGCCGGCGAGCATGTGGTACACGGTCGCACCGAGTGCGTAGATGTCGGCCCGGAAGTCAACGTCCATCTCTGTGAGTTGTTCGGGGGCCATGTAGTGAGGACTGCCGACAGCCGAGTTGTCGCTGGTCAGTCGCGTGTGAGCCTGTTGATCGTCAGCGAGGAAGGCGAGACCGAAGTCGGCGACCTTGACCATCTGCAGGCCCTCCGGCAGCGAGAAGCCTTCCGGGGGATCGACGAGCAACAGATTGGCCGGCTTGATGTCGCGATGCACGACCCCCAGATGATCAGCATGGGCGAGGCCGGCCGTCGCTTGTCGTGCGAGTGACCAGGCGGACAACTCATCGAGACGTCCCCGATCGCGGAGCATAGCCTCGACGTCTTCGCCTTCGACGAGTTCCATTGACAGGAACAGACGTCCTTCGTGCTGGCCAAAGTCATAAGCCGCAATGATATTGGGATGCCTGAGCTTGCCGATCGTTTGAGCTTCCTGGGCGAAGCGACCAGCGGTCGACTTGTCTGCCATCCGCGAGATCAGGATCGTCTTGAGTGCCACGATGCGATCGAGATTCAACTGCCGCGCCCGGTAGACGACCCCCATGCCCCCCTGCCCGAGCACATTGATGATCTCGTATCCCGGCACCGTGTCCGTCGGATGCAGGAGCGTCTCGATAATGTCGATTTGAGCGGCGTCGAGGTAACCCTTCTGCTGCGCGATTTGCTCGGGGGCCGATCCCGATTTTTTCATCGCCTCGGTAATGATGAGCACTTCGTCCTTCGTCAACATGACCAGCTCTTCCGCGATGCGGAAGAAGTCTTCGGAAGATGCTGACAGGGAGTCGGTGTTCATCACAAGAGGCAAAACAAGCGGTCAGGCGACTGGAGAGCGGACAGCAGGGATCAGTCGCCACGTCATTCGGAAGCACCGTCCTCTTCGCTGGCGGGGGCGATGGCGTCTAACTCCTTGATGATCGCATCGACACTCGGGCGGTCCTTGAAGTCGGCTCCCACGTAGGCGAATCGAACTTGGCCGTCTGGATCGAGAACGTAGGTCGCCGGCTTGGAGAGGTCCTTGCGGATTCCCAGTTGGTCGACAGCCTTGAGTTCGACGTCAAGCAGGATCGGGAACGGCACGGGCTGGGCCGGGTCGTCCAGTCTTTTCTTGGAGGCTTCCAGAAAACTGTCCAGACGGTGCTGATCGCTGTTGTGCTCAATTGGGTAGACGACGATGACCTCGGCGTTTCGCTCCTCGAACTTGGGATAGTTGGAGATCAGTCGCGACGTCTGGGTCGTGCAGTACGGACAGATGGGGTTCGTGTTCCCACGGGTGATGACCAGCACGACCGACTTCTGGCCGACGTAGTCTGCGAGTGCTGTCTCGGTGCCGTCGACATCGGTGAATGACAGGCTGGTGATCTCGTCCCCGACATCCACGTTGGTGGCGACATCATTGATGAAGGAGATACTGCCAGCTGAATAATAGGAGCCATAGCCGCCCCCATAGGGATCCGCGTATTCGTCCGCCGATTCCGCTTCACTTGAGGTGGGTGTGGCGTCGCCGGACGGCAGCTCGCTTGGCGTTTGTCTTGTTGGCGGCGACTTCTCTCCGCAGGCAGACAGCAAAAGAGAGACGAGACAAACCGCTGGAAAGAACAGCTTGCCGTTCATCAAACCACTCCTGTGACAGACCCATGTGCAGCGGACGGGCGAACTCCGCCATTCTCGACATTGATTCTACCCAGAGCGAGGGCCGAATGTCAGTGACGAACCGTGTGCTTGTGAATCGCGGGTGCAATCCTGAATTGGTGGTGGTTCATCTATTCAGACGATGGGGAAAAATGTGTTGTGTAAACGGTCGGCGAAATGGCGATTGACCCCAACGGGGTCTCATCACATAGCTCAGGGTCGCAAGCGAAGCGAGCGCACCCTGGGATCGAGATTGCGACGAGAACATCAACCCCCACGGGGTTGCATCCGACTGTCAGTTTTCAGGGGAGGGCGAAGCTCCTGCTGAGCCGCGCCGTGGGAGTTCGTTGCTGACAACGGGAAATGATCCTGCGGGAGTTTTCTCCCGCAAGCGACGTTGCGCGGTTGATGGCCGCAGTTCGTCACGACGCGGTTCGGCAGGAGCCTCATCCTCCCATGAGTCACAGATGCGACAGTCATCAATCCCACGTCCTTCGGGGTCGAGCAGCACACGGTTCTCGAAATTGAGGCAGTTCTCAACAGTGAGACAGTCGCCGACGGGAATCTGTGAACAATCGCACCCCCACCAATGAAGGACCACACCTGCGCATCGCCTTTCCTCACCGAGCCGCTTATCAGTGAGCCGTCGCTTCTGCTGCTGCGGCTGTCGCTGGATGAGAGGTCGCCGGGACATCATCTCTCGGGGAAACCTGTTGTGCCGGGAGATTCGCCTGTGCGTTGATTAAACCGTCTGCGGGGAGAGCGAAGCCTTCGACCCATCCGAGCGGAAGAGCCGTGCCGGTAATCCAGCTTGCCTCATCGCTGGCCAGGAAGGCGACCGCATTGGCGACGTCATGCACAGTGCCCATGCCGATGGGATGAGCGGCGTGCACCTGCTCAATCATTTCGGTCGTCAGGGAGTCGAGATGGCGGTGCATCATGGGCGTATGCACGAGTGCAGGGGCAACACAGACGGCACGTTGCTTTCGAGGAGCTAACTCCATTGCCAGCGAACGGGTCATGCCGATCAGCCCCGCCTTACTGGCGCTGTAGGCCGAGTACCCGGCACAACCGGCGAGTCCCAACGCCGAAGCAATGTTGACGATCACTCCGCTCGGCTCACTGAGATACGGCAAGGCTGTGCGGATCATCCGCATGGCTCCCGTGAGATTGACGTCCAGCTGCAACTGCCAGTCGTCATCGGTCATGTCCGCTGTGTGTTGAGGCGTGTCGACTCCGGCATTGTTGACAATGACATCGATCTGCCCGAACTCTGCCATACAGGCATCAATGGCAGCGGAGACAGAAGACTGGTCGGTCACATCACAATGGGCATCGAAGTGAGGCACCTCGCGTTTGGCGAACCGATTGAGCAATCTGTGGGGGCGTTCCCACCACAGGACAGCGATCGCAGCCCCCTCCGAGGCGAGACGCTCGGCGATCGCACTGCCGATGCCCTTGTCCCCCACACCGGTGATGAGAGCCACCTTGTCGTCAAATCGTTCCGTCACAATGAATGCCTTTCGTCGGCCCAATTGGCATCAGACTCCGTGCCTGTCGCCTCAACCTCTCCCTTTCATTGTGCAACCATTTCTGGGGATGTTCAACTTGGGTTTGCAGAGTCTATCGAGAATCTGACCGAACATTCGCTGATCTCCCGGTCGCACATATGACGAATCCCGTTCCGATCACGGTGTCAACTTCGACCGGATCGGTCCTCCGGTGGACAAGTGACGAAACCTGCTCCATCATGCTCGGTTGCATGATTATTGCTCAAGTTGATGAAACTTCCTGATGGCACTTTCCACTCCTGAAAGCAGCGAACATGGCTGAACGACCGATCCGACAATGGGCGACTGGATACCTGCACGACCGCAATGGCTACAGGTTCGACCCTAATCAGGGAACAGTCGTCGTTGAACCGACGGGCGAAGGGAAGGGTTTCTGGGTTGGTGCACCTTCCGTCACACAGGACCCGCAGGATGGGGCGATCTATCTCGTCTATCGGGTCCGCCGACCACGTGGCGTCGAGCCGGACCGGGGGGCTGAAATCCATATTGCCCGCAGTCAGGACGGCAAGTCGTTTGAGACCGTGTGGACGGGGCACAAGGCCACACTCAACACCACCAGTATCGAACGCTGTGCTTTGGTCCCTCAAAATGACGGAAAATGGGTGCTGTTCCCGAGCTATGTCGACCCTGCTGATGGTCGCTGGCGGACCGACCGCGTGAGTGCGACCGATCCCTCGGCGTTTGATCTTTCGCAGGTGGAATGCGTGTTGACGGCAGCTGACACACGAACTGAGGGCGTGAAGGACCCGTTCGTGTTTCATGTTGCAGGTTTGTGGCACATGATTGTCAGTTGTGCCACTCAGGAGGGAGGCGCCGCTGCCGATGCGATGCATGGGACAAACGATGCCTACAACACAGGTCTCATCAAGTCTCGCACAGGCCTCGCCACGAGTGAGGACGGTCGTGAATGGGAGTGGGAGGGGGAAATTCTCAGTCCGAGTGCTGACGGCTGGGACTGCTACTGTGCCCGCATCGGTACGATCTGGCGGGAGGACGGTGTCTGGCTGGGTCTCTACGATGGCTCTGCTTCTGTCGAGGAGAACTATGAGGAACGGGTCGGCCTCGCATTCAGCTTCGATCTCCGCAACTGGCATCGTGTGACCCGCAGCGGTCCGCTGATGCAGCAACCGCACGCAAGTGGAGCCCTTCGCTACTTCGATGTGCTCGATCTGGGCAACCGCAAACTGGTCTACTACGAGACGGCACGAGCCGATGGCAGTCATGACCTCCGCGTCCACGAAGTGACTGTGTAACAAAGCGTTTCAGGGTTTGAGGATGCTCATCTTGTGCCCGCCGTCGTTGACCCGCCGTCAAGACGGCGGGTAAGATCGCTTGAGAGACCGATGCCGTGTTGCACTGGGACAGGCTGGTTCCATGCAGAGGGATCGCTCTGCATCGTCGCGTAGACAGCGATTCGTCCGTCAGAAGAAAAGGTTGATCCGTGGCAGTCCTGAGAGTTCTCTCTGGTGATGAGACGGGACGTGTGATGTCGCTCGCTGACGAGCGGACCATCCTCGGTCGTCATCCCAACTGCCAAGTGGTCCTCGACAACGCGGCGGTCAGCCGGCATCACGCACAAATCCTGCAGAGTCACGGGACATTCTACCTTGAGGACCTTCGCAGCCGGAACGGGACGTACTTGAATGGACAGCCGCTTGACAGTCGGACCTTGCTGAACGATGGCGACCAAATTCGCGTGTGCGACATCGTCGTTGGCTTTCAAGTCCGCAACGAGATGCCGCCATCGAGCTTGATCTTGAGGAGCGACAGCACATCCGGTGACGATCCGAACTCGACACGCGACACGCTGGTCAGGTCGACGGCTTCAGGCACTTCCGTCAGCGACGCCCGCGTGACGTCCGAGTTGGAGTCATTTGACACCGACAACCTGCTCGATGACGACTTTGAGGATGATTTGTCCTCAATCATCGCCAAGGTCGACACCAGCCGTCTGGCGTCCGATGCCTTCCGATTAGGACCCCATCCGGACGTGAAGCTCAAGGCCGTCCTGGAGATCAGTCAGGCACTGCGACGGGAACTCGAACTTGATGCCGTGTTGCCCAAAATCCTGGCGGTCTTGTTTGGCATCTTTCCGCAGGCAGACGAAGGTTTCGTCCTGCTTAAGGATACCCAGACGGGCAAGATGCGAGTGAAAGCGACTCGCGCCCGTGGTGCAGATTCGACCGACGAAGTCGCTGTGAGCATGACGGTTGTCCGACAGGTGATCAAATCGGGAGAAGCATTGCTGAGCCGCGATGTGCTTGACGATTCACGATTCAAGAAGAGCACGAGTCTGAATCAATTCAAGATTCGCGCCATGATGTGCGTGCCGCTGATGGACGCGAAGCAGGAAGCCGTGGGCGTCATTCAGATTGATACACGCAGTTCCGATCCGGGGTTCACGGAAGATGACCTCGACTTGCTTGTCAGCGTTGCCTCACAAGCGGGGATGGCACTCGAGAATGCAAGATTGCATGAAGCAGTCCTGAAGCAGCGGGAGATGGAACGGGATCTCGAGTTTGCGACGCAGGTCCAACTGGGCTTCCTCCCGAAAGAGCGACCGAAAGTGACGGGTTACGCGTTTGCCGACTACTACGAAGCGGCGATGAGCGTCGGCGGTGACTACTTCGACTACATCGCCATGCCCGATGGGAGATTGGCGATCGCGTTGGGCGATGTGGCGGGCAAAGGCATGCCGGCTGCCCTGTTGATGGCCCGACTTTACTCATCCACACGTTTTGAGCTCTTCACCACCAAGGACCCAGCCGAAGCACTCAACCGACTCAATAAGGACATCACCTGCAGCGGGATCGGTCACCGCTTCGTCACCTTCGTTGTTATGATTCTTGAGCCTGAATCCGGCAAGGTCGTCGTCGTCAACGCCGGGCACATCCCCCCTCAGCTGCGCCGAGCCGATGGGACGGTTGAGCCGGTCGCCAAGGAGGAATCGGGCCTGCCTCTCGGGATTATGCCCGAACAGGAATACAAGGCAGTCACCATCCAACTGAACCACGGCGATACGCTCCTGGCGTTCACCGACGGCGTGACTGAGGCCATGAACGACAACCGGAAGATCTATGGACGTGAACGACTGAAGAAGTGCATCGCTGCCTCCCAGGGAGGGATCATCTCGCAGGTCAAAGCGATCATCTCCGACGTGGAGACCTTCAGTGGTGGCGGTGGTTCTTCCCGCGATGACACATGCTGCGTCGGAGTCGAGCGCCTGTCGCAGACCCCCGCTTGATCGGCTCCTGTGCACGCTCCCCGGATTCCGGGAGCGTTGGACTCCAAGCACGTGTCAGTCTACGATACTTTTTAGGTGATCAGATTGTCGCCGAAAGCAACCCTTGTTACTTGCCAGAAACGAAACAGAGGAACGGATCCATGTGTTGTGCGTTGTGCCAACGAGCGTTTGTCGTGCTGTTGATTGCTTGTCCACTTCTGTTGGTCGGTTGTCCGCCAGAGCCATCTTCATCGCCCAAGACGGGAGAGTCTGGAAGCACCCTGAGTGAGAACGCCGACCTCGAGACTGAGAGTGTGACCGATCTGGGTGAATCGGCAGACGCAGAGACCGTGGCCGAGACGTTAACGGACGTTCCTGAGGAAGATGGTTCGATTCCAACAGAGCCGACGCCAACCGAAGCCCCGAAACCTTCACCTGCCGACGAGCCGGCTGCCAGTGAAACGACGGATGCGACCGAACCTTTGCCGACATCAGTCATGCTGGGGGAAGAGTCGTTGTATGCAGGCATCCCGGGTGAGGGATCGCTGAGTGTCGAGGAGATCCGTACGTGGCTCGACACGCCGGGCGTTCATGAGCCGTTGTCGATCACTTTGCCCCTTGGTCTGAGCCTCGGAGAAAAGCAGATCACGGGATTGGACGAGAATCCGATGACCCGTGCCAAGATCGAGCTGGGCCGGCAACTCTATTTTGATCCGCGACTGTCAGTCGACGGGACGATCAGCTGTGCGAGTTGCCACGATCCGGAAGCAGGCTGGGCGGCTCAAACGCAGTTCGGGGTGGGGGTCAATGGCCAAACGGGAAATCGCAACTCGCCGGTCAGCTTCAACCGGATTCTTAGCGGACCGCAATTCTGGGATGGTCGCGCCGAGTCACTGGAAGCTCAGGCGATTGGCCCGATGGCGAATCCGATCGAAATGGGCAACACACACGATGTGGTCGTCGCAACCGTGAAGAATACCGAAGGTTACCGCATGCAGATGGAGGAAATCTTCGGTGCCGATGGAATCAACATCGACAACGTGGGTAAGGCGATCGCCACCTTCGAGCGTGCGGTTGTGACCGGCCCATCGCCCTATGACTATTATGCTGCTGTCAAACCGTTCCTCGATCAGTTTCCGACCGAGGAAGACCTGGCAGACCTGAAGGAAGACGACGCCGAACTGTTCGCCAAGTACGAGGAGGCGAAAGCACTCTCTGAAGAACATGCGATGTCAGAAAGTGCGATTCGGGGTCGTGACCTGTTCTTCAGCGACAAGGCCGGCTGTACGGCCTGTCATGTCGGCGCCAACTTCACCGACGAGAAGTACCACAACCTCGGGGTCGGCATGGATGCTGAAGAGCCGGATCTTGGACGCTTCGCTGTCACCGGAGACGAAAAGGACAAGGGGGCCTTCAAGACACCAACCGTGCGGAACGTCGAGTTCACCGGACCCTACATGCACGATGGCAGTCAGAAGACGCTTGAAGAAGTCGTCGAATGGTACGCCAAGGGAGGACACCCGAACGAGTGGCTGTCCGACAAGATCAAGAAGCTTGATCTCACCGATCAGGACAAGCAGGATCTGGTCGCGTTTATGAAGGCCCTCAGCGGTCCGTTTCCAACGGTTGAGCGCCAACGTTTGCCTGAGTAGCGGACATGGATCGCGTCATCATGTTTCGCCGCACTTTTGAAATGTGCGGCGAAACATTTCGTTACATGGTCACCGCGAGTCGGACTTAACCTGCATCGCGTGTTGTGGACGCGTCGTCGCCCTTCGCCAAGTCTGTGTTGCGGCGGAATTCGACGGTCTGGTGTTTGAGCGCATCGCCTTCGGCTGAGATTGAGGGTTGGAGCCGTAGTGGAAATCGGACGGAGAATGTGCTTCCCCGGCCAAACTCACTGTCGAGTATCACCTCTCCACCCAGCAATCGCGAGAGTTCCTTCACGATCGAAAGCCCGAGGCCAGTGCCTTCATATTCGCGAGTGAGCGTGTCACCCTCGCCGGGTGCCACTGTTCCCTGACGGAATTTCTCGAAGATCGTCGCTTGATCATCAAGGGGAATGCCGACGCCCGTATCCGCAACGACGAGCACGGCCATGTCTTGAGCGGTTTCCGTTTGATCACTTGTCGCTTCATCGCGTGAGGCGATTGCAGTTTCAGCCGGTTCCCAGAGTGTCTGCACATAGATGCGTCCACCCTCGGGTGTGAATTTGACGGCGTTAGAGAGCAGGTTGTTCAGGATCTGCTGCAACTTACCTGCGTCTTGTTGAGCGAGCGGCAGCTGTGGGTCGACTTCCCATTTGAGTTCAATGTTCTTCCGCTCGGCCAACGGTCGAATATTGGATGTTTGCCGTTCGATGAGATCCGCCAATGAGAATTCGACAACGTGGAGATCCATGCGGCCCGCTTCGATCTTTGCCAGATCAAGGATGTCGTTGATCAATGTCAGCAGGTTCTGACCTGATGATGAGATGTTCGACAGAAATCGTTTTTGTTTGTCGTTCAGGTTGTCGGCCCCGGACAACACATCGCTGAATCCGAGGATGCTATTGAGCGGTGTGCGCAGTTCGTGGCTCATTGTCGCCAGAAACTCGCTCTTCATTTTATTCATCTCATGCAGGCTGAGGTTGACCTGCGCGAGTTCGTCGACCTTCGCATCGAGATTGTTGTTCACGTGCTTGAGTTCGTCCTGCACGGTGACGAGGTGCCTGAGCATGCGGTTGAAGGCATGGCTCAACTCCTCGAACTCATCGCCCGTCCGGATATCGGCCCGTTGGTCCAACTCGCCATGGGCAATGGCATCGCTGACGTCCTTCAAGTGCAAGACCGGCTTGACGATCACATACCGCACGATCGCATACGCGGCGGCCATCGCCAACGAGGCGGTGATCAAGGCCATGGCGATTAGGATGGCATTATTCTTTTGGACTTCGCGGCTCGTCTTAGCAAGTGGCATCGAAATATGGGCAACACCCAGCATGTCCCCCACCTTCAGGTTGGGATTTTTTTGCCTTTGCGCGTGGCAGGTCACACACTTCTTGCCAGCCAGGACGACTCGATAGTATTCGAACTTTCGATCCTCTGTGTTTTCGATGACCTTCTCGAGAGGGACACCTTCCGTCTGCAAAGGGCTGCCTTCGGTTGGTTGAGAATGGTCTGTATGCCTTCGGACAAGCTCGTGCATCGCCAAGCGATCCGCTCTGTCGCTTGCTCGTTTGTCCGACGGCGGAATCTGAGCTTTGGTGAGGGCCGCAGCCGTTTCCGGGGTCTGCAGGAGTTCGAACGTGTAATTCCTGACAGCATCGGGAGCTGCCTGCAATGCATCGGCGACTTCTTGAAAAATGGGAAGGTAGTCTTCATTGAGCTCCGCGTGTTGTGCGTGGACTGCCAGCAGGCTGGGTGCGACGAGGAGGCTCGCCTGCTCGCGATTTTGCTCACGAATAATCCGCAGGTTGAGCTTCGCGTAAAAGTAGAAGCTGCCAGTGATGAGCAGCATCAGTCCACCGCCGAACAGGAAGCGGCATTTGCGCTCCAGGCTCGTCTCCCCGAGGAGGCGTTTGACGGCACGATAGGACATGCAGCAGGCTCCGAAATCGTTAGTCGGCTCAGAATCGCCGGACCCGGCGCGTATCGTAGCCGAATGCCCCCATCTGGCGGTATACCGAGTTGTGGAAAGGAGATGCAGGTTTTGTCCTCTCCCAGCGACTCATCTGCCTTGTCGCATTCCACTTCGTCAGTCGGTCTCTCGCTCCTGAGAGACAATGGGTATAATGTCGGGGCTGAACTCTCGATCCTGAAGGGGACTGACTCGAATGCCGCTGAAGACTCACCCGCCGGAAGAACCATCGCTCAACCTTACACCAATGATCGACATTGTGCTGCTGTTGGTGATTTTCTTCATGGTGGGCACACAGTTCACGAATGCTGAGAGGCAGTATGAGATCGACTTGCCGTCGGTGTCTGTCGCACAACCGCTCACGGCCCTTCCGGACGAGATCGTGGTCAACGTGTCCCGTGAAGGCTCGTTGTTTCTGCAGGACGAGACGGTCACGCTTGATCGTCTGCAGGAGTTGTTGCAGGAAGCCCGCGAACGATATGCAGATCAAGCGGTTGTGGTTCGGGGAGATGGTGCTGTCAACTATCAGCGGATCATGGACGTACTCAGTACTTGTCAGCAGGTGCAGATAACGAACGTGCAATTGGCGAATCAGATCGCTGAAGAGGGAGGCTGATGATGCTGGCGGCCTTCGACTCATCGCTACAGGTGACCCGCCTGTTCGAACTCCTGCTGACGATCCTGCAGCCCGCATTCTGGGGGTTACTGTGCTTGGGGTTTGTCGTTGCCGGGGCTCACTTTCTGACGATGCTCGCGACCCGCTGGGGGAATCGACAGGTCTCCAGTAAGGCCCTGTGTTTCTCGCTTGCTGTGCACATCTCGATGGGATGTGGGCTCGTGGCTCTCATTCCCGAGTACCGGGGGAAACTGCTGAGGTACCTCGACGAGGACATGCCCCAGCCGATTGAAATCCAAGCCATCATTTCGGAGAGTCCGCAGACGACGCATCAACTGCGGAGTGGCAACACGCCCGTGTGGGATCAACTTCCGGACACACAGACCGAAGACCTCACGCGATTTGATCGCACCATGGAACCGATCGAACTCGATGAAGGACCTCAGCCGCGTCCTGAACCGGTCGAACTCGATCAACGGCGTCTGAAAGACGTGACGGTCCGTCCCGATCAACCGACCGAACTTCCCGAACAACAACTTGCAGCCTTGGAAGGTGCGACGCAACAGGCCGTCCTTCCGCTGGAGGTCGAGACACCTGAGCCGATCGCCCGCGAGGAGCAAGCGGTCCCCTCCCCTGAGCGATCGCGAAGCGATGCGATCACATCGGCCCCGGCTCAGGAACCTGATCAGGCCAAGCCCCAGTTCGGTGCGGTCGACCGACCTCGGACTGATTACATTCCCGAGCCGGATGTGGCTTCCATTCAAGCCCGCGCACAAGAGCTAGCCAAATTGCAACAGCGGGATGATCGCCAAGACATTCGCAATCGTGCCGGTCCGGCTACAATTCCCTTGGAAGTTGATGAGACCGGACGCAGCGAGGAGCCAGACGCCACCGGTGAGACCTTGGCACCCGGTCGTCGTGAGTTCACCCGCTCACCTGTGAGATCGCCTCGTGAGGCCACTGACTCTGCCCCCGAGCGTCAACGGTTCGAGACGCTTCCCCGGACGCCACGGCCTTCGAGTGATCGACCTTTGGCAACGCTCGACGGGGCTCGAGCGAACCCGAACCGTCCGCAGGATTTCCCTGATCTTCAGCGACAGAACTTCACCCCTCTCAGGCAGAGCGACCTCGACAAGGTTCCAGCGACGTACAAGCTTCGCAGCGTGGAGGAGCGCAAGCTGGCCACACGACAGTTTGGCGGGACGGAGGAGTCAGAGCGGGCTGTGGAGGACGCGCTCAAGTGGTTTGCGTCGATCCAGAATGCAGACGGCTACTGGGATGCGAGCCGCTTCAGTGCCGGCACCGCACCGAAAACCGACCGAGAGACCGCGGGACGCGACGCGGATACCGGCGTCACAGCCTTGGCAACGCTCGCGTTCCTGGGCGCTGGTCATACCCCGGACAAGGGGGAATACGCTGGCACTGTCAGACGGGCGCTGGACTGGCTCATCAGTCAGCAGAATGACAGTGGCTATCTTGGTGGTGAAGCAGGTTTTGTCGCCGGCATGTACTGTCACGGGATGGCCAGCTTTGCCATCGCCGAAGCGTATGCCATGCGCAGTGAATCCACCGACGGTCAGTGGCTACGACAACCGCTGGTCAATGCGATCAACTTCATCGTCGACAATCAGACCAAAGATGGCTCCTGGCGATATGTGTTTCGCAAGAACACCTATGGCGACATGAGCATGTTTGGATGGCAGTTGATGGCTCTGAAGAGTGCAGAGATGGGCGGCATCACCGTCCCGACCAACACCAAACAAGAGATGATCCGGTTCCTCAAGGACATGAGCCGTGGGCAGGAAGGCGGACTCGCCGCATATCGCTCGACCGACGGTGTCTCCGCCTCGATGACGGCAGAGGCGTTGTTCTGCAAGCAAATGCTGGGACTGCAAAGGGCTCATCCTGCCAGTAATGAAGCGATTCGCTATCTCATGCAGAATCTCCCTCAACGGACCACGATGAACTACTATTTCTGGTACTACGGGACACTGGCGACTTTCCAATATGGCGGAGAGGCTTGGCGTCGCTGGAATGAACAACTCCGTGATCTGTTGGTCTCTGAACAAGTCACAAGTGGCCCCTTCGCCGGCTCCTGGGAGCCTCGTGGCGAGTGGGGGCCGTATGGCGGACGCGTTTACACGACGGCGATCGCGACCCTCTGTCTGGAGGTGTACTATCGGTATCTGCCGTTGTATAAATCCGGCGGACGATATGACGCCGCCACCAAACGACCTTAAATCATTCCCAGGTCGCACTTCGGTATCGTTCGACGGCGAAGCCGTCGGCTTGGGACAATTGCTGAGAAACTCACATGCTTCGTTTGATCACTGCATTATCAGTTGCCATTTTGACGGTGTCCCTGTTCCTTCCACTCTTCGCCGAGGCCCCCGTGCCAGTGAAGGATGTCGCACCGCTCGAGGACCTTGTCTTCGAGGTCAACGCGAGGATCGCAGAACTGGACGAGTCACTGGCGACGCAGAAGAAATACGAGGATCTCAAGGAGGACGATGTCCGCCGTGCGTTCGGCGTGCTGGCCTGTCTTGGACAGGCGATCGCTGAGCATGCGAGTGCGGAAGAAACAGACATCGCCGGTCCAGCTCTCCGAG
The DNA here is from genome assembly GCA_029259815.1 of Planctomycetaceae bacterium. Classification (GTDB taxonomy): domain Bacteria; phylum Planctomycetota; class Planctomycetia; order Planctomycetales; family Planctomycetaceae; genus JAHBXU01. Next base: position 4,479 of record JAJDEJ010000155.1, on the reverse strand, counting down.
ATGCGGCGCTGTCATTCAGTCTAGAGTCCTCGCATGCACAAGCCAAAGAGGCCTTGGCCGGTCTCAAAAGGGCTCAGTCGGGAGAAGCGGGAAGTGCTGTCGTCGACTCTGACTGGGCCAAGCTCATCAATATGCATCCGATGATGGAAGAGATCGAAGTCCGCAGTGGCAAGCTTGTGCGAGTGATCCGTCGTCCACGGGGCAAACCCGATGAGACGGCTCACACCAGCACGTTGGCCGTTCTCGCACTCGCGATGATGGCCGACACACACGAGGTGAAGGACGAAGCCGACATCCCGGCGTGGAAAGAGATGTCAGCCGAGTATCAACAGTTGATGACAAAGCTCTCCACTGCGATTCGCAAGAAAGATCGTGGTGCTGCAGGCAAGCTTCTCATTCAGGCGACCGAATCCTGTGAACGCTGCCACGACAAGTTCCGCGAATAGGCTCCCTCGTTCTCTACAGAGTAGTCATCACGCTCCGCGTGATGAGCGGAATAAGAGCGAATTTGCGACAAGTGTGAAAGCGTATGAGCCGACACGCCATCACGCTTGGGACGTGGGATAAACAACTGTCAGTTTTCAGGGGAGGGCGAAGGCCCGGCTGAACCAGCTCGGATCGTCTGGGCGCGACGATCATCTCTTGAAACAGCAGCGTCGGTTTCCCTGTGCTTGCCGGGTTGGCATCTGGATGTTCCCTGGGAGTTGATTTGAACCACGGATTTCACGGATTTCACGGATGAGGTCACGACGCGACGCTTGCGATCCGTGACATCCGTGTAATCCGTGGTTCCCCTCCTTCCACCGATCAAGCGAGTGAGACGGAATCGACACACCTGATTGCTTGTTGAGAAATCCGACAGTCATCAATCCCACGTCCCGAGCGTGATGACCACAATGCGTTCTCTGGCAATCTTCTGTCCGGTGCGTCACACTCCCTGAAACAGAGATGTGACTTTGTGAGGATGCAGACGTGACGCGGTTGTCGGACATCGTTGAGTTTCTGGAGTCATTCGCTCCTCTCGATCTGGCAGAAGACTGGGACAATGTGGGATTGTTGGTGGGTGATCTCGACGACGAGGTCAGTCGTGTGATGACCTGTTTAACGGTGTCACCGGACGTTGCTGAGGAGGCGATTTCGCGGGACGTCCAGTTGATTGTCTCTCATCATCCGATTCTTTTCCGCGGCATACAACGGATCACCAGCGAGACATCGGATGGAAAGATGTTGTTGGATCTGATCGCTGCGCAGGTCGCTGTGTTCAGCCCGCATACGGCTTTCGATAGCGCAGCGGACGGCATCAACCGCAGACTGGCCGAGTCGTTAGGGTTGACGGACATCGACGCGCTGCGTCCCATTGCTCCTGCGGACGGCCATGCGATTGAGGACGGCCTTCGTGTCATCCCGTCCGGACATACTCCTGTCGGGAGCGGACGATTTGGTCAGTTGCCGCATGCGATGACGCTGGCCGAGTTCAACGATCGTGTGAAGACGGCACTCGGAGTTCCGCATTTGCAGTTTGTGGGAGAGGAGACTGTGAAGGTCATGCGCATCGCCATCGCGTGCGGGTCGGCGGCGGAGTTCTTACCCGATGCGCAACAACATGGTTGTGACGTGTTGTTAACCGGTGAGGCACGATTCCACGCCTGTCTGGAGGCCCGCACATCAGGCATCGCGATGGTCCTGGCAGGTCATTACGCGACGGAGCGACCGGCTGTTGAACAGCTGGCGGATTTGCTCTCTCAACAGTTTCCTGAGGTCAACTGCTGTGCAAGTGAAGACGAGAGTGACCCTGTGCGGTGGAGCGTCTCATGAGCGGCGACGAATCGTCACCCCCACAGCGTCCATCGCTGGAGACGCTCATCAGCCGTGCTCTCCGGCTGCGTTGCCCACGCTGTGGTCGAGGCAAGTTGTTTACCGGTTGGTTCAGCATGCCCGAGCGGTGCAGTGAGTGTCAGCTGAAGTACGAACGTGCCTCCGGCTACTTCCTGGGGGCGACCTACATTAACTACGGGCTGACAGCCGTCTCGTTGACAGCATTATATTTCGTCCTGCACTTTGGTCTTGATCTGAGCAACCGTCAGCTCGCTGGTCCGCTGGCTGGATTCTGTATCGTCGTCCCGTTGCTGCTCTTCCGATATGCACGAGCCCTCTGGCTCGCGATCGATTGCCACATCGACGTGTCGGTGTTGGCGAGTGACGATTGATGTGGAAGACGACACACAGATGTGTGAATTCCAGCGAGTCTCAATAGCCGAGGCCATTCTTGCGGAGGTGGACCCAGGGCTTTTCGTCTGCGATCCGTGGTCCGACGGAAGACTCTGTGATGCGAACAGCGTAGATCACATGGTCACCTGCGTCGACCGAACCTGTGACCTCTCCGGCGAGCCAGCCGAGACTATCCGCCAGAACGGGGAGTTCGTTCGACGTCCGGGCGATGTCGAGTCCCTCGAACGCCGGCTCCCCCGGCTCAAAGCCTCGTCCGAAGTGGCCGAGGTATTGTTTCTGTGACTCGCCGACAACGCTGACCGCAACACGAGGAGACTCGGCCAGCCAGTCGTTGAGGTATCGCGACTTGTTGACCGCGACCGTGATCGCTGGCGGGTCGAAGCTGGCTTGCTGCACCCAGCTGGCGAGCAAACCTGTCTCATCACCCTCAGGGCTTTGGGCGGTCAGTATGAAGAGGCCACTCGGCACACGTCCCAGCACGGCTGCAACGTCAGACAGTTGTTCGCTCATCAAGGATCGACTCAGAGTTCGTCAAAGGAGGAGTTGGGTGAGCCAATCCGGGCAGCTCACTTCAAATCGTCATCGTCGTCGAAATCAAAGTCGACGTCAAATTCGTCTGACAGATTATCGTCAAACTCAAACTCGTCCGACAGCTCCGAGTCAATTTCGTCGGATTCAAGTTCCATTGTCTCAACCGCTTCTTCACTCGGTTGGAACTCATTCGTTTCGATGGCTTCAAAGTCCTCGGACTCCATGAACTCTGAGTCGGAGACATCGTCTTCGGTCGCATCGAGTTCTTCTGAGTCAGACCATTCGTCATCGTCTGACACACTGTCTTCAACTTCAAGGTCATCGACCGATTCAGCCGCTGGTGCATCGACCGCCGCGGCTGCGACCTTCTTGGAAGCCTTGGGGGATTGCTTCCCACCGCCAAGCATGATGCCGACGGGGGTGATGGCAACTGCCGTGCTGAGCAGCAGCGTCACGCCTGCGATGGCTGGCAGGATGCCGGGCATCTTGTCAGCATGAAAGAGGAACGCCGTGACCATCAGGTAACAGAGAAACAACGCCGGGATCGCGGCGATGAGTGACATGGCAGCGTAGCTGGTCTTACTCACAGGGAAACTCCGATTCGCGAAACATCGGCCATCTGCATCCGACTGGTCTCCATCCTACCGCTCGCAGAAGGCCACTCACAAGAGCGACCTTCGCGATGGGGGGGATGTTCACTCGATCGAAATCGGATACCGGCCCCTGCCCTCATGACCTCATCGTGGGCCAAGTCAACACTCAGAGTCAACTGAGTTGCTCAGGCTTGCGCGACCCGTACGACCGTTGTCACCGGACGGAGGAAGCGTCAGGATGCTCCCATGTCAAAGTGGGATAAACTCAATCGCAAAATCGTGAAGTGCGAACGTTGCCCCCGGTTGCGGGAGCACTGCAGTCGCATCGCAGAAGAGAAGCGGCGGGCCTATCTCGACTGGGACTACTGGGGCCGACCGGTACCCAACTTTGGCGACCCGCAGGGGAAGGTACTCATCGTGGGCCTCGCGCCCGGTGCTCACGGGGCGAACCGGACCGGGCGGATGTTCACTGGCGACCGAAGTGGCGACTGGTTGTACCGAGCCTTGTGTCGTGCCGGCTACGCGTCACAAGCTGAGTCTGTCTGCCTTGATGATGGCCTCGAATTGACAGGCTGTTCGATCGCCGCCGTCTGCCACTGTGCGCCTCCAGACAATAAGCCGACACGCGAGGAGGTCGAACAATGTCGGGAATGGTTCGACAAGACAGTCGATCTCGTCCAGCCTCACGTGTTCCTCGCCCTCGGCCAGTTGGCATGGCGGGCGGTCGTCGATCTGGCGCGGAAACGAGAGTGGTACGCCGGCAAGGTGCCAAAGTTTGGTCACGGTGCCATCGTCGAACTGTCAGAGGGGAGGCACCTGCTCGGAAGCTATCACCCCAGCCAACAGAACACGTTCACAGGTCGATTGACGGAGGAAATGTTGGACGATGTCTTCACACAGGTCCGGCGGTGGCAGTCTCAGAGCTGAAAGAGAACCATCCGCTAAGGTCTGATGACAGCTCACGTTGGTTAGAGGCCGTCCGGAGATTCGGTAGCCATCACGCTCCGAGGGTGTCAGTTTTTTAACCCCGGGCGCGGTGTTGGTTGAACGAGTTGCTGTGGTCAGGCGAACACGGGTTGAAGGCAGAGTGTTGATGGCAGAAGGGGCAAAAGGGGGGGCATTCCGC
>JAJDEJ010000154.1 GCA_029259815.1 Planctomycetaceae bacterium | reverse complement strand
ATCGGCGGAGCCCAAGCCGTCGCAGCTCTCGCCTATGGGGTCGAGGGCATTCCGCGTGTGGACAAGATCGTTGGTCCCGGCAACCTGTTCGTGGCTCTTGCGAAACGTCACGTCTTCGGCGAGGTGGACATTGACTCGATCGCCGGTCCCAGTGAAGTCATCGTACTGGCAGACGACACAGCCCGCGCGGACTTCGTCGCCAGCGACCTGATCTCCCAAGCCGAACACTCCCCCGGCTCGGGAGTGCTCATCACCTGGCACGAGCCGCTGATCGACGCCGTCCGTCAGGCACTGAATGCCCAACTCGCCAACCTCGAACGGGGCGATCTCGCCGGCAAGTGCCTCGAAGATTACGGCGCCCTCATCCTCGCACGTGACGAGACCGAAGCGTGCCGCCTCACCGACCTCATGGCCCCCGAACACCTGCACATCTCAACAGCCGAACCCGAGGCGACTCTCTCGCAGATCCAAAACGCCGGTGCCATCTTCCTCGGCCATCACACCCCGGTCGCCGTCGGCGACTACGCCGCCGGCCCCTCACACGTCCTCCCGACCGGCGGCACCGCCCGCTTCGCCAACGGCCTGTGCGCGACCGACTTCCTCAAACGCTCGTCCGTCATCGCCTACAATCCCGCCTCGCTCACCGCCATCGCCCCCGACGTCTGCCGCATGGCAACCAAGGAGGGCCTGACGGCACACCGCGCGAGTGTGGAAATTCGTATCGGAGCTAAGGACGAATGAAGCCGACTGTCTACATCGAGACCACGATCATCAGTTACCTCACGGCCTGGCGCAGTCCACAACTCGTGATGGCTGCGAACCAGGAAGTGACTCGGGTCTGGTGGGATGACCATCGTGATGCGTACGATCTTGTTGCTTCACAATCTGTTGTCGATGAAGCATCCGCTGGAGATCGTGAGGCCGCGAAGAGGAGACGTGTCATCCTGATGAATGTCCCATTGCTGACGATCAATGCGGAGTGCTTGACGCTTGCAGAACAGTTGGTGAAGGATCTCTCCCTTCCGGCGAAGGCCGAAATGGATGCCCTGCACATTGCGATCGCCAGCGTCCATGAAGTGGATTATCTGTTAACATGGAACTGTCGGCATATCGCAAACGCCAATCTTCGACACATCATCGAAGCGGCATGCATCACGGCAGGATTCGTGGCGCCGACGATTTGCACCCCCTTGGAACTGATTGATGGTGACGCTGATGTATCCTGACCCAATCGTGGAAGAGATTCACGAAATTCGTGCCAAGATCGCTGAACAATTCGGCTATGACCTCAAAGCGATCGTCCGCGACATGCAAGCGAGACAAGAGAAGTCTGGACACATTGTCAGACCGGCCCCATCTCGTCCCGCTCAGGTCGTCGATGAGAGCGTCCAATGAGAATCGAGCGACGCAAACAGCTTGTCGTGTTGGGACTCGTGATTGGACTGCATCTGTTGCAGCAGTTTTCAGCGTTCTGTGCCGATCCCCAGCAGCGACCGATGGACGTCAAGAAGTGGCATCTCGCCCTGCAACGGATGGCGTCGACTTATCAGCCGGGCAAGACAAAGGAAGAGACCGACGCCAGGCGGAAAGCACTGGTGGAACAACTCAAGGAGACACAGGAAGGTCTGATCGTCGAGTTCCGCACCACGATCAAAGACATCAACTGGGAAGATGGTATCGCCAAGCTGACGGTTGATCCTATGCTGAGTCCTCCCCGGGCGAACAACCGCAAGATGCCGTTGCGGATTGAGTGGATGCCGACCTACGAAGTCCTCATGACTCGCGAACAGGCGTCATCTGTCAAACCCGGCATGAAGTTCGGCGTGCGGGCGAACTTGGAGTTTCATCCCAACCGCGTGGGAGCTGTCGGTAAGGACACGAGGTCCCAGCAACTGCTGACTCTGTATCACGAGCAGCTCGGTGGCTCGGCATTGGGGACGTACACCACGACGCAATGTGAACTCTTCATCGACGGCAAGCCGGCGCAAGGTCGATGGGCTCCCAAGCCGGATGCTGCTCCATCGGACGTGGGTCAAAAACCGTAGCCGATCACTACGGTTCGACGCTCACGCCGTTCCAGAAGGCGATGTCGCCTTCGATGTTCTTCGCGGCAGACTTGGCATCCGGGTAGTACCACGCGGCGTCTTTGTTGGTCTTGCCGTCGACGACGACGTCGTAGTAGCTCGCGGTCCCCTTCCAGCCGCACACGGTGTGCGTGTTGCTCTCCTGAAAGTGTTCGCGATTGAGCGAGTCGGCAGGGAAATAGTGATTGCCATCGACAATCTCGGTGTTGTCGCTTTCAGCGAGGATCACTCCGTTCCAAATGGCTTTCGGCATGTCTGCTCCGGGAGGTCTGGTGATTTGTGGTCAACCGGGTGTTTCGGGGACTTGACGTGGGTTTGCCGGAAGTCGTATTCTGGCCGTTGTGCATGGTCAAGGATGGTTGTGCGTGTTAGGTAGACGTGACGGGCTGATTTCCTTGATGCGGAGATCGCAGTGTGCCGAGGGCAGGCTCAATGCGAATGCAAACGCTGTCCCACACTGCAGTCTACAGAATTGCGTCCTCATTTTAAGACCTGAGGACTGCTCTTTTGACCGGGTCGACACTCTTTCGAGGCCAGCTCGCGCGGACAACGCGACGGAGCGATACCCCACGGATGCGACATTGTCGCATTGTTTCTTTGTTTGACATTCAGGGAGAGCGATTGATGCACGCTGCAAAGACAAAACATCGATGGTTACGACCACTGGTTGTGGCCACACTGTGCCTCGGCACTGCGACCGCAGCCACTGCGGGAGGCTATAAGATATATGACATTTTCCACAAGAAGTTCAAACTGCCAAGTGTGAACTACTACGGCAACCTCACCTATCTCCATACGAAGAAGGTGAAGTTCAAAGTGGTGATCAACCACTATTCCAAGAAGGTCTACGCAATTGGCCGCGGAAAGGTCAAGAACAAGTCACATCAGCGTCAGTGCTTCCACAACGTTGGCTTCATCAACCCTTACGAGCTCCAGAAAGTGAAGTGGAAGCGTGACATTCTAACGGTGAATCGTTACGGACGGTGCCGAGGGATTTCCTACGGGAAATTGAAGCATCGGAACGGCGGCAGGAATAACAACAATAACAATAACAACAATCAAACCTAACCAATTCGTCTGACAGAGCGGTCGGATCCGATCCCGGTGGGACGGGTCCGGCCCAGTTCTGTTACCTTTGACAGTGTGTTGATTGACGTGTGCAGTTGCTGCCAACGATCACGGCTCTCACACGGCATCCCGGAGGTGTCGACATGCAAGTTATTGAACGTGTTCGACGAGGCTTCACGCTGATCGAGCTGTTGGTCGCCATGGCCGTCATCGGCATTCTCGTGGCGCTGTTGATCCCAGCCGTGCAGTCAGCGCGGGCGTCCGCCCGACGTATGCGTTGTCAAAGTCGATTGCATCAACTCGGGCTCGCATTGCACAACTATCACGACGTGCATCTGAAGCTCCCCGCGGGAAGTTATGTGGTCGGCCCGGCATTCCGCCCGTTCTCAGGATGGGGGTGGGGAGCCATGCTCCTGCCGCATCTCGAACAACCTGCGCTCTACGATGAGATTGACTTCGATCTCGGTACAGCTGTGGGGGCGAACCGCGATGTCATTCTACAGTCGGTTCCATTCTGGCACTGTCCATCTGACCAAGCTCCACTCACGATTTCAGTCTCCCTTCCAAGAGAGGGGCCGATTCCGGTTGCATCCGGCAACTACTGCGGCGTCGAACCAGTCCTTGCCGAGATGTCGAGCATGCGGTTAGACGAGGTGTCTGACGGATTGTCTCAAACGATGTTCATCGGCGAACGAGTCTATCAACCGAGTGAATCCGGTAGCCTCGAATTCACTTCATCCTGGATCGGACAAGTCGCGTCAGAGACCGACACAGTTTCGCAGTCCATTCCACATCTCCCAGCGAGATCGACTGTTTTCATCAATATCTCGCTCGACTTCCCCCAATGTTTTAGCAGCCGTCATTCAGGTGGTGCCCAATTCACATTCGGCGATGGTTCAACACGCTTTCTGAGCGAGGCGATGGACGGAGATGTTTTTCAGGCATTGGGAACTCCCAGTGGAGGCGAGTCCGCCTCGTTTTGACCCCATGTTCTTGATCAAACCAGAGACGATTTGAACATCAGAGAGAGAACGATGTCTGCTCACCGACTTCTGGCGATCCCCGTGTCATTGCTCGTTCTGCTATCCGCCTGCAGCAGTCCCGACTATGAAGCTCAGGTCGACGAGAAGGTGACGCAGCAGTGGATGCGACCAGGCATGTATGTCGATGCCATCGAGTATCTGGAGTCTGACGGATACTACTACTCTGCCGATGATGTCCCGGGGGCGATTGATCTGGACCAGGAAGCCATTGTCCCGTTGCTCAAGGAAATGCAGGAGAGATTCCAGCAAGAGCAGTACGCCATTTTGGTCGAGGACGAAGATTATGCCTGGGGCATCGTCATGAAGCTGCCCCCTGACGACGCAAAACAAAAACAGGTCCGCAGCTTCCTCGAAGAAGCGAAACAGAACTTCCCGGGGATGATCCTGGAAGAGTGGGGCCACCAATGGCTCTCACTCGACTTCCTCGATGCAGAGGAAGCGGCACTCATCCGTGAAGCAGAAGCGGCATCATAATCGGTATTCTCAGTTGACACTGAACTCCGGGGGGAACCCGGAGTCGCCGGTGGGGTGGCTGTGCGTGGGCTTCAAGCGATGCAGTAACCAGCGGCAGCGGCGGCGGACGTCGACTTCCATCAGCACTTCGGCTGAATCGGCAGGTGTGAGCACGAGCGATGAGCAAAGCAGGTCGCAGAGCACGCCCAGTGACAGCTCATCGCGGACCGCGCGTTGCAGGTCGAGGTTGCTTTCGAGTTGCGGGAAGCGGCGATGAAAGGCGTCGATCAACTTCGCCCGGCACTCTTCCCAGCAGTCGGGTGACTCCTGCGGGTAGACATCCTTGACTGGCTCCAGATGGGCGACGCGGTACGAACCGTCAGTGTCCAGCTCGTCGATGACCTGGGCTCGACAGATGCCGCGGACGATGATGTTGTAGCGGCCATCGTCCAACTCCTCGTCGACGACGATTTGACCGAGACAGACGGTTGGATAGATGGGTGCAGCCTTCGACGCGTACTCCTCGTCATGTCCCGGTCGGAGCATAGCAAGGGCGATCATGCGATCGCCGGCGAGCGTGTCAGCCGTCATCTCACGGTAGCGATCTTCGAAGATGTGCAACGGCACCACGAGGTGCGGGAACAGCACGCCGTTCGGCAACGGGAACAGGGGCGCGTAACCGGTGAATTGTTTGAGACAGATGTCAGCATCAAACGGCGCGCTCATGGCAGCACCTCGCAGGTCAGTTGAATGGTTGGGATGCGGTCGGGGTCGAGGGTGACGCCCGTGGGATACTCGTTGGTGGAGACGAGTAGCTCGACGAAGCACATTCGCATGTCGTTCAGGAATGTGTCGAGATCAATCCCCTTGTGTGAGTCATCATATGGCTGCAGGTACCGACTTGCTGACTCGTACATTTTGCGGGCACCACCAAGATTGCCGCCTTCAAAGTGGAACAGACAGACCGCTGCGTGAATCAACCCCTGATAGAACTCGCGGTCTTCGCCGAGGGTTTCGCCCCAGAGGTCTTCGAGCACATCGTGGCAGGCGAAGAACTCTCGCTCGTTGAACAGCCGGATGCCTTCCAGGTACCGGGCGTCGTAGTCAGGGGTCATGGGTGATGTTCCAGGCACACGGGGTCAGGCACCAATTCGCAGGGGTGACCAAACTGTTTGTCAGGAAATGATCAGGCGAATTGGTGCCTGACCCCTTCCTCTGCAACTAGGCGATTGCGACCACACGGGCGTCCACTATCATGAGGCTCGCTCCGTCCGCCCCATGGCCTCAATTTTAGGGCCGTTCACGCGGAGGTGTCTACGACCTTTCTGCGGCCAGACGTCAAAATGCCCAAAACGACAGCCGACAACTTGCTTGTGGACCGCAAGAAACAGGCCCGCAAGATCGTCACGGCCCTCAAAAAGACGTACCCCGATGCCGAGTGCGCGTTGCACCATGACAACGCCTTCCAATTACTCGCAGCGACAATCCTTTCGGCTCAATGCACCGACGAACGCGTCAACAAGGTGACGCCTGCGCTGTTCAAGAAGTACCCCACCCCGGACAAACTCGCCAAGGCGAAGCAGTCATCGGTCGAGAAGCTCATCCAGTCCTGCGGCTTCTTCCGCAGCAAAGCGACCAATCTCATCGGCATGGCGAAGGCCCTCGTCAACGACTTCGACGGCCAACTCCCTCGCACTTTGGAGGAGATGATCACGCTCCCCGGCGTCGGTCGCAAGACGGCCAACGTCGTCCTCGGCACGGTCTACGGAATCGCCAGCGGTGTGGTGGTCGACACGCACGTCAAACGCATCTGCAACCTGCTCGGCCTCACCGAAAGTCAGAACCCCGAGATCATCGAACGCGACCTCGTCGCCATCCTGCCGAAGAAGGAGTGGGTCGACTTCTCTCACCGCCTGATCCACCACGGCCGACAAATCTGCATCGCCCGCCGCCCGCAATGTCCAGAGTGTCCACTGCTCAAACACTGCCCCCGCGTCGGGCTTGACCCCCTGGACTGAGTTGACGTTCACGCCCGTCTCGACTGAGGGTATAATCAGGGTCTGAGTTTCGTCACTCAAGCTTGGACAACCCTCATGTCAACCGTCGCACCTCCACAGGCCGACCTCACCGCCGAAGACCTTGCAGCGCGTGTGGGAGCGATCCCACTCTGGCGAATTCGTCACGACCCAGCACCCGGGACGGCAACAGAAGAGGACATGGAACAAGTCCGCCGCGAGCAGGGAGTCATCTGTGAAGTCATCAATGGAGTTCTGGTGGAGAAAGCCGTGAGTGACGAATCTGCGATCCTGGCAATTGAACTCGCACGACGTGTTGCCAATTTTGTCGTGGAACGTCGTCTGGGATGGGTCTTGGGAGCAGACGGTTTTGTTCGCCTGTTCGGAGAACAATTGCGGGCTCCAGACATCTCCTTCGCGAAACGTGACCAACGCCCGGAGGGACGACCGTTGTCGCACGGATATTCTGATGTCGCCCCAGCATTAGCGGTCGAGGTCTTCAGCCCCGGCAATACGCTCGGCGAGATGCAGCAGAAACGGACGGAGTTCTTCGCTGCCGGCACCGAGCTGTTTTGGATCGTCTCCCCCGACCGCCGCGAAGTCGAAGTCTGGACCGACCCCGAGACGCACACGACGCTCAGCCAAAATGACCAACTGACCGGCGGCAGGGTTCTCCCCGAGTTCGCAGTCAATGTGGCGGATATCTTTGCTGTCCTCGACCTCAGTTCCAACGATGCGTAATTCGCGATGAGCTGCCGAAACACCGAGCCATCGGTAAATCTGGTAGCGAGCCGACGCGGTGCTTGACGTGATCCTTGCGTTCCGTGGGTGCGGTGTCGATGATAACGGGTCCTTTTTTGCCCGACCTGCCCATGCTCACCGGATTGTCTTGATGCTTCTGTCAGACTGGCTGGCCGCTTTCGCAGACAGCGTGGTTCGCTCCCGAACTCCTAGTCGACGCAGCCGACATGGAGTTGCCGTCACTGAAACGCTGGAGTCGCGTGTGCTGCTTGCTGCTTCGAATCCGGTGGACCTGACGGCACTGGACGGCAGCGATGGCTTCCGATTGGAGGGCATCGCGGATGGAGATGAGATCGGGTATTCCGTCAGCAATGCGGGAGACGTCAACGGCGACGGATACGATGACTTGCTTGTGGGGGCGGCGGAGATCGACACAGCGGGTGGAGTCGACGCGGGCGGAGCTTACATCATCTTCGGAGCAGAAGGCGGCTTCCCGGCGGTGCTTTCAGCCGCCGACCTCGACGGCACGAACGGCTTCGCATTCCACGGCGTCCAAGCTGGCGACTACACCGGTTACAAATCCAACACGGCAGGGGACATTAACGGTGATGGATTCGATGACATCATCCTCGGAGCGAAATTCGCAGGCAATGCTGATGAGGGAGCTGCGTATGTCGTGCTGGGGCGTGCAGGCGACTTTCCGGCAGTGATGACCCCTGCGGACCTCGACGGGACCAATGGCTTTACCATCCCCGGAATCGAAGCGGGCGATCAGGCGGGCTTCCCAGTGACGACTGCTGGGGATGTGAATGGAGATGGCCTTGATGATCTCATTATGGGAGCGGACTACGCAGATGAGACCGTCGAGGGGAGTGTGTATGTCATCTTCGGTCGACAGACTCCCTTCCCGGAAACTCTGGACCTCGCCGCACTCGATGGGACCAACGGTTTCGCTGTGCTTGGAGCCGATGAGGGCGATGGGATCGGACGCTCATTGGGCACAGCCGGAGATGTGAACGACGATGGGTTCGACGACTTGATCATCGGAGCGTGGTTCGCGGAACAACCCGGAGGCGACGCGACCGGCGAGAGCTATATCATCTTCGGCAAGGAGAGTGGATTCCCGGCGAAGTTCGACGTAGCCGATCTCGACGGCAGCAACGGGTTCACCGTGGTCGGCATCGACACTCGCGACCGGTCAGGTCGCACCGTGAGCAATGCGGGTGACATCAACGCGGACGGCTACGACGATGTGATCATTTCGGCTTTGTACGCAGACAATGGTGCCGAGAGCTACGTCGTCTTCGGCCATGCTGGCGTCTTTCCTGCGCTGATCGAGGCAGCCAACCTTGATGGCGTCAACGGGTTCACGATACGGGGTGAAGGAGGCAGTTTTGGTCGTAGCGTGAGCGGTGCAGGGGATGTGAATGGTGATGGCTTCGACGATCTGCTCGTCGGTGCCCCCTACGCAAGTGATGATGGGGCCGTGTATATCGTCTTCGGTCATCCGGGCGCGTACCCAGGCGAGATGAGCGTGTCCAGCCTCGACGGCACCAACGGATTCAAACTCACCGCTGCGGCCCCGAATGATCCCAATGTCGGACGAGCCGCCCGAATCGCGGGTGACGTCAATGGGGATGGTTTCGATGACATCATCACCAGTACTCCCTACTCGGACCACAGCGGCGGAACCGATCAGGGGAGAGCCTATCTCTACTTCGGCGGGAACTTCACCGGCGGAGTCGAAACGCAGGTGGGGGATGGAGAGGACGATACTCTGGTGGCGAATCAGGGGGCCGGTGCGGTTGATGTTCTGATTGGAGGGAATGGCGATGACACACTGATCTCTGACGGGGGAGATGACGTCCTCCGCGGCGGACAGAACAACGACATTCTCTCAATCCCGGATGCGGACTTCTCCGGCACGCGACGACTACAGGGAGGCAATGGCCTCGACATGCTACGCCTGACGGGCAGCGGCATCACCTTGGACCTCCCCAAGATCGCAGACAACCGCATCACGGGGATCGAGCAGATCGACATTGGAGGCACGGGCGCCAACACGCTCATCCTGGACCTCATTGAGGTGCTCAATCTCTCCGATCACTCCAACACCCTGTCTGTGCAAGGCGGCACGGACGATCGCGTGATTCTCGATGATGGATCGTGGGAACAGCAGGGCATCGTCAACATTGAGGGCACCGATTACGAGCAGTACACGAAAGGGGCAGCGACCGTGAATGTGCAGGCGGGCGTGCCTGTCACCGTCGCGTACGTGATCAATCCAGACTCGCTTGATGGCACCAATGGATTTCGGATTGAAGGCCTCGCGGCGGGGGATGAAGCCAGAGCTTTCGTGAACACTGCTGGCGACTTCAATGGAGACGGCTTCGATGACTTTCTCATCTCAGTCTATGACGCTGGACCAAACGGCAGAGCCGAAGCAGGTCAGGTCTACGTCATCTTCGGTGGACCGAGTGACAATGCAGCGTCATTCGATCTGAGCAACCTGGATGGGACGACCGGTTTCCGAATCGAGGGCTTAGCTGCAAATGACCTTCTGGGCACTTCAGTCGGTCCAGCGGGTGACGTGAACGGAGACGGACTGGATGACCTGATCCTCGGCGCAGGGAATGCGTCGCCAAATGCCATCCTCGAGGCCGGGGAGAGCTACGTCATCTTCGGCACACCCCAAAACCTGGGAGCTATGTTTGACCTGAATTCTCTCGACGGATCGAACGGCTTTCGACTGCCCGGAATTAATCCGGATTACTTCTACGGATGGTGGGTCGACGGTGCGGGGGATGTGAATGCGGACGGCTTCAGCGACATCATTATCAGTGTGGATGAGGCTGATCGTGGCAGCGACCTCAAAGTCGGGGAAAGTTATGTCGTCTTCGGAGCCGCTGAGGGATTTTCGGCAACCATCGACTTCGCCGCAATCGATGGAAGCAATGGTTTCCGATTGGCCGGTGTCGATGCGGATGATCGAACAGGATTTACGCTTAGCACCGCGGGGGACTTTAACGGTGATGGCCTGGCTGACGTGGCGATTGGTGCCAACCGGGCGAATTCAGAGACGACTGATAACCTTGGGAAAGTGTACGTCGTGTTCGGAATTGACGGAGGTTTTCCGGCCAGTATCGAGCTGAGTGCCATCGATGGGCAGAATGGGACGAGTTTTGCAGGTGCGATTTCCGGCGACCGCATCGGCGAGTTCCTTGATGATATCGGAGACTTCAACGGTGACGGAGCGGACGACCTCGTCGTCGGCGGTCGCCGCGTCTCCCCGGACGGAAAGTCGCTTGCCGGTGAAGCCTACGTGCTGTTCGGCCAGCACAGTGACTCGTTCCCCATCGTCCAGAACGTCGGCACACTCGATGGGACAAACGGATTTCGTATTCCCGGCGTCGATGAGGGAGATCGGCTTGGGCAAAGAGTCAGCGGCGCAGGAGACGTCAATGGGGATGGCTTCGACGATGTCATCATTGGTGCGAGATTCGCAAACGATACCGGCACAGCGTACGTCATCTTCGGGAAGCCTCTCCCGTCGGTCGGTCCGCCACCGGCAATGTTTGACCTGACCACTCTCGATGGAACGAATGGATTTCGGATCGACGGACGTGACGACGATGATGGATTCGGTGTTACCGTGAGTCGAGCAGGTGACGTCAACGGCGATGGATTTGACGATCTCCTTCTGGGAGCGTTTCGTGCTGACGCCAGCGGAGTACAGTCCATTGGTGAGACCTACGTCATCTACGGGGGCAACTTCAGCGGAGGTGTTGAGACGCAAGTGGGCAATGATGAGGGGAACACACTCCGGGCCAGTCAAGGACCAAATGCGATCGACATTCTCATCGGCGGCAATGGTTATGACACGCTGATCTCCGATGGCGGCAACGACATTTTGCGTGGAGGGCGGAACAACGACATCCTTGCAATCCCCGATGCGGACTTCTCAGGAACACGACGACTGCAAGGCGGCAATGGCACCGACATGCTGCGGCTGACAGGCAGCGGGATTCACCTCGACCTGACGACCATCTCCGACAATCGCATCACGAATGTCGAACGCATCGACATCCGCGGGACTGGTGCCAATCATCTCACGCTCAACTTGCGAGAAGTGCTCAACATTAGCTCGCACAGCAACACGCTCGTTGTCCGTCGAGACGTTGACGACACTGTTGATATCGGAGACGGATGGGCACTACAGACTGACGAGATTCTATTCGGACAGACGTTCAACGTGCTCACTCAAGGGAGCGCGGTCCTCAAAGTGGAAGCCGATCCGTTCGTGCCAACGGGAGGCACCGATGTCGTTGGTCGCAACTCCAACTCGGGGACTCTCGTTGTCGGAGTCTCAGATGGGACGCAGTTCAATACGCAATCGGCTGGTGTCATTCCGCCGGGTGTTGACTGGGACGATCTCAAAACGGGTGACTTCAATGGCGACGGATTGACTGACCTCGCCGGTCTGTCTCCCAGCGACGGTCAATGGCGAGTGCTATTGGCGACACCAAGCGGATTCACCAGTCCGCTGAACTGGGGGACGTGGGACTCGTCTGTCACTTACAGCAATGTGCTTGTCGGCGACTTCAACGATGACGGACGAGACGACGTCGCAGGGCGTGATCGCACGGGGATCTGGATCGTCGGCTTGTCTGGTGGATCTCAGTTCTTCTCCACGAATTACGGGGCATGGTCTACGAACGTGACATGGACTGACGTCAACACGGGTGACTTCGACGGAGACGGAAAAGCCGACATCGTCGGTCGTGCCTCGACTGGCACTTGGGTGGTTGGTCGCTCGACCGGGAACAGCTTTCAGATGATGTCCTTCGGTGCCTGGTCCACTAACGTCATGTGGCATGACGTCCGGGTGGGCGATCTGAATGCCGACGGGAAGAGTGACGTGATTGGTCGTGCCTCGAACGGCCGCTGGGTCGCGGGCCTCTCCGACGGTACTCGCTTCGCTTCGCAATCGTTCGGCATCTGGTCGACGAACGTCAGTTGGCAGAACGTCACGCTCGGTGACGTGAACGGTGACGGTCGCGATGACGTGATCAGCCGCGCCTCAACCGGCACCTGGGTCGTTGGACTTTCCAACGGTTCGATGCTCAACACGGTCCGCTTTGGCGCGTGGTCCACCAGCACGTCGTGGGACATCATCCCCGGCGACTTCAACGGCGACGGCTTACTGGACATGGCCGGCCGCGACGACTCCGGCCGCTGGTTCATCGCCCGCTCAACCGGCTCCCACTTCGTCAACGAATCCTGGAACAGCTGGTCCGCCAGCGTGGTCTGGGACAACGTCCTCCCCGGAGAGTTCCGTGACTGAACCTGCCCCATGATAAGCGGCTGCCGCCAGATATGCATCGCCCGGAATGTCGCGAGTGCCCGCTGCTCAAGCTTCGTCCGCGTGTTGGGCTCGACTCGCTGGAAACAGTGCGGCGGTCACATCAATCGATGTTGATGCGAGACTGCCAGAATTCCTCATTATCCTTGCGTATCTCCTCCTTGGACAGGAAGATTGAAGCCCCATTCCAAGATATTGTTCCCTCAACGGGCCCGCCTGCATGCTCCTCTCAAACTGGCTTGCTAGCCTTCGCACGCGAACTCGCCATCACTCGTCACCGGTCTTCAGTTCCGAAGTCCTCGAAAGTCGAGTTCTTCTCACCACATTTGACGCCACGATCGTTCACGACGCTGTCGCTTGTCGGGAAGTCGACAGCGTGAAAATTGGTATCAGTCCCAATGTTCCAGGAGACACTTCCAGCGTTATTCTGGTTGCCACGCCTCCCGGTCATGGCCCTCCGATTGACGTGCCAGACCAGTCAAATTTCGCAGGATGCAACTTCGACTCTGACCCCACGGGAGGTCCCGGCGAGACTCTTCTCGGTGAGGTGATTCTGCAAAACGGGGACATCGCCCAATTCTTCCGAGACGATGCCTTTTGGCAACCTGGAATCGATCTTGTTGAGGCAGAAGGACAATCGTTCACGAATGTCACACGGTTTGCCTTGTCACGAGAGGATCAATTTGGAGAATTCAACCAATATGCAACCGGTACATCTGATGGCTACGTCCGTCAAATTAGCCTGCCGCAAGAGAATTTGATCGACCTGAAGTTTAACTCCAGTGCTGTCCTTGGCAACACTGTGCTTGACACCACACTTCCGTCTGGAGAAGAACGATATCGTGCAAATATCGGGACACTTGCAATCAATTTCAACGGCGGTTGGCAGGCCAATCACAGGGCGGGGGGACAGAGCCATATCTCCGTCCTCGAGGTGAGTCCGAAGCGGACAGTTCTCAGAGCCGACTTCTCAGGATTCACAACCGAGTTTCCGGTTGTCATGACTTCGATGAATTCCACGGTCGCTGACAACACCTCCGACATGAACGTGGTCCTGACCCGAGATGTAACAGGGAACGTGCAGTTCAAACACGTGCGCGACGTGGCTGGGACGACCATCAGCGACGTGACGGGGCTCAGCACGCTCAAAACCGTACTCACTGACCACAACACCAATGGAATAGATTTGTCGGTGTACCTGCCCGACTCCTCGCTGATTGGCAGTACCGAAATCTTTGAAGTGGAAGAATCTTCGGTCGGCCTGCCCACGATGCGACGCGACAAAGCATCTTCGGCCCTTACTCAGGGCGACACAACAGTCTGGATGAACCCAGATAACGCAATCCCAGCACCGACAACGGTCGCAGTCACCATTCCCACCACTGTTTCTCAAACAGGGTACTACTCTTATGGCATCGATTACTCCAGAGAATCGAACGATAGCGTCCAATCAACCGTGTCGCTCAGCGCCAATCGAAATGTCGTGGGATCATTTGATGCAACGAGTTCACGACTTCCAACAACTCCGGCTCCCTTTGGGCTCGCCTGGGAAGAGTTGAAGCCAGAATTCTTCGGGACAGTGTTCCATGTCGCTGGAGAACAGGTTGATCTCCTTCTGGAAGTGACCGGCCAAGGAAGCGATGTGGGAATTGAAGCAGACGTGGTGACAAGAACATTCGTCGGAACAACACTGCAACCCTTGCTCATCGACGATGGCGATCCTGGATTCTCAACCGTCGGGATGTGGAACACGCCCGCCATTCCCAACGGACACGAAGGAGATGTCCACCACTCGCCCGGTGGCAATGGTGGAAAGGTGGCTCGTTGGGAGTTCACCGATCTGACTCCCGGCAACTATCGGGTCTCGGCAACGTGGCCTGCGCATGTAAACAGGGCGACGAACAGTCCGTTCTCTATTCTGGACGGCGTTGGTGGACGTGTGCTGCATAATATTGAGGTTAATCAGGAGTTGTCGCCGGACGATTTTGCGGATGCCGGGAGTGATTGGGAAGACCTGGTGGTCGTCGGTGTCACTGGTGACACTCTGGTCGTCGAACTCTCGAATGCGGCTAACGAGTATGTGATCGCGGACGCGATTCGTCTGGAGGCGACGGACGAACCGGCTGCACCACCGTTGCCATTCACTGTGATCGTCGATGACGGTGATGCTGGTTTTGCGACAACTGGCAACTGGATCACACCCAATATTCTCCGTGGTCACGAGGATGATCTGCGGAACAGTGCCGGGGGAACAGGCGAGGACCGTGCGACCTGGACGTTCACTGGTCTGACGCCCGGCAACTATCGCGTCGCAGCGACCTGGTTCGCGCACGCAAATCGGGCGACGAATGCGCCCTTCACAATCTACGATGGCATCGGCGGACCGGTGCTGGAGACGATTGCAGTGAATCAGGAGTTGGCGCCTGATGACTTCAGCGATGCGGGCAGTGACTGGGAAACGTTGAGGATCGTCAGCATCACCGGGACAGAGTTGGTCGTCGAGTTGAGTGATGCGGCGAACGAATATGTGATCGCCGATGCCATTCGTTTGGAGGCGACCAACGAGCCGACCCCTCCGCCGTTGCCGTTCTCGGCAATTGTGGATGACGGGGATGCAGATTTTTCGACGACCGGCAACTGGATCACACCGACGATCCTCCGTGGTCACGAGGGTGATCTGCGGCACAGTGCGCAGGGAACGGGAGTGGACCGAGCGAGCTGGATGTTCACCGGTCTGACTCCCGGCGACTACCGCGTCTCAGCGACTTGGTTCGCCCACGCCAACCGGGCGACGAATGCGCCGTTCACCATCTTCGACGGCGTCGGCGGACCGGCACTGGCAACGATCGCGGCAAATCAACAGTTGGTGCCTGACGACTTCACTGATGCAGACAGCGACTGGGAGAATCTGACAACCGTCAGCATCACGGGGACCGAGTTGGTCGTCGAGTTGAGCGATGCGGCTGACGGCTACGTCATCGCCGACGCAGTTCGCATTGACACGGCCACATTGGAGAGCCTCACCGAGCGTGAGGAGCGGCTTTACAACGTCGTGTTGGGACTGCATTCGTACCATGACACGTTCAGGCAGTTCCCGGTTGAGGGAGGCATTTCAGTTCAGTAATTGTGGATGCTGACGGATCGCCACACCTCAGCTGGCGCGTCCATCTGCTGCCCTTCATGGGGTATGGCGAGTTATATCAGCAGTTTCATCACGACGAACCCTGGAACAGCCCGCACAACCTCAGTCTCCTCGATCAGATGCCCGACGAGTTCCGTAGTCGGGGGCTGCCGGTCGGAACGAACTATTCCGGATACCGGCTATTCGAAGGGAACGGAGCTTACGAGTACGACTCCGATGGAGGTCCCTGGCTCGGCGAGGCGGGAGACGGGCGGCAGCATACTCTGCTCGTCATGGAGACAATGCCGCACGACGCGGCTCCCTGGACGAAGCCCGACGGCATCCCATTTGATCAAGCTGACCCACTTGCAGGCTTGACGCTGCCTCCCGATACATTCCTGGTGGGAACCGTTGATGGCACGATTCGACAGGTTCGCCCAACCGTCAGCGCGGAGAACTTTTCCGCAATCACCACGTGGGACAACGGAGAAATCCTCACTGCGGTTGACTACGCTGACATCTACCACGATTGGGATGTCGAGGACACGGCTGAGGTCAGCGCAGACAGAGTCAAAGCCCTCGTGCTGGCGATGCACAACTTTCACGACGTCCATGCAACCTTCCCGCCTGGGAGAGATGTTCCTTCCGAGTGGTTTGACCCCTCCACCGGTGTCCCGTATCTGAGTTGGCGCGTACATCTGTTGCCCTACCTGGGGTACGGGAACCTGTACAACCAATTCCATCTGGATGAGCCATGGGACAGCCCGCACAACATTCAACTTCTGGACGAGATGCCAGAAGATCTTCGTAGTCGCGGGCTTGCTCCTGGCGGGACGCTGTCGGCTTTCAAGCTGATCACGGCTGAGGAAGCCTACGATGTTCACTACCTCAACAGTCCTTACCCGCAATTGAGCGGCCCGCAAATTCGAGACATCGTCGACGGAACGGACTCGACGATTGCGATTGTCGAGTTAACCCCGGACAAAGCCGTGCCGTGGACGCAGTGGAATGAGGTGGAGTTCAACGCGGCTGATCCGCTCGATGGCATCGGCCCAATTCCCGAAGATGGTCTGCGTGTCGGCATGACCGACGGGGTCGTGCACAACCTCAACCCGGACGCAATCTCCGCCAATTTCGGCATCTTCGCGACATGGCAAGGAGGCGAGGTCTTTGGTCCTGCGGAATCAAGCAACGTCTTTCTCGACTGGGCACTGCCGGACTCGAAGATCAATTCCTGGGAGAAGCTCCGTGATGTCGGACTCGCATTCCACAACTACCATGACGTCTTTGGTTACTTCCCGATTTCGGGGGGAAATAACAGCTACGACCCCACAACAGAGATGCCTTACTTGAGTTGGCGAGTTCATTTACTGCCGTACTTGGGCTATGCAAACCTCTACAACGAGTTTCATCTGGATGAGCCCTGGGACAGTCCCCACAACATCCAACTGTTGGACAAGATGCCCGAGGTCTTCCGCAGTCGTGGACTTGCTGCCAATTCCTCGATGACGGGCATACAGTTACTTCTTGGTGAAGGGGCTTATGAGTACACGTACTTCGAGCCCAATTCTGCCCGAGGTCCCAGGTATCGCGATATTTCGGACGGCACACATGCCACGATTGCAGTCGTCGAGGTCATGTCCGATCTGGCGGTCGAGTGGACACGACCGGACGGAGACATCCCATTCGACATCCTCGACCCACTGGCGGGAGTCGGAACCATTCCCGAGGACGGCCTGCGTGTGTTGACGTTCGATGGCGCGGTATTCACGCTCAACCCGGATGTCACTGCGGAGAACTTCAAGGCGTTCGCGACTCTCGATGGTGGCGAGATCTTTGGCCCAGCAGAGTCATCCAACGTGTTTCTCGATTGGCAGAGACCTCCTCATGAACTTCCGCAGGTCGAGCACGCCCGCAGCCGGATCGAGCGACTCAATAAATTGAAGCAGATCGGCTTGGGGTTGCACAATTTTCACGACGTGTATGCGCGATTCCCGGTCGGTAATACACCTCAGTTGTGGGATCCAGAGACGGAATTGCCTTACTTGAGTTGGCGAGTGCACCTGCTGCCGTACATCGGCTACGAGAATCTCTACTATCAATTCCATCTGGACGAGCCTTGGGACAGTCCGCACAACATTCAACTCCTCGACAAGATGCCGGAAATCTTCCGCAGTCGTGGGCTCCCGTCGGATTCGACAAAGACCGGGTTTCAGTTGTTCCTCGGAGAGGGGGCCTATGACTATCAGTTCGTCAACTCGAGTAATTACAGCTACGGATATGGTCCGCGCATTCGAGACATCACTGACGGGACTTCCAGGACCATCGCCGTCATTGAGACGATGCCCGAGGATGCCGTCGAATGGACACGATCGGACGGCGACATCATGTGGGACCCAACAAACCCATTTGGCGGTCTGACAATGCCCCCCAACATTTTTAATGTCCTGATGTTCGATGGATCAACCCGCAGTTTTCACCCCCTGTTGGACGAAGACACGTTTCGGTCATACGTGACGTTTGCGGGTGGGGAGATCATTTGAAGAGGGAACAAGAATAGGCTCTCCTGCGAACGGGTTGCATGCGGGCGGGGGGTGCGATACCGTCTGAGCGTTCGGCCTCTTTCTCACCGCAGGGTTGTCATGATTCTCTCTGGAAACGAGATCCGTGAGCGGTTGGGTTCTGACATTACTATCGAACCGTTCGATGCGTCGCAGCTCAATCCCAACAGTTACAACCTGCGGCTGCATAACGAACTGTTGACCTACGAGGAGATCGTCCTCGATATGCGGCGGCCCAATCGCACCACGCGGGTCGAGATTCCTCCCGAGGGGTTTGAGCTGAACCCGAACCAGCTGTATCTCGGCCGCACGGTCGAGCGGACGGTGACGCATAATCTGGTCCCCATGTTGGAAGGCCGGTCGTCGATCGGAAGGCTGGGACTGTTTGTGCATGTGACGGCTGGTTTCGGTGACGTTGGGTTTGACGGTTACTGGACGCTGGAGATGTTCGCCATCCAACCCATTCGTATCTATGCAGGGGTGGAGATTGCACAGATCTTCTATCACTCCATTGAGGGAGACATCACGGAGTACCAGTCGGACAAGTACCAGCACAACGCGGACATTCAACCCAGCTTGCTATTCAAGGAACTGAAAGATACGCCCGACCCGCAAATGCGGCTTCCGCTGGGCAACGGACACGGCTAGCCGGGGGAAACCGGTCGCAAGCTGCCGCCTCGCAGCGTAAACTGAAGGGAACCGATCTTGCGTATCTCTCCAGGAATGACACCGTGCCAACGAACGTATGCGGGCGACGAGACTTGCGTGCTCTAGTCTTTTTCGGAAATCGTGAGTTGATCTTGGGTGGCAGGGTCAGAAGCGAAGCGGATGGCCCTGCACGTTCGACGTCCGGGCCTTCCCTTCGGTCCAGACCCGGCCACCCGCGGCTTGCTCTGATTCTGGTTTGTGCTGGCTGCATCGCAGTGAGTGCGGTTGCAATGGCCGACGAGCCGAAGGTGCGGCCCTTTCCCACGATTGGACTGCTGCCCAAACAAGAGACCGGGGCCCTGCGATTTCTGGAGCAGCATCCGGAATACGACGGTCGTGGCGTCATCGTAGCCATCTTCGACACCGGCGTTGATCCGGGTGCCGCCGGCCTCACCGTCACATCTGATGGCGAACCGAAGATCGTCGACCTCCTTGACGGTACGGGTGACGGCGATGTCGAGATGGGTGAGACTCAGACAGCGGAGGATGGCCAATTGCAGGGACTCACTGGTCGCATACTCAAGGTGAATCCCGAGTGGACGAATCCGTCCGGGGAGTATCGGTTGGGCCTCAAGCGGGCGTACGAGATATTCCCCTCTGATCTTGTCAAGCGACTGCAGAAGGAACGGCGTCGCCAGTGGGACCGCAGACAGGCACGACGACTGGCCGAACTGCGGTCGTTGATCCACATCTACTATGACGACCAACCGAAACTGTCTGCCAAACAGGTGCAGGGCCGCAAGGAGATGCAGGCCCGCATCGACGTGCTGGAGCAGGCACAAAAGAACTACGACGATCCCGGTCCGCTGTATGACTGCGTCGTCTATCACGACGGTGAAGTCTGGCGTGCGGTCATCGACACGGACGAGGACGGACAACTGGCTGACGAAGCGTCGCTGAGTGACTTTCACAAGGAACGTCAGTTTGCGACGTTCAGTGAGCCATCGCAGCTCAACTTCTCGGTCAACATTTACAACAAGGGCAAGCTGTTATCGATCGTGACCGTCTGTGGAAGTCACGGCACACACGTGGCCGGCATCGTCGCGGCCTACGAGCCGGAGCATCCCGAACGAAACGGCGTTGCTCCCGGCGCACAGATCGTCTCGGTCAAGATCGGCGACAACCGCATCGGCGGCATGGAGACTGGGCGAGCGATGGTGAGGGGACTCAGGGCTGTCATCGATCGCAAGTGTGATCTCATCAACATGAGCTACGGTGAGCCGACAAGCACGCCGGACAAGGGGCGAATCGCAGAGTTGTTCTCTGAGATCGTCAATGAACATGGTGTGATCTTCGTCGCCAGTGCAGGCAACGCGGGTCCGGCACTGTCGACCGTTGGGGCACCGGGGGGAACGACGGAGGCACTGCTCGGGATCGGGGCCTATGTCAGTCCGGAGATGATGTCGCCCCAGTATGGACTGCGCGAGACGCTCGAAGGGATGCCCTATACGTGGACCTCACGCGGACCGACGACCGACGGAGCGACGGGCGTTGATCTGTTCGCACCGGGGGGAGCATTCTCACCCGTGCCCAATTACTCGTTGCGGATGAGTTTGCAGGCGAACGGCACTTCGATGGCGTCACCCAATGCTTGCGGCAACATCGCCCTGTTATTGTCCGGGATGAGGGCACAGGGCACACTCTTCACACCTTCCTTCGTTCGTCGGGCGCTGGAGAACTCCGCCAAGCGACTTCCCGGCATCGAAGACTTCGCTCAAGGAGCCGGTCTTATTCAGATCGATAAAGCGTGGGATTGGATCGAGCAGGGCGAATACAGCGTGGCAGAGAGACATCCCTTCCGTTGCGAAATCGGCCGCAGCAAGACACGAGGCGTGCTGTTGCGTGAGAGCGAGGAGACGTCACAGCTGCTGGAGACGGACGTGAAGGTCACTCCACAGTTCCGGGATGATCAGCCGAAACGGGGACAGGTGAAGTTCGAGTACCCCATCACGCTCGAGGCGAATGTCGATTGGGTCGATGCGAGTGATACGATGTTGCTGACGGCAGCGGGTGAGCGGTTCGAGTTGCAAGTCGATCCGCGGCGGCTAAGACCGGGTGTGCATACAGCTGAAGTGCGGGGCTATCACGCCGGCCACGAAAATCGTGGTCCGCTATTCCGTGTACCAGTGACAGTCATCAAGCCGCACATCCTCAAGAAGGGTGAGGTCGAGGCGAGCGTGAGTCTTGGCCCGGGTCAGTTGGATCGCCAATTTGTGTCCGTCCCTGATGGAGCGACGTGGGCCGACATCGAACTTGAGTTGACCGAGGCAGACGCCGCACGTGTGATTGGTGTGCATACCGTGCAGACACTGCCGGGGCACAGCTTCGAGGAAGGCGAACTCAACAAGCGAGTCTTTATGGAGCAGGGGAGTCAGACCATCATTAGTGTGCCGGTTGTTGCTGGACGCACGCTGGAGGTGTGCCTGTCGCAGTACTGGTCGAGTCTGGGCAAGTCGCGGGTGACGATGTCAATCGAGTTTCGGGGGCTGACGCCTGACGACGATGAACTGACGTTGCCGTCCGACGGGTCGCCGCTGGAGGTCGTCGTGTCATCCGACGTTCTCCGAGAGCGATGTGATCCAAAGGGTGCGTTCAACACACTGCGGCGTCTGCTGCGACCGAAGTCTGTGACCGAAACGCCGTTGTTGTCTGACCGTGATCGTCAGTTGGATGACGGGCCGACGAATCAGCTGGTGCTGACCTATGAGTTTTCGTTGGCGTCGACCAGTGACGTGACGATCGAACTGCCGATTCTGGAGGAGCTGCTATACGACTCACCCGTGGAAGGGAATGAGTGGCAGGTGTTCGATGCCAACAAACAACTCATCGCCACAGGCGACATGTATCCGGCAGCCCATTCGCTCGACAAAGGAGATTACACGGTTCGACTCGAACTACGGGACGCCGACACCGATGTGCTCGACAAGTTCAAGGCGGCCGTGCTCGCCGTCGATCGGAAGATGTCGAAGTCGATCCAGGTGGGGGTGCAAGAGAACCGATCGTCAGGCTTCTCAGCGAAATGGCTCGATCCCGGAGAGAGTGCGTCTGTCTTCCTCACAGGGCCGGATGCCGACTCGCTCCCCGATGTAGCCGAGCCGGGTGATGTCCTGCGGGGCACGATGCACTACGTCAAGAGTCCTGATGGTGTTGACGGGGCGACGTCACGACCGGGCGGATATCCGATCAGCTTTGTCGTTGCACCCAAGCCGGTCAAGGAAGTGGAAGCCGAGGCAACGACGGAGCCCAAGGAATCACTCGCGGAACGCCTGCAACGCGAACGTCTCGACGAACTCATCAAGCAGTTGGGCGAACTTGAGTGGCCTCGCGATGAGCAGCTCTTCATCGATTTGACTCGGCACATCCGTGAGGCATTTCCAGATGCCGAACAACAGGTCCGCGTTGCGACGCTGCATCTGTTGGACGGCGACAACCGGAAAGAGCATCTCGCAGATGTGATCGCGGCAGCGGATGATGTCATCGATACGATCAAGCCGAACAAAGTCGCGCGACGGCTCGCCCTGCGGGCGAATCCGGATCGACCGCACGCTGTCCAGCGCAGGAAGCAAGCGGAGGAACAACGTGACATTCTGGTCGACGCCCTGTATCGCAAGGCACGGGCACTCGCCTACCAGGAACTGCCGGACGTCGTGGAGAAACACCCAATCGAAGATCAGGTGGCTCTCGACGAGGCCTTCGAGGAGACGTTCCAACAATTCGCACGCTGGGTCGACACGACGGAGGAAGAGTATTACCTGCTCCACATCCGCCGCGAACGCAGACGCGGACGCTACGGTGCAGCGCTCAAGGTGTTGAACGAGCAAATGGGCGACACATCGCCGCCCAGTCGCTTGCAGCACAAGAAACGCCGCGACTTGTACGAACTTCTCGGCTGGGACGACTGGCAGGCCTACGAGCACAAATGGATGCAGATCGGCTATCCCGAGGAGTATCCGGAGTTTTGATTAAGCTGAGGAGGGGGCGACGGAGGAAAAGAAAGGCATGGAACACTCATCACCACTAATCGACACTAATCGCAATTAGTGAATATTAGTGGTGATGAGTGTTCCTTTCACTTTTTGATTCGCTCTTGGACTCGCTTGAACAAGAACAGCGACGCATGATCGAGGGACCCCACTATCTGGTCGTTGACTTCGAGGCGACTTGCTCGAATGATGGCACGCTGCGTCGCGAGGAGATGGAGATCATTGAGGTCGGCGCGGTCATGGTCGATGGCGAGACGTTGACCACATTGACCGAATTTCAGTCGTTCGTACGACCTGTGCGGCATCCCGTGCTGACGCCGTTTTGCACCGAGTTGACGAGCATCACACAGGCGGACGTTGATGCAGCACCGACTCTGCCTGAGGTTGTCGAGCAATGGATCGCATGGTCAGTCCCGTTCGAGGAGTGTGTGTTCTCGTCGTGGGGAAGTTATGATCACAACCAGTTGGTGCAGGACTGCCGTTTCCACGGCATTGCGATGCCATTTCTGTTGGAGCCGATCAATCTGAAGGCCGAATTCAGTGCACAACTGAAGATTCGGCGACGCATGGGGATGAAGGAAGCATTGTCGCGAGCCGGGCTGACACTGGATGGCACTCATCATCGAGGGATTGATGACGCACGGAACATCGCGAGGTTGCTGCCGTTCATTGTGGGGGACGTGGAGTGTCCGCCAGATACCGGTGGGAAGCGGGGGCGGAGAGGGCGATCGTGAGTTGGAAGGTTGCGCTAAACCGCTAGCGTTGGATGTCTTTTGAAAGGCCGGATAAAATGTGTGCGTGGATTCGATGGGTCTTGATCTGCCTCGTGGTGATCGTGACGGGTGATGTGTTGGCCGACGACTCGCGGTCGAACATTGTGATGATTCTGGTGGATGATCTGGGGTGGGCCGACATTGGCTGTTACGGGGCTGATCTGCACGAGACGCCGCACATCGATCGGCTGGCAGAGCAGGGGACGCGGTTCACCGATGCCTATGCGGCGGCGGCGATTTGTTCGCCCACACGGGCATCGATCTTGTCCGGCAAGTACCCCGCGCGACTGGACTTCACCATTTGGCATGAATGGGCCAAGAGTCCGCCGGCTGCGACGCGTGAGTTGATTCCTGCAGTGAGCGTTGATCATTTGGGACTGGAGGAGTTCACGCTTGCAGAAGCCTTGAAGGCGGTCGGGTATACGACATTGCATGTAGGCAAGTGGCATTTGGGCGATGCGGCTTACTCACCCGAGGCACATGGCTTTGACGTCAACATTGGTGGGACGCATTGGGGAGCTCCGACGACATTTCACTGGCCCTATAACGGTCTGTTCGGAACGGAACAGGAGGAGTGGCGGTACGTCCCTGACCTGCCATTCGGCGAAGAGGGCGAGTATCTCACTGACCGATTGACGGACGAGGCTCTGCGGCTCATTGAGCAGACGCAGGACGGACCGTTCTATCTCAACCTGTGGTTTCACACAGTCCACACTCCCATCGAAGCCAAGCCGGACGACATCGCACAATATGAGGGCAAGTTGCAGCGGGACTTTCACCATCAGAATCCGACCTATGCTGCAATGGTGCATTCACTCGACGAGAACGTGGGCCGTGTGGTGGACAAGCTCGATGAACTGGACCTGTCTGAGAACACGATCATTGTGTTCACATCCGACAACGGTGGGACCATTCGCAAGTATGCTGGACAACAGGTGACGAGCAATCATCCGCTGCGCAGTGGCAAGGGGTCACTCTATGAAGGCGGAATTCGCGTGCCCTGGATCGTCGACTGGCCCGGGGTCACGCAGGCCGGAACTGTCTGCGATGAGATGGTCTGCTCAATGGATTTGTATCCGACGCTCCTCTCGATGGCCGGGACGGAGGGGGATGTGGGCCACAATCGCACTGTCGATGGCATTGACCTCACGGGGCTCCTGCGCGATCCAACGTCTTCACTCGAACGCAAGACGTTGTACTTCCATTATCCGCACTACTACTCGACAACAACACCGGTCTCCGCCATACGCGATGGTGACTGGAAGTTGTTGGAGTACTTCGAGGACGGACACACCGAGCTTTACAATCTGGCGGAAGATCTCGGTGAAGAGCACGATCTGACGAAATCGATGCCAGATCAAGCGCAGTCCTTGCACCAGATGTTGGTCGACTGGCGAGAGTCGGTTCATGCTCGACTGCCGACGAAGCGTGACTGAGTGAATGGTATTCTAACGTCATTCCCGCGCAGGCGGGATTCCAGAGGCCCCAACAGAGGTGGTCCACTTTGAGGTAGAGGTCACCCTGCGATCATTGGATTCCCGCCTGCGCGGGAATGACAAGGCCTTTAGGGCGTACAACGGTGGGTGGAGCCGTCGGCTGACGAGAAAGCCTACGCTGCGGCCTTCATGGGCTGGGCGAGTGCTCCGGGGCGAATGAAGGTGGCGCCCCAGGAGTAGCCGACGCCGAAGCCGACGAGCATGACCGTGTCGTCCGGGCGCAGGCGACCGTCGAGTTGGGCGTGTTTGAGGGCGATGGGGATCGTCGAAGAGACCGTGTTGCCCGAGTGTTTCATGGCGCTGACGAACCGCTCTTCCGGGATGCCGATCTTTTTGCGGAGGTGATCGAGCATGTATTGGTTGGCCTGATGGAACACGAACAGGTCGATGTCGTCGAGCGTGCGGTTGCTCTTGTCCAGCAATTGCCTGACGAGCTTGGGGACGGCCTTCAGCGTGAATGTGAAGATCTGCGGACCGTTCATGTAGAGACGGCCACGGTCGTCGGTGAGTTCGGTCTCGTCATCGGGTTGGAACAGCCGCAGTCCTGACTGTTTGACGACCAAGTTTTGTGCGCCGCGTCCGTCGGTGCCGTAGGTCATCGGGCCGATGGCCGGATCAGCCGACGAGCATGACGGGTCATTGCGGATCAACGTCGCGGAGGCTCCGTCGCCGAAGAGTGTGCGGACGTTGAAGTCTTCGTCACGGATGAACTTGCTGTAGGTATCGGCTGTGATGAGCAGCAGATTCGTCGCCTGTCCCGTCTCAATGAGTCCCTTGGCGAGACCGAGGGCGTAGACGTACCCCGAGCAGCCGAGGTTGATATCCAGAGCGCCGACGGCGTTGCTCAATCCGAGTCGTTCCTGAACGAGACATGCGGTCGTGGGCAACAGGTAATCTGGCGACTGTGTGCAGAGCAGGACGAAGTCGACCTCATCAGGTTGGATGGCTCCACTTGCGAACAGTTTTTGGGCCGCAGCGACAGCAAGATCGGACGAGCATTCGCTACCGGAGGCGACATGTCGTTCGGTGATCCCGGTCTTCGTCTCAATCTTCTCGGGCGACCACATGTCAGAAACGCGAGCCAACTCCTCGTTGGCGAGGACTTGCTGCGGGAGATGATACTCGATCGCTGAAATGGTCGCGGTCATGATGACGTTGTCCGGTAGGATTAGTGGTCTGGTCGCGGTCGTTACCCGGCGCGCCTTGTGGGGGTCTCAAACGAGGGCAGTCGTTTGGCAGGGACTCCGACGACAGTCGTGTGGGGTTTCGCCGAGCGAAGCACCGTACTCCCCGCTCCGATGCGGGCGTAATCGCCGACCTTGGCATCGGGGAGGACGGACGCATGGCTGCCCATGAACACGCCTTCACCCATCTGGACCCAGCCGGTGATGTCTGTGTGATTGTTGAGTGTGCAGCCGTCGCCAACAGTCGCGTCGTGTCCGATTGTGCCGTGCAGATTGAGAGACACAAAGTCGCCGATGGTGACATTGGTCGTGATGATCGAGTAGGGGCAAAGGACCAGTCCGACACCCAGTTTGTTTCTCTGACCGATGAAGGCCGTCGGATGGATGACGTTGGTAAACGTCGCGCCTCGTGCTCGCAAGGACCTCGCGATCTGCAATTTGATTCTCGGCTCGCCGATCGCGCAGACAAAGACTTCATCATCAGCCGGCTCATGTGTCGATGCGGGACCGATGATGCTCACGGGCATCTCAAATCCGTCAAGGGCTTCCGGATTGTCATCGAGGAAGCCTGCGACGGACCATGCAGCACCAGCGGCTATCGCATCAGTCGCCCAGTCATGAACTTCACGACCGAAGCCTCCGGCGCCGACGATGATGAGACGTTTTGGCATGAGGGAGTAGGGAGTAGGGATGTTGGTGGCGCTCTTCTCGGTATGCAGTACTCGGTACTGCGTACGTACTCCGGGGAACTCAGTGGATCGTGTAGCCACCGTCGACGGTGAGGGTGGAGCCGGTGATCCAGCGGCTGGTGTCGGCGAGCAGGAACGCGACCGCGTGGGCCACGTCCTCCGGTCGACCGAGACCGAGGGGGTGCATGGCCTTGATGCGATCGAACTGCTCGGCGGTCAATGTTTGCTTCTGTTGATCGGCCATTTCTGACTCGACCTGTCCGGGAGCAACAGCGTTGACACGGATGCCTTGGGGGGCGAGTTCCAACGCGAGAGACCGTGTCATCGCGTCGACGGCTCCCTTACTGGCACAGTAGGCGGAGACGCCTGCCTGTCCGACGCGGCCCATCACGGATGACAGGAAGACGATCGATGCGGGTACTTCAAAGACGCCCCGTTGACGCAAACCCTTGGCGAGCATCAGGGCCGCCGTGACGTTGATTTGCAGCAATTCCTTCACCGCGTCCGGCTTGAGCATTTGCAGTGGTCGCGCCAGATGCAGACCCGCACTGTGGACAACACCTTGCAACGCTCCATGATCGGCAGCGACCGACTTCATCCACTTGGGGATCTCATCGACGTGCGACAAATCGAAGGGCCGCACGAGATGACCGCTGCCGTCGAGTTGCTCTGCTGTCTCGGTCAGACGTTGTTCATCACGACCCACAGCGATGACTCGCGCTCCGAGCTGACTCAGCACGACGCAAGCTGCTCGTCCGAGTCCTGATGAGGCTCCGGTCACGAGGATCGTGCGATCGGCGAGGGCGGTGGAGTCGAGCATGCGATTTACGAGTGCTGACGATGTCGTAGGACGGATTTCCAAATCCGTCCAAGTGAATAGGCCGAACTGAAGGACAACCGCGGAGGTAAAAGATGACAAGACGGACTTGGAAGTCCGTCCTACGGAGTCGTTAGATGCAGCCTTCAGGCCGCCTGTGATCTCGCTGCGACTTCCGTGAGGCCGACTTCTTTCAACAGGTCGGCGACGGTTTCGCAACTGAGGATCGTATCGGGCGAGAGGGTGAGGCCGCACTCTTCGTCGATGAGGGCGATGAGGCCCATGAAAGTCAGGGAACTCCAGCCGGGGATGTCTTGAATCACATTGGCGGGAGTGACGGTGCCAGGGTCGAGTTCGAACAACTCGTCCAATTCGGCGAGAAACTGTGGCGCATCCATGGCGATGTTTCCAATACGTGGGTCGAAGCGAGAGCTTGCGTCACGGATCCTCCGTCGCATGAGCCCCCTCATGTGCGGCGGAATTAGACCGGAATTTCTGGTGATGTGTCCAGCCCAGATCCGCCGGGGACGCCCGTCTTTTTCGTCCAGTCATGTCATTTGCTGACGAGCGTGCCTTACGAAAAAGTCGGGTGGACCCTCCGAGCGACGTTGGAAAAACAGGGAAGACTACGTATCGCAAGGTCGAGGGTTCACCCGACATTTTCGCAGGCACGTTAATTCGCTTCGGGAGACTGATGGGGCAAAAATGTCGAGCGACCCCTTTGTGACGATCTCGTATTGTGTCGAACAATCGGACCTGCCTATACTTCCGCCGATTGGTGCCTGTGCCCGCCAGGGAAGAGCGGCGGCAGGGGCATCAACTGAGCTCTCCGGCCCGTAAACGGAGGGCGCTCGCTCGAATCATGTTCTCGTCAGATGGTCGGAGTCATCGCCTTGGAGAACGTCACACCTGTTGTGAGGGTGTGGACAGGGGAATGGCCGTCCGTTGGTGACACAGACCCAGTACCAGGAGGGGAAAACCCATGAAGACGTTTGGAGCCATGTTAGGATTGTTCGCACTGAGTGCCGTTTTGGCCGGGGGTGCCGGTTTGGCCGGGGCGAACGCGGCTTACGCTCAGGCCCCCGCTGTTCAAGGCTTGCCGTTGTATCGGCCGGCTAACGATGTATCGGGCAAGATCACGCTGATCGGCTCGAACACGATGTCACAACTCGCCAGCGGATGGGCGGACAGCTTTCGTCAGATTCATCCCGATGTCGAGATCGACATCGACATTCGCGGTTCACGTCAGGCCGTGCATTCGGTCATCTCCGGTGAGGCGACATTTGGTCTGCTCAGTCGTGCGATCCGTGAGGACGAAGTGTTGGCATTTCGACAGAAGTTTGGTTACCAGCCCAAGGTGCTTACCCCCAGCTTGGAGCGGATGGCGATTTTTGTCCACCAGGACAACCCCGTTCAGGAATTGACGTTGCAGCAACTCAATTACATCTTCGCCGAGAACGGTGAAGCAAAGACCTGGGGCGACGTGGGAGCCACGGGTGCCTGGGCCAATCGCCCGATCGTCTTGCAAGGGCGTGGCCCGACGACTGGTTCAACTGTGTACCTGCAAACGTTCATTCTCCGTGGCGATGACTTCAAGCCAGGCATCGTCCGGAACCCGTCCAACATTCATCTGGTCAAGGAGATTGAGAACAACCCGGACGCCATCGGCTATGCGGGCTTGTTGAATCAAACGGCGAACGTGCGGGCTGTTCCATTGGCTGCGCGACCGGGGTTGCCTGCGATCGCCATCGACAGTATGGAGGCAGGGCAGGGTCGCTATCCGCTCATGCGGCCGCTGCAACTCGTCATCAATCAAGCTCCCGGCCAGCAACTGACGACAGTGCAAAGTGAGTTCCTCAAGTACGTCTTCAGCCGTCTTGGCCAGGAAGACGTCATCAAGGGTGGATTCCAACCGATTCCCGGACAGAATGCGAGTTTTGCCCTGGGGCAACTCGGCCTTCGCGAATTGAACTAATCGTCGTTTCATCTACATCATTCAACCCGCACCGGACTCGCGAGTGTTGACGTCCGGACGACTCAGAAAACATCCGTCATGGAGGAACTTGAAATGAATTTGAGGAACGCGTTGCGGAGCGCGATGCTGGTCGCCCTGCTGACAACCCTGTCTGCGGACGCTCAGGCAATTGACCCCAGCCGACGACCGACTGATCGTGACAACATTATCCCTCAGCCTTTGGACCCGCTCTTTCCGAGCAACAATCCGACGGGATTGGGCAGCTCGGGGGGCTTCGACCCGTTTGCTCCCGCCAACCAGAATCCCCTTGATGGATTTGGTTCCAACCCTCAGCCGAATCAGATTCGCGTCACTCCCAGTGTCGTCCCGGCACCCGGCACGCCCCAGGATCAACCTCGCTGGCGGCTGGGGATCTACTCGATGGACACGGGCACAGGCGTGCAGATTGTACGAGTGTCTCCCAACTCACCCGCGGCTGCCGCCGGTCTTGAGCCAGATGACCTGATCGTGACCGTCTCCGGTTATCAGGTCGGTCTCATTGAAAACCATCGTCATGAACTCGGACAGGCGTTCAACGAATACGCCACCACGGACGGTTACGTGAACCTGCTCGTGCAGGACCATCGCAGTGGCAACCTCCTCAACATGCCTGTCACCTTGGAAGGTCGCTTCCAACGCATTGAAGGCACCGTGATGTTCCGTGACACGAACACCCGCCTGCCGCGGAACGCTGAGGTCCAAATCGATCTTTATGAGCAGATTCGTCCGGGCGTCACGATTCCCATCGTGACCAAGCGGATCGGCGACTTCAGCAAGGTCCCCATCCCGTTTGCAGTCGACTATGACCCGAGCATCATCGATCCGCGGCGACAGTACACGGTGCAGGCATCGATTGTCGCGAATAATCAGACATACTACACCACGCGGAATCCGTATCAGGTCATCACCGCCGGCTATCCCCGCACGGTTGACTTGAGCCTGTACTCGACAGTGACTCAGAACAGCGGCCAGCAGGGCGGTTATGCCTCGAATCGCGACGAGCAATTGGAGCAGATCGTTCAGTGGTTCCAGGACTATCTCAACCGCGACATTCGTTACAACGAACGTCAGGTGTGGACGTCAAGCATTGACCGAGGCGAGTCACTCGAGGATGTCCGAGCTCAGTTGCTCGGTGGTCCTGAGTTCTACACGAAGTCGAATCGGGACGATGAAACCTACATTCGTCGTCTCTTCGAGGTCGTGACTGGACGCCAGCCGTCTCAACGAGAGATCGCTGCCTGGATGACGCGGCTGGAGGCTCAAAACGGTCTGCGAACGAACCTCGCCCGCGAGTTTCTGGCACAAATCAGTCAGCAACGCTAACCAAACGCCTCAGATTTCACGACATGATCGAGCCCGGTTCCTCAACGAAGGAGCCGGGCTTTTCTCATCTCCTGATCTCGCGATGTTCCCCGCTCATCGCTTGCGGATTAGCACCACCAGAAAATCATCAATGTTCCCCAAGTCGTGCTAATCCACAAGCGATTATCCTCACGGGTGACCACATCGATGCTTCAAAACTTGTCTTGCGACGATCGCAGACCACGAGTACAAACCGGCAACATCTCCTCGATCTCATCACGAAATCACGACCGTGGATCAGTTCCCTCGACTCTCGTCCGACCATGACTCTGGCACCCTTCCGGTGACGGTCGGTCAGATTGCCGACTTCGCTCACGATCCGGTCGTCTGCATGCGGCGACTGTGGGCACGACACGGGAACATCGCAGCACTCGAGGAAGACGGACAACGGCTCTACTTCATCTTCGGACCCGAATACAACAAGCAGGTCCTCAGCGACTCCGAGCGGTTCCACTCCCGCTTCTTTGCGCTGCGGGGTTCGAAGCGATCCGCGCAGCGACGCGTGTCGAGCGGACTGCTCAGTATGAACGGCGACGAACACAAACGTCATCGTCGCATCGCCATGGGCCCCTTTGCCAAGAAGGCCATCGGCAGCTATCACAACACGGTCACGCAACTCTCCAGTGAGATGCTCGACACGTGGCAGCCGGACGAAGTCCGCGATATCAATCAAGACATGACCGAGTACATGCTGCGCCTCACCAGCAGCATCCTGTTCGGTCTCGATGAACCCGAACTCGCTCACGAGATCGGCGTGAAGACCGAACGCTGGGTCGCTCTCAACCACGAGATCGGTCCCGCAGCGTTCATCCCCAACGCGGACCTCACCGAACGCTATGAGGAGTTGCTCGAGTCGGCAGAGGAACTCGAAAAACCGATCAAGGAGATGCTCCGTCTGCGTCGTGCGGGGAGTTCGGGGCGTGATGTCCTCTCACTTCTGATTCAAGCTCACGACGGAGAAGGAGGCATCAGTGACGAACAACTCATTGGTCATATCGCACTGCTGTTCGGTGCGGCACACCTCACATCAGCCCATTCGCTGACCTGGACTCTGTTCCTCCTCTCTCAACATCCGGAGGTCATGGACGAACTCCATCAGGAACTGACAGCCCACACCGATGGGAGCAGCCCTCGTCCCGAACAGCTCGATGATCTGGTCGTACTGGATCGCGTCCTCAAGGAAAGCATGCGTGTGCTCCCCGCGTCGGCCTATGTCCAACGAGTGACCTCGCAGCCGGTCGAGTTGGGGCCGTTCCAACTCCCCCAAGGTTCAGTCGTCGTCTTCAGTCAGTTCATGACGCATCATCTTCCCGAACTCTACGACGAGCCGGAGACGTTTCGCCCTGACCGATGGCAGACGATCAACCCCTCGCCCTACGCCTACCTGCCGTTTGGTGCAGGACCGCGGATGTGCATCGGTGCCGCGTTGGGCATGATGCAACTCAAGGTCACGCTGCCGACGATTCTGGGCCGCTTCAAGCTCAGTCTCGAAGAGGGAGCCGAGGTCAACGCGCGTGTGATGTCCACGATGCTATTCCCCACATCCCGCGTGCCGATGCATGTTGCCCCACAAGACGGCAACTTCACCGCGCCGACGATCACAGGCAACATTCACACACTCGTGAACCTGCCCCCCGCATCGACGGTCACCCGTCACGCCGCCTAAGCCCACGGGCAACGCCCCGTGGGTCCACCCCAGTCGCTCTCGATCCCCGAACGCACATCAGCGGCACGGTTGGGGACATCACAACCAGTCTGATACAGTCGCAGAACCGTCACTCTCGATTCTGCATCTGTGAAAGGCTCGTGATGAGACTCCCCCTCCTCTCGCTCGCTCTGTTGCCACTCGTTCTCACGTCCCCGCTTCCCGCCCAGGAGAAGTACGACCCGCATCCAGACTCGCTCAAACAGGACGACGTCCCCGAAGGCAAAGTCGAAGGCCCGTTTGAATGGCACAGCGAGATCTATCCCGGCACGGTCCGTGAGTATTGGGTCTATGTCCCCGCTCAGTACGACACTGAGAAGCCGACACCCGTCTTCGTCGTACAGGATGGACTCAGCCTGGCGGAGCGATGGACGCTGCCCGTCACACTCGACAACCTCATTCATCAGCGTGAGGTCCCGGTACAGATCGGCATCTTCATCGGACACGGCAAGGTTCCTGCTCCGCATGAGAACGCTCAGCCACGCTTCAATCGCAGTTATGAGTATGATGCTCTCGGCGACCGCTACGCACGTTTTCTCCTTGAAGAGATCCTCCCCGAGGTCAGCAAATCCTACAACCTCAGCAGCGACCCCAACGACCGCGCCATCGGCGGTACCAGTTCCGGAGCCATCTGTGCCTTCAATGTCGCCTGGGAGCGACCCGACGAGTTCCGTCGAGTTCTCAGCACGATCGGCACCTATGTCGACTTGCGAGGCGGCGGCGCGTTCCCCACTCTCATCCGCAAGCACGAACCCAAACCGATCCGCGTCTTTCTGCAAGACGGCTCCAGCGATCTCGACCTCTACGCCGGCAGTTGGTGGCACGCCAATCAGTCGATGCTCTCCGCCCTCAACTTCGCCGGCTACGACGTCAAACACGTCTGGGGCGAAGGCGGCCACAACAACAAACACGCCGCCGCCATCATGCCCGACGCTCTCCGATGGCTGTGGCGCGACTACCCCGAATCGATCAAACCCGGCATGGCCCCCAAGCGTCGCACGGACATCCTCATCCCCGACGAAGACTGGCAACTCGTCAGCGAGGGACACCGCTTCACTGAGGGGCCGGCCGCCAATGCGAAGGGCGAGGTGTTCTTCACCGACGTCCCCCAGGGCATCATCCACAAGATCGCCCTCGACGGCACCGTCAGCATCTTCGTAGAGCAGAAGGGCTCCGGCATCAACGGCCTCATGTTCGGCCCCGATGGCAAACTCTACGGATGTCAAAACGGCAACCAACAAATTGTCCGCTACGATGAGCAGGGCAACGAAGAGGTCGTTGTGTCGGACGTGACATCAAACGACCTGATCGTGCTCGCCGATGGCTCCGGCTACTTCACCGACCCCAAGAATAAAACGATCTGGCGTTTCACGACTGACGGTGAGAAGACCAAGGTTGATACCGGCATCAGCTTCCCCAACGGCCTCATTGCCTCGCCAGACCAGACACTCATCACGGTTGCCGACATGCAGGGCCGATTCACCTACTCATTCCAACGCCAGTCGGACGGCACACTCGCCCACAAGCAGACGTATGGCCACTTGCATCTCAACGACCTCGCCAAAGGCAGCAACGCGGACGGCATGACGGTCGACACCGAAGGCCGCATCTATGTCACCAGTTCCGTCGGCCTGCAAGTCCTCGACCAACTCGGTCGCGTGCACCTGATCATCGCCAAGCCCCAACCAAAATGGCTGTCGAACGTCACCTTCGGCGGTCCGGAGTTCGACACGCTCTATGTGACCACCAACGACAAAGTCTACCGCCGCAAGGTTAAGGCCAAGGGAGTCAACCTCTGGGAGCCACCCATCGCACCACCCAGACCGGGCCTGTAGTGACAAGTGATCACCACCAGATCAACCCAGAGAAAATGCACCGGAAGGACGTGAACCTTCGACCGACCGCTGAAGAGTGACTTTCCGGAGGAATTGACCCCAGTTGATTCCGGCAGTTCAGTTGTGATCTGTCAATTCGTTGTGTGATGACTGGTGTTGGCTTGATTTGACGAGGTGCAGTTTCAAAACCCATCGAAGGCGTGGCGGGGTCAGACCAACGGGATGGCCCCGCGCGGGCGGACATACAATGCCAAGGGCCATCCGCTGCGCTGCTGACCCTGCCACCCAACCTGTCATTTCAGGTTGGATGGTCGACTAGTCCTTGAACAAGCGTTCCTGGGTTGTGG
>JAJDEJ010000153.1 GCA_029259815.1 Planctomycetaceae bacterium | reverse complement strand
CCATTGTTCGGGAGATTCCCAACGACATTTCGACTTTGCCATTCCTTGGCTCTCCGATCGCCCGCGTGTCTTGCAACCGCATTGTGATCGGAGAGCCTTTTTTGTGGAGATCAGTTACGAACGTTTGTCAGAAAGTGCAGAACACTCTCATTGACGAAGAAAATGTCGCTTAAGTGGCGGACGGTGTACGAGTTCTACGCCTGATGGCGAGACAACGGCACGTGGGGGACAATCAACGCCCGCCTCCAGGAGCAAGTGCGTCGTCGGGCTCAGCGTCAGTCCGAGCCTCGCATCGGTGTGCTCGACAGCCAGAGTGTCAGGCGTCTCACGGCGTCGAGGTTGGCGGCACCGTGACGGTCTTTTTGGCGGCGAGCGTCTTCATTCGGCGCGCGCCGACAGGCTCGCGCCGAAGCTCATATCGAGCCCTCAGTGTTGCGAGTTCTCGATGCTCCAGTGTCGGCGGATGGCGTGAGCCAACCTCTAGGCGCGGGGCGGATGACTGCTGACGGACAGCCGCGATTCCCACGCGTCCTTCCTCTCCACCGTGTGACGCAAGACGGTCACAACCAGCGTTCGCAGGTCTTTCCAGCGGGTCCATTGCGGATGATCGCGGGGGACCTCGATGACATGACAAGTCTGCTCCTCGTGACGGCCATGCCCAGCCTCGAACGTCTGATGCACATCGTGCTTCATGCCGGCGAAGTCGGTTTGCGTTCCCTCTTCGATCAAGCGCTGCGTGACGACCGCTCCCTCCTCGCGATCGTAAATTCAGGGGCACACAATTCGATGTGGCCCGTACTATGGACTAACGTCCGACGGACACAGGCGTTGCTTTCGTCGGTCGGCGATTGTTTCTCAGACTTGCGCTAACACACTCGGGGCCATCTGATTCCACCATGTGGCTGCGTCATGGTCCGTCCAATGTCCATACACGTTGCACGCGCGGATGGCCTGCGCGAGCGAGTTAGCGCTTTGAAATCGCTCCTCCGGTTTTTTGGACATGCATCGGAGAATGATGGTTTCGATCTCTGGCGAGAGCGCTTCGTTATGCTTGGAAGGAGGAATCACTTCCTCATGTAAGTGGTAACCAACAACAGCCATCGGAGAGATCGCGTCGAAAGGAAGTTGCCCGGTCAAGAGTGAGTAAGCGGTGGCTCCGAGGGAATAGATGTCCGCGCGCGCGTCAACGTCGGATGAATTCATGATCTGTTCGGGAGCCATGAACGCGGGCGTGCCACAGAAGTTGCCCACCTGTGTCAAAACCGTTTCCGTATTGGGAGTGGTCCCCGTCTCCAAGACAAGTCCGAAGTCCAAAATCTTGATCACGTCGCTACACGTATCGCAATGGGTGACCATCAGATTGGACGGCTTGACGTCCCGATGAATCGATCCTCCTCGGTGCGCCACCTCCAACCCGTCACAGGTCTGAGCCAGAAGATGAAGTGCTCGCGATGGTGGTGGCGGTCCATGTCCCGTGACGAGTTCTTCCATCGTACACCCCTGCAACAACTCCATGACGTAGTATAAGTGTCCGTCCCCCGCCATTCCGAAGTCGAAAATGTTGACATGATTCCAGTGCGAGATCCGTGCGACCGAACGGACCTCACGCAGGAACCGGTTTCGCACAGACGCATCAGAGACAAGAGATGGTCGTATGAATTTGATCGCGCAGCGACGATGCAGCAGCTTATGCTCTGCTTCATACACTTCGCCCATCGCTCCAACACCGAGCAGTCTGCCCAGTCGGTAGTTCGATACTCGATCAACATGCTCGGCAAGTCCCAGATCCGCCAAGACGTCCGGGAGATCTCGCTCGGAGGCAGTCATCTGTGAATGGGAAGACGAACTCCCCGGGTGGTGCGCCAATCGATTCTGATCCGCTGCGTCCGGGCAGTTTCCTTGAGTTTGCCGGCGGAGCAGCAGTGCGCGAACCTTGCTGGCGAAGGCTGCGTAGTCCACTGGTTTGAAAACAATATCGTCCACGCCGTGAGCAATGAGTTCACTGGCCACTCGCGGCTCGATGAGCGAGGTATGGACGATCATCAGCGGGGTCGGTTCGATCGTCAGCAGTTCCTGCACCAACTGAAAGCCACTTTTGCGTGGCATCTGCAGGTCCGTGACGACGACATCGTAGGAATGCTCCCCGAGCTGTTCGGACGCCTCGATGCCGTCTTTGGCAGAGTCACATTCAAATCCCTCTTGTTGCAGCGAGAACTCGATCATGCGGCGAGAGATTGTCTCGTCGTCAACGACCAGCGCTCGGATCGGTGCATGAAGATTGGGTGTTTCCATCAGCTACTCCGAAACTGCTGTGAGAGCGACAGGTTCCAATGCATCGAGAGCATCTTCGTCATCGAGAGCATCTCCGTCATCGAGAGAAAGCTCCTGATCCCGATACACCGCACGAATTCGGATGAACTCGTTTTCCGCCTTCAGGAAGGCGTCGACGATGGCCGGATCGAAATGTTGCCCACAGCCGTCCGTAATGATGGATCGAGCAATTTCATGAGAGTAGGCCTCCTTGTAGACGCGTTTCGAGGTCAGTGCATCGTAAACGTCTGCCAAGGCGACGATGCGGCCGGCCAAAGGAATGTTGTCGCCGGACAGCCCCTCAGGGTAACCGCTGCCATCGTATTGTTCATGGTGGCACAGCGCGATGTCATGCGCCATCTGCAAGAACCGGGCGTTGGGAAACTGTGAAACCGCTGCGGACAGCGTCTCAGCTCCGCGCAAGGTATGAGTCTTCATCAGATCGAATTCGCGGTCAGTCAACCGACCGGGTTTGAGCAGGATGCAATCGGGGATTGCGACCTTGCCGATGTCGTGCAGCGGGCTCGTTTCATAAACAAGACGCACGTAGGCGTCGTCCACCTCACACTGGAAGTTGGGATCCTGTTGCAATTGCAGAGCCAATGTTCGGCAGAACGCACGCACCCGTTCCAGATGAGCACCCGTTTCGGGATCCCGCGACTCGGCCAGTTTAGCGAGTGAGAAGATCGTGATCTCCTGGCTTTCCATTCCAATGATCCGACGACCCGTATTCACGCGCATCAGTAGTTCTCCCGGGTTGAACGGCTTGGTCACGTAGTCATCCGCCCCGACCGTCAGTCCGGAGATCGTATCACTCGGCCGATTGCGGGCCGTCACCATGATGACGTAGACATAGTGCGGAAAATCACCACTCCGCACGGCCTTACAAAAGTCGATGCCATTCATACCAGGCATCTCCCAGTCGGTCACAACCAACTGACACCCGGACTGTCTCAGCAGATCGAGCCCCTGCCGGCCATTCTCAGCCGTCGAGACGTCGTAGCCCCCTTCTTTGAGGGTATGTTCAATCGTGCGGCGCGCAATCGCTTCATCATCAATCACAAGGACATTCATCATTCACTCTCCTGCTTTAAGGACAGCACTTTTTTCCGAAGCTGTGGCAAGCCTTTCAGACATCGCTGCATTTCGCACGAAAGCTCCTGGATCGTGGCTTCAATATCATCCAAATCCGCTGAACGGCCCGCGTGTTCGATTTCGGCCGCTAGTTTCTCCACCGACTCGGCACACAGGATCCCGGCGGCGCCCTTGAGTGCGTGCGCCGCTTCGGCCGTTCCTGTGGAGTTCTCTTGTCCGGCCTGTTGACGGATCTCTTCGACTCGCTCCCAGCCAGTCGATTCCAATTCGTCCAACAAAGAGCAGGCAAAGTCGAGATTGCCGAAACAGCGAGCCAGCAGGGACTCGGAGTCGATGGGGGCCGGCTCGGACTGCTCACCTGCTTCGTTGGTCACGGCTATCGTTGCCCGGGTTTCCTGCGATGGCTCTTGCGCGTCGCGGAAAAACCGCTGGAGCACGCTGATCACCTGATGTTTTTGCACGGGTTTGCTGAGGTAATCATCCATGCCGGCATCCAGACACCGCTGGCGGTCGCCTTTGACAGCATTCGCAGTCAACGCGACGATCGGCAGATGGCCCTTGACCAGCCCGTCGGCTTCCAACTGTCGAATCCGCCGAGTGGCTTCGAATCCGTCCATTTCCGGCATTTGACAGTCCATCAACACGACGTCGTACGTGTGCTGCTGCACAGCTTTGATCGCCTCGTGACCGTTGCCCACCGTTTCACAGGTGCAGCCAAGCTGCTTCATCAACTCGACCATGTACATCTGGTTGATACTGTTATCTTCTGCGAGCAGGATGTGACCGGACAGCGGAACGGTGTCGACCATTTCTGCGGACTTGTTGTCGGCGGCTTCTGAGAGTTTCGTTTCGGCGGCGATGGCTGCGATGACGCCGCACAGAACCTCGTGCAACTCGTTTCGGCGGAGTGGCTTGCGAAGGACCGCGTCAATGCCCTGTTCGCGCAATTC
Organism: Planctomycetaceae bacterium; assembly: GCA_029259815.1. Lineage (GTDB taxonomy): Bacteria > Planctomycetota > Planctomycetia > Planctomycetales > Planctomycetaceae > JAHBXU01. Next base: position 10,997 of record JAJDEJ010000153.1, on the reverse strand, counting down.
ATCGGGATTCAGATGAATGTCCGTTGACCCCAACAGCAGAACGACCAGTTGCGGATGCTGTTTGAGTGCTCGCGCCAATTCCAGGCCGTTCCGCTGGGGCATGTTGTAATCGGTCAACACCATGTGAAACGGAGAGCCGTCGGCTTCGGCACGGTCAACGGCGGCGAGCGCTTCGTCCACCGAGGCCGTCGTGACGGAGTCGAGACCCCATCCGGTCGAATATTCGGCAAGGATGATCCGGTTCGTTTCATTATCGTCCACGATCAGCGCCCGCTGGCCGACGAGTGGCGAGGTGTCAGGACGGTCTTCCGTCGACTCGGAGACCACGGCGAACGGCACCTCAAACCAAAATGTCGAACCGACCCCCTCTTCGGTCTCTACGCCGATCCTTCCGTTCATCAATTCCACGAGACTCTGCGAAATGGCCAGTCCCAGCCCCGTGCCCCCATACTCCCGCGTCGTCGACGTATCGACTTGCGAAAACGACTGAAACAGCCGGTCGAGTTTGTCTTTCGGAATGCCGATGCCGGTGTCGGATACCGAGAAGCGAATCGTGATCCGATCATCCTGCCGCGAGACGGTCTTCGTGCGAACCACGACTTCGCCCGTTTCGGTGAATTTGACGGCGTTGCCTAGCAGGTTCACGAGAATCTGCCGCAGTCGGTTACTGTCGCCTTTCAGCACGAGCCGCGACACTTGGTCGACGTAGCACGGCATTTCCAGAGTCTTGTGGATGGCCCGCCACGCCATCGTTTCGACGGTGTCCGTGACAAGCTGTTCCAGATCAAAGTCGTGGAAGTCCAGATCGAGCTTTCCGGCTTCGATCTTGGAGAAATCGAGAATGTCGTTGATGAGTTGCAACAGCGACTCACCGCTGTTGCGGCAGGCATCGACAAATTGCCGTTGTTTTCCGCTGAGTTCCGTGCCCGCGAGCAGTTCGGTCATGCCGATCACACCGTTGAGCGGCGTCCGCAGTTCGTGGCTCATGCCGGCCAGGAACTGGCTTTTGGCAACGTTGGCACGTTCCGCTTCCTCTTTGGCTTCAAGTAGAGCCAGTTCGCTCTGTTTTCGCACCGCAATATCACGTACCACAGCCACGAATCGTGGCGTCTCTTCGTCCGGAGAGACATATTGCAAGGAGACTTCCACGGGAATGTCGTGGCCATCCTTGTGCCGATGGATTGTCTCAATCCGTAGCAAATCTTGCTTGCCTTGAATCAGCGGCGCAAGGAGTGCGCGAAATTCTTCCTCAGTGTACTCCGGCTTGATGTCCGGGGCCGTCATTTGCATTAGTTCATCAGCGGAATAGCCGACTTGGTCGATCGCTCCTTGATTGACGTAGTAAAATTGAAGCGTATTGGGACGGAACATGAATACGCAGTCGAGAGTCTGGTCGAGCGTGGTCTTGAACCGATTCAGTTGTTCCTCGCGACGCTTCCATTCGGTCAGGTCGACGTGCGTGCCGACCATGCGGACCGATTTGCTGTTGCCTTCTCCCCGAACCGCAAACCCGCGAGACAAGATGAACACATCGTGTCCGTCCTTGTGGCGCATGCGCATCTCGACCTCGAAGTTTTCCGACTCCCCACTCAAATACTGCTCGATGACATCCAGCAAATGCTGTTTGTCCTCAGGGTGAATGAGCCGCAAGGCGGCATCGAAATGAGGCTCCACCTCCTCTTCGCAGTACCCCAGCATGCTCTTCCAGCGGGGCGAGTAATACACCTCGTCCGTTTCCAGGTTCCAATCCCAAAGACCGTCGCTGCTGCCGCGCATCGCCAAGTCGAACCGCTCCTCACTGCGCCGAATACTTTCTTCCGCCTGCTTGCGTTCGGTGATGTCTCGCACTGAACCAGTAAACAGTCGGCGGTCGTTGAGAACCACTTCCGTGACACTCAGCTCCATCGGGAACGACGTTCCATCCTTCCGCTTACCGACAACTTCCCGGACAGCACCAATGACATTCTTCTCACCCGTTTGCAGGTAGCGGGCCAGATATTGATCGTGTTCATCTTGGTAAGGCGCAGGCATCAACATGTTCACGTTGCTGCCCAGCAGTTCATCGGCGGTGTAACCAAAGATTCGCTCGATCGCTGGATTCACGGCCTCGATCGTGCCACGCTCGTCGATCGTGACGATGCCGTCCGAAGTCGAGTTGAGAATCGCACGTGTCTTCTCTACGGAATCTGTGAGTGCTTTCTCCACTTCCCTTCGTTCGGTAATGTCCAGGAACGTAACAACCGCTCCTGTGACTTGGCCGGCAATGAAAATGGGGTGGGACCAGTATTCAGCCGGAAAGCTGGTTCCGTCAGCACGCCAGAGAACCTCGCTGTCCACGTGAGCGCCTTGGCCGTTTTGGAACGCCTTGTAGATACTGCACGCTTCGACGGCGAAGGGTGTCCCATCACACCGCGTATGATGAATCAAGTTGTGCATGTTTTGGCCGAGAAGATCACCGACGTCTTCGTATCCCAGCATGCGGAGACAGGCCGCGTTGGCAAATGTACAATTGCCGTGAAGGTCCAGGCCGTAGATGGCTTCCGCGGTGGAATCGAGTAGCGATCGGATTCGCGTCTCGCTCTTCTCCAGGGCGATTTTGGCCGCTTTCCTTTCGGTGACGTCCCTCACCGTGGCCTGAAGGATGGGCGTTGCCTTGTTATCAATCACGGACAGCAGTACTTCAGAGGTGAATTCCGTGCCGCCGGTTCGGCGGTGGACCCACTCGAAGAAGTCGCTGCCTTCGCGCAGCGCCCGGTCGATGTGTTCCGCCGCCAGATCGCTGGAAACCCCTCCGCACGGCTGAGTCGCAGGCGAGAGGTCGATGGGGCCAAATTGGCGGAATTCTTCGACCGTCTCGCAACCGAAGATCTCGAGCGCAGATTGGTTCGCGTCTACGAACCGACCATCCGCCAGCACGACGATGGCGTCACGCGTCGATTCGAAGAGTTCTCGGAATTTCGTTTCCGAGTGGGAGAGATCTTCCGTGCGTTGTGTCACACGCTCTTCCAAATCGGCATGAAGCGCGACCAGATGGTCGGCCATCTGATTGAAGGCATGCGTCAACACTCCACATTCGTCACGCGAAGTTACGGCAGCGCGCGCGTCCAGATCGCCAGAGGCAATTCGGGTGGCGGTGACTGTCAACATTCGCAGTGGCCGCGTCGCCAGTGCCGTCAGCACGATCGAAGCGACGATAGCAAACACAAGGACCACCAAGCCGACCAGAGTCAGCTTCCGCGAGAGATTCTTGATGGGTTGGTACGCTTCCGCGACGTCGATCCGGGCCACAAGTCCCCATGGCCGACTACCGTTCTCTTGAATTCGAACCGGTCGGTACTCTGCAAGAATGTCAACGCCATCGAATTCAGTCTCGGCGACTCCCTCGCTTGTGTCTCCTCGCAACGCCGCTGCCATGGCTGGCGCACTGGACAAGGCGAAGTAAGACGTTTCCTGGCCCCGCCGCGGCACGAGTAGTCGTGCCCGGTCGGCCTCCTGCGTCGCGATCAGAACCTCACCCGTTTCTCCCAACCCATCCGGTTTACGGAGAATGTCCACGAGGGGAGTTGCATCGACCAGGACCATCACCACGGCAATCAGTCGGCCATCGTCGGTTCTGGCTGGCGCGGCCAAATAGGCGTGGTAGGTGTCGTCGATTAGCGTGAGGTCGCTGAGATACTTCTGCCGCTTCCCCAATTCAAACGTCGGATCGCTGGAATAATCCGCTTCGAGATAACGATCGTCGGTTGCCGTGATCACTCGACCGCTCGGATCGCAGATCCAGACATCGACGAAACCATCCGCGCTTTGCCGTGCGTCGTCAAGGTTTGGCTGCGTCTCTTCATGCAACGCAGCCACGTCAATCGAACCATCGATGTACTGCTCAAGAACCGCCCGAAGTCGCGTCCGGCTGGCCACCAAGCCCACGCGTTCCTGTTGTTGTCCGGTATAGGCAAGCACCATCTGTTGCCGGTCAGTTGCCGCCGCGTGCAGACGTTCGTGAATCTCATAGCGAATGATGTCGCGCCCGATCGAATACGCGGCGAAGTTCAGCAAGATCGCTGTCAATGCCAGGATAGCGCACGCGGCGACCGCCACTTTGAAGGCAAGTGTGCGGTGCCACGCAAGGTTGTCTTTGATTCCACTGTCCATCATCATTCTTCACACTTCCTGGTCGGTTCGCGGAGCTGCTCGACCCGGTCGGCGGCGTCACCGTCGGCGGGCAAAGCCGCCACAGTGGAACCAGCTCCGGCGAGGATATATTTCTCAATCGCCTTTTGTGGAAACCGCCACGCTCGTCCGACTTTGCGGCCTGGCAAATCACCTGCTGTCGCCAACTGCCGAACGGTCTCCGCAGACACCCGCAGAAGCCGAGCGACCTCGTCACACGTCAAAAGCTGTAAATCTTGCATGTTCGTTGATTCCGGATGTAGTCCTTGATTGGCCTGCGCTAGCAAGCGTTTCGCTGTCCCGGCAAGGATAGGTCATGAATACGGAATCTGCGGAACGTGCCACGATCTTTCGAGTAATTGTTAAGTGTTGTGTTCTGGGAGTTGATGTCAGGCGGCGTGTTTCAGTCGGGCGCTATCCTGGCGGGGCAAACAACTCGACATGCGATGCGAATCTCGACAAGCTCATGGGATTTCACGCAGCGGTTCTTGGTTCGACCGAAGCCGGGAAGTCCGGGACTGTTGCTGCGATCATTCGACGACTACTTGACGCTGAGGTCGTTGAGAATGATCAACCGAAAAAACTGCGGCCCCGCATCGTGTTGATTGATCCACATGGTGAATACTCGAAGGCGTTTGACGACCGCTGTGTCGTCTTTCAAGCCTACTCGACCGCAGCGACGGAGGAGTGCGGTCCGAATGTGCTCCCACTCCGTCTTCCGTATTGGCTGATGTCTGGCGAAGAGTTTCGTGATCTGCTTATTGAGAAATCAGAGCGCGAGGCGACGTCCGAACACAACATCGTGCTCAAGGCGCTACGACATTCTCGCTTGGCTGCGCGTGGATTGATCGAGAGTACAAAGATGACTGGGTCGGCAAATCTGTTCAGAACGCAATACACCCGGCAGATAACAGACCCATCAATCCTGACGATCGTGACGAATAAGAACTGATTGCCTCGTACGACCGGGACACTCCCGATCGATTCTCATTGATTGAGTTCCGACGGCACATCGAAAATGAAATTCAGTAGTTCCAATTCTGTCGCTGCGGGGAAGGGGTCAGGCACCATTTCGTCCGTACGGCCGGTTTTCCTCCCGCTTGCAACCAATCGCGTCCAGAGAGATACTTCTTAAGGGCAGCTTCGGAGTCGGACCATACACCGAAGGAGAAGGTCCGACCACGAATCTTCTTCGCCCATTAACCAGTCGCATGAGCAAAGAGAGGATTGTCTTCGTACGGCTTCGCAGGCTGCTTTCGCGTCTTCGGCATGAACGTCTCTACGCCTTCAAATCAAGCACGGGTGTAGCATGAGGTGTGGTCGATTTCTCGGAAGGATTTCAAATTGTCGGAATGCCCTTGAAAACAAGGGTCGCGAGAGTGGCGGAATTGGCAGACGCGCTGGATTTAGGATCCAGTGGGGCAACCCGTGCAGGTTCGAGTCCTGTCTCTCGCATTCGAGCGAAATCGTTCCGCTCATCAACGGTTGACGTCAAACGTCATCCTCTCGTGGAGGATGGCGTCTTGCGTTGCATGAGTATGGTTGCACGGAATCTCGTGCAACCACGGTGCAACCAAGATCGAAACCGCTGGTCGCTCTCACCAGTCATTTTGACGCAGAACGATCCCGTGAAGGTTTGGCGAAAGCAGTCATTCAAGTATTTCGACCAGCATGGAAAGACGGCGGCGAGAAAGTGGAGTGCCCGGCGGCCGAAAATCGGAGCGCTGTTGTCGTGGGATGATTGGGTCCGACTGTGGCGGGCCAGAGGAGAACTTCCTCGGCGGAGTTCAAGCATCACCTCGGCTGAGCGGGAGGAGGGACTTGGTCAGGTCAAGGGTGTCCCAGGCGATCCACCGCCCTTGTTAGTGGCGTTCGATCTTAGGTGTCAGACTGATCTGTGGGTCGAGCATGAGGAACCTCGGGAGGAGTTGCGAACTCGACTGTATTATACGCCGTCGCAACTGCTCATGCCAAATTCATCTCTACCATTGTTACTCCCCGCCCCGGTTGACAAGCAACCCGGACCACCCGCGGGCTACCATTGCCCATCCGCCAGACCGTAGCCAATGTGCCGAAATTGCTTTCCCTCGGTCATCTCTTTGAGCAGATTCAGATCCTGCCGATCGTACGAGGAAAACGACAGGTAGGCTAAGGAATGTTCGAAGTAGACCCAGACATCTCGACCCGTCAGACCCAGCCGCCCTTCAACGAAATCTTCATGCTCGTAGTAATCCGGCAGCACCAGTTCAACAGACGTTCCACTGGTTTCGATACAGTCTCGCACAAACTCCAGCAACGGCCTGAACGGAAAGTTGAAGTCGAAGCAGGCATCATCGAAATTCTGACACACACGGAATCTCGAGAGCTCGGTATTGCCAGCATCACCTCTTTTGCCCGTCTCGTCTGACTCGAGTTCGCCGAAGCCCAATCGAATCTCGTACATCGTTCTGATTCCGAAATGAATGGTGACGGATGGCAGTCGTGAAGGATTTTACTCATCCGCACCCGCTTCCAGCACACTCAGAAACGCCTTCTGGGGGATCTCGACCTGGCCGAAGGACTTCATGCGTTTCTTGCCCTCTTTTTGCTTTTGGAGGAGCTTGCGTTTGCGGGTGATGTCGCCGCCGTCATTTCCGATGACTTCATCGATGGTCCGCCCCGCCTTGGTATCAATCAAACAGCTTGAGTTGCGGGTCTTGTGACTCCTCGAACTGGCGGAGAATGAATCGACCGAGCAGTGGAACTGCGAATGAGTATTTGCCGTGGCGGTTCTTGTAGACCAGTCCCGAGTTGCCGAGCGCATTGAGCATCTGGTTCGCGTGGCTTGCGCTGAAAGGCTTACCATCCAGTTCCTTGGACTTCTCGACGATCTCCTGGACTGTAAACTCCTTTTCGGCGTTATCGAGGTTAGCGATCACGATCAGGAGGTCTCGCTGGCGATCGGTGGCTCGGCCCCAACGTCCAGCAAAGAAGTCGCTGTCAAGTTTCCGGGTAATCTCTCGGATGGGGACGGACGGCGATTGCCCCTGATCATGTTTTTGAAGGAAGGCATCGTAGACTTCGCGGCAGATGAATTGGACGAAATACGGGTATCCACCTGAGAACTCGACAATCTTGCCGACAGAATCCTCATCCAGCTTGATTGGACACTTCGCCTTCTTGATCGGTTTGAGGATCGCGTCCTCGCTGGCGTTTTTTGACAGGCGGTCAAGAAAGATCACATGGAACATGCGTTCGGCAAACGTTCGCGCCTCAACAAGTTTTGTGAGCAGCGTTGGCAAGCCAGCAAGAGCCAGCATGAAGGGGATGTCCTGCTTCTGCAGCGACTGAAAGGCATCAAGCATGAGCGACAACGGGTACTCATCCTTCTTGGAGTGGTCAGCCAGATTTTGGGATTCATCGTAGGCGAAGATGATGCCTCGGTTGTTGCCATCTCGCTGCAAACAGGACCAAACGACATTCAAGACAGCCTTCAGCTTGTCGAGGGCGAGTCCTGGCGTGGACTGGAAGATCTCGATCATTGTGCGGTAGTCGAGAGTAATCGACCGCTGCCGATCTTCAGCGAGGAATCCGACCCCCGGCATTTGCTCATCACGAACAACGAGAGACGACGTGACAACCGCAAGGTCGGCCAGCATACGAATCGCAAGCCGATCCTCAGTGATGCTGGATGACTCTGACATGTCGGTGCCCACCCAAAGCCATCCTTTGGCAATTGCAAGTGGCTTGAACGTTTCCAACAGGACTGTCTTTCCGACGCCGCGCAAACCTGTCAGGACCAGATTCTCAAGAATGATGTCCTGCTCAATGAGTTTTTCGAACTCGACCTTCTCCTGTTCTCGTCCAGCGAGATAGGGAGGCATGTGTCCAGCGCCAGGGCGAAACGGGTTTCCGAACGGGGCCATGAGATTTAGCACCAATGCCGCGTGTGTGTAAATTTATTCCACAGGGTAAATTTACACACACCTATCACTCGGTGTCAATACGTCTGGTCCTCACTCGTCGGCTCCTGCTTCCAACACACTCAGAAACGCCTTCTGGGGGATCTCGACCTGGCCGAAGGATTTCATGCGTTTCTTGCCCTCTTTTTGCTTTTGGAGGAGCTTGCGTTTGCGGGTGATGTCGCCGCCGTAGCACTTGGCCGTGACGTTTTTGCGGAGGGCGGAGATGGTTTCTCGGGCGATCACTCGGGTGCCGATGGCGGCCTGGAGGGCGACTTCGAATTGGTGTTTGTCGATCTCCTTTTTGAGCCGTTTGACGACGGCGCGGCCGCGGCGGTCTGCGAAGTCGCGGTGCACGATCATGGCGAGGGCTTCGACCTTCACCTCTTTCACGAGGATGTCGAGTTTGACGAGGTCGGCGGGTTCGAAGCCGATGATCTCGTAGTCCATCGTGCCGTAGCCGCGGGTGGCGGACTTCAGCTTGTCGTGCATGTCGTAGATGATCTCGCCCAGCGGCAGGTGATAGATGAGTTGGGCCCGGTCGGAGCCGATGAACTCGGTCGACTTGTAGATGCCTCGACGCTCGGAGCACATCTGCATGATGATGCCGATGTTGTCCGCCGGCACGATGAACGTGACGCGGGCGATCGGTTCGCGGATCTCCTCCATGTCGCCCGCGTTGGGGACGTCGACCGGGTTATCGATGTGCAGCACCTCGCCCGTGTTGCGGAGTTCGACTTCGTAGGTGACGTTGGGGGCCGTTTGAATGAGGTCGACTTCGTTCTCGCGTTCGAGGCGTTGCTGGATGATCTCCATGTGCAGCATGCCGAGGAAGCCGCAGCGGAAGCCGAAGCCGAGGGCGTCGGATGTTTCCGGGGCGTAGGAGAAGCTGGCGTCGTTAAGCGACAGGCGTTCGAGTTCGTCACGGAGCTTCTCGAAGTCCACATTGTCGGTGGGATACATGCCGCAGAAGACCATCTGCTGTGGCGTCTTGTAACCGGGCAGCGGTTCGCTGGCGGGGTTGGCCGCCATGGTGACCGTGTCGCCGACGTGGATGTGAGCGACCTCTTTCACGCCGGTGATGATGTAGCCGGTCTGTCCCGGGCCGAGCGTTTTCGTCGGCTTCATGGCGGGGAGGAATTGGCCGACTTCGATTGTGTCGTGAATGGTGCCGGCGCGGAGGAACTTGATCTTCTCGCCAGCAGTGACGGTGCCGTCCATGATTCGCACGTAGGTCATCACTCCGCGGAACGAGTCGTACTTGCTGTCGAAGACAAGTGCTTTGAGCGGTGCCTTGGGGTCGCCTTGTGGCGGGGGGATGCGTTCGATGATCGCCTGGAAGACGGTCTCGATACCGATGCCCTTCTTGGCGGAGATTTGTAGGGCGTCGGTGGCGTCGAGACCGATGATGTTTTCGACCTCTTCGAGCACGTCGTCGATACGGGTGACCGGCAGGTCGATCTTGTTGACGACTGGGACGATCTCGAGGCCCGCTTCGATGGCGGCGTACGCATTGGCAACCGACTGTGCCTGCACGCCCTGGAAGGCATCAACGAGGAGCAGGGCCCCTTCACACGCAGCGAGTGACCGCGAGACCTCGTAGGCGAAGTCGACGTGTCCCGGCGTGTCGATGAGGTTGAGTTCAAACGTCGGCGGCTTGCCCGGCTTCCTGTCACCGTGCAGCTTCTTCGAGATGTCGGCCCACATCTCCTCCGACGGCGTGTAGTGGATGGCGACGGCTCGCGCCTTGACTGTGATGCCCCGGTCGCGTTCGACGTCGAGGTCGTCGAGGATCTGCTCCTTGAACTCACGCTCGGTGATGGCCCCGGTCTTGAGCAGCAGTTGGTCAGCGAGTGTGCTCTTGCCGTGGTCAATGTGAGCGACGATGGAGAAGTTGCGAATAAACTCGGGGGACATTTTGGGTTTCGGGGTGATCGGGTATCGGGATTCGGCGTTCGGGTGTCGGACTGCGGCGTGGGGGCAGACCGGGAGCCAGTGACTCACGGAGGGTCGGAGATTATAGGGGCGGGTGACGTGTGGGGGCAATGTGGGTCGGAGTCACAGGTTTGATGGGTTTGGACAGGAGGAAACGGAGGGAACCAAGGACGGAAAGGGTGTTCTCACGATCGCGTTTGCCTGCCTGTGCTTCGCGGGAAAAGGTCGAGTCTTGAGTTTGTCCTCCGGTCTCGGAGCTTCGTTCCCTCCGTTTCCTTCTGTTCCAATCGTGTCGGGGGCTTAGTTGCAGTCCGGTCGGGACAGTGAGACACTGATTCGGTCCACACTTGAGAGAACTGCATCATGCGATTGTTCCGTGTCAGTCTGCTTCCTCTGTTCTGCCTGTTATTGTCGGATGCAATATGCGGTGAGGAGCGGCCGAACATCGTGTTCGTGATGATCGACGATCTTGGGCCGGAGTGGGTGAGTTGTTACGGGGCGGAGGATGTCGAGACGCCGCACATTGATGAGTTGGCGGCGACGGGGATGAAGTTCCTCAATGCGTACTCGATGCCGCAGTGTACACCGACGCGGGCGACGTTGTTGACGGGGCAGTACCCATTTCGGCATGGCTGGGTGAACCACTGGGACGTGCCTCGCTGGGGAGCGGAGTGTCACTTTGATCCAAAGCACAACGTAACATTCGCACGACAGCTCAAGTCGGTGGGGTACGTGACAGGTATCGCGGGCAAGTGGCAGATCAATGATTTCCGCGTGCAGCCGGTGATTCTCAAGGAGCACGGTTTTGACGAGTGGTGCATGTGGACTGGGTTTGAGAGTCAGAACCCACCGAGTGCTAAGCGATATTGGGATGCGTTTGTGTTTCAGAATGTGACCGGTCCCGGCTATGAGGGTCCGTCAGCGAATGTCCGTCGTTCCCAAGCCGACGGCTCC
>JAJDEJ010000152.1 GCA_029259815.1 Planctomycetaceae bacterium | reverse complement strand
GCCCATCGTGGATACCCGGCCCGCCTGAGGAGCAGGATATCGAGCCGTCATCATTTGCAGGCAGCATCAGGAGGTCAGGCGATGAGGATGAGATAGATATAGTCATTGACGGCATACGATGCGCATCATGCATCTGGCTGGTTGAGAAGGCCCTTCTCAGGAAAGAGGGTGTTACATACTGCAGGGCAAACTATGCAACCCACAGGGCGAGGATAAGATGGAGCCCTGAAAGAGCGGACGTTACAGAGATCCTTAAAAGGATCAGGTCAGTCGGTTACACGCCGAAACCTTTTGAGGCAGAGGCATATGAGGACGAACTCAAGAAGGAGCAGAGGGCGCTTCTTGTAAGGTTCGGAACGGCTGCATTCTTCTCGATGCAGCTTATGATCTTCTCTGTTGCACTTTACGCAGGATACTTTCAGGGCATAAGCGAAGATTTCAGGACTGTCTTTCAGGTTATCTCCCTGCTGCTTGCAACGCCGGTCATCTTCTATTCAGGCTGGCCCTTCATCAGGGGTTCCATGCGCGGCCTCAGAAACTTCAGCTTCAATATGGATGTGCTGATCGCAACCGGAGCCTGCTCTGCGTATCTCTACAGCGCGTATCAGGTCTATGCAGGCGGCGAGGTTTATTTTGATACAGCTGCAATGATAGTGACCTTCATACTCCTCGGCAGATACATAGAGACCGGTGCAAAGGGAAGGGCATCAAGCGTAATAACGAGGCTGCTTTCACTTAATCCTAAAGAGGCTAGACGTGTCAAGCAGGGAATAGGGAATAGGGAAGAGGGAATAGGGAATAGCGGGGCGTCATTGACGCAGCTACTGGTCGATGGCTTTCGCTTTGGCTTTAAGTGCGAACTTTTCGAAGCCGTTGTCTTGGGCAAGTTTGATCAGTTCCTGCACGATGCCGGTTGGTGTTTCGGCATCGGCGCGGATGACGACTGTGATCGCGCTCGGGTCGATCTTTTTAGTCTCGGCGACGCGGGCCTCCATCTGGAGTTCAGCACCATAGGCCTGTGCGGTCTTCGCCCCCTCTTTTGAGAAGACGTAGGGCGTGGGGTCGATGATGTTGCCGTCCTTGTCCCGCTCAAAGCCTACGTTAATGTACAGCTCCTGCTCGCGAGGGGCGATAGGCGGTTGAGCCAGTTCGTCCTCCGGCAGCTTGACACGCTCGTCCGCCTGAGTCTGCTCGAAGTTGGTCACGATCATGAAGAACGCGATCAGCTGAAATACGATGTCGATCATCGGCGTCATGTCCGGATCGACCATGCTCGGTTGTTTACGATTGATTCGCATCGTTTTTGGACACCGTCGTGCAAGCTGCCAGCTTGCACGCTTCTTGAACGTTATTTGCATCAGCAAACTGGCAGCTTGCTTTACGAACCTCTCAAGCAGGCGGAGTGGCGGTCTTTCCGCTCTTGCCGACGGACGAGAAGCGGCTCATCAGGCCTTCGCTGACCATCCCAACTTCAAGCACATATCGGCTCATGCGATTGCGAAGCAGGCTATAGGCGATCATGGCAGGGATGGCGACCGTGAGGCCTTCTAACGTTGTGAAAAGAGCCGTCGAGATGCCCGCTGCGAGTTCCGACGGTTTGGGCTGAGTTGCCGACTCAGCAATCGTGCGGAAGCTGTTGATCATGCCGTAAACCGTGCCCATCAGCCCGATCATCGGGGCGATGGTTCCGATCAGAGCGAGGTAACTCAGTCGATGCTCCATCTCCATCGTCTCCTCCTCGCCGACCTCCTGCATGCCCTCGACCGCTTCGCCGTACCCCCGATTGAGCTTGCTCAAACCGGCCGCAAGCACACGGGCGACGAACGAATCGTCGTTGCGGGCCGTCTCATAGGCCCCTTGGTAATCCTTGCTTTGCAGTTTGGCCTCGAAGGCCTCGACGAACGACTGTGGCAACAGATTCTCCCTGCGAACCTGCAGGACGTTCATCATGATGACGGCAACCATCAGAAAGGAGAGCAGTAGCAGAATCGCTCCAAAAATCCCGGACGCATCGATCATCCAGGACAGAAAGCTCTGAGACACGGGTCCTGGAGCTGCGGCTTCAGCGGGAGGAGCAGCTGCCTCATCGCCCTGAAAGGCCCACCCAGTGGTGGGCATGCCCCAACCAACCATCCCAACAGCCAGCACGGTCAACAGCAAGATCGACCAGGCGCGGGAATTCGGGGTCGTGTGATCCAACATCATCATCTCCAGCGGGGTCAATCTGAGTGAATCTGTGATTCTCTATCAAACGCAAACGTGGGCTGACATTCTACGGCGACCGTGACCAATTTGCCACGAATCAGACCGTTCCGTTCCGGTCCAGCATGTGATGCACGACCTCGTGCCGACTATACGTCTCCTCGTACAGCTGCAATTGTTGTTCGGCTCCCGTGTTGGAGGGCAACTGGCGGACCGACTGCAATTCCTCAACGCAGCCCAGGATCTCCGCTGTGGGAAGCAGCTTCTCGACGAGGTGATCCGTCGTCTCCTGCACGGTGTACTGCTTGTAATCATCGCTGTTGACGAGTTGTGCCTGTGCCCCGTACCGGGTGGCACGCCATTTGTTCTGCTGAACGATCATGGGGTGATACTCCGACAGATACGTTCCCTCGTCGATTTGATTGGAGATCGCGACCACCAGACACTGCACGAGCGCCGTAATGGCGAGCACATGCTCCAGGTTGGGCGGCATGTCACAGATGCGAATCTCGACCGTCCCAAAGTTGTGATGCGGGCGGATGTCCCACCAAATTTCGCGAATGGTGTTAATGAAACCCGTGTCCTGCAAGTGGCTGATCAGCCAAACGTACTCGCTCCAATTTCGCATTTGATGCGGCAACCCCGCCGTCGGCAGCATCTCCATGATCTTCGAGCGGTTCGAGTGCAGCCCCGTTGGTCTTGCTTCCCAGAAGGGTGAGTTCGCCGACAGGGCCAGCAACAGCGGGAGATGCCGCAGCATACGGTCGCAGACCATCACAGCCTTGTCGCCCGAATCGACGCCCACATGCACGTGCAGTCCGAAGGTCACCAGACGCCGCGCCACGTCCTGCATCAGGTCGACGAGTTGATAGTAGCGATCGTTGACCGTGATCCGCTGCCGCCGCCACGACGAGAACGGATGCGTCCCTGCCCAGAGCAACCGCAGTCCCAACGAGTCACACGTCTCCTGTAGCTTCGCGAGCGAACCACTCAAGTCCTTTCGCACCTCGCCGACCGTGTCGCAAATTCCCGTGTTGATTTCAAGATAACTCTGCATCAATTCCGGCTTCACGCACGTCTGGAGTTCCTCCGGCATGGCGGCAAGCACGTGCTCAATCGACGGCGACAGCTCAAAAGTCCTCGCGTTGACCAGTTGCAACTCAATCTCGACACCCAGTGTCGGCTTGTCATTCTGAGTGAAAATCAGAGCAGGCATGACTGGCTCAGTCTGTGAGAGTGGCGTCAAGTTCAGCGGACGTACATGGCTTTGTGGGATTCTACATCAATGATGTCAGATTTGAGATTTCAGATCGTAAAATTCCCCACACTCGATGGTGTCTTGCGATCATCTGACAGAATCAACGCCGCCCGCAGCAAGATTCGTGTCCCAATCGTGATCGCCCGTTCGTCGATGTCGAAGTCCGGAGCGTGCAGAAAGGGGGCTGTAAATCCGGGCGGGGCGCAACCGAGTCGCAACAACGCTCCCGGTACACGCGTGAGGTAGCCGGAGAAGTCTTCGCCGCCCATGCTCGGCTGTGCGATGGACTGCACGCCGTCGTCTCCCAGCACCCGGCGGGATGCCTCCTCCAGAGCGGCTGTCACTCGCGGGTCATTCTCGACCGCATCAATGGGCGTTGAGAACCGCAAATGCATCGAAGTGCGACTCAGTTCCTTCACACCATGCACAATTTCCTCGATGCGTGTTTTCAGCGTTTCACGTGTAACGGCGTCAAGTGTCCGCAATGAGCCGCGAATCTCGACCCGTTCGGGAATGACATTCGGCAGACTCCCCCCGACGATCTTCCCAACAGAGAACACAGACGGACTGCGGGAATCGACCGATCGCGGCAGAAACTCGTACAACGTCGAGATGACCTGAGCCGCTGCGGCGATCGGGTCGAGCGTGTGATGCGGGCGGGCGGAATGGCCTCCTTTGCCTTCCACGATGATTTCGACCTCATCACAGTTGGCCGTCATTGTGCCGTAGCGGATGCCGACTGTGCCTAACGCCCGCTCGGGGTCGACGTGAATACCGAGAATACTGTCGACACCCTCGACGGCCCCCTGCTCGACGAGCCAGCGTGCTCCATCCGATGTCTCTTCCGCCGGCTGAAACAGAAACCGCAGTCGAAATCCCGGCTTCTCATCGGCCACCTGCGAGCACGCCTGGGCACACAATGCGGCACCCAGCACCATCGTCGCATGGGCATCATGACCACACGCATGGCACAGCCCCTCGTTCTGCGACGCATACGACGTTGTCTTCGTGTCTGGAATCCTCAAAGCGTCAATGTCCGCTCGGATCGCGATCAACGGCGCATCATCAGCGACTTTCCCAAGCGTGACCTCAGCAATCACTCCCAGTCCATCGCGGCACAACTGGGCATCTAAGCCGGCATCGCTCAGTTGCACGGCGAGATACTTCGACGTCTCCCGCTCTTCCTTGCTTGGCTCGGGATGCGCATGCAGATACCGCCGCACCTCGATCAGCCGCTCCTCAAGATCTGCAATTTGCCGATCAATGCCCGGCTCCCAGTGTTCGAGCAAGCCAATTGTCGCACTTGATGAAGTCAAAACCGTCTCCTGCCCACGATCATTGTGTGTTTCTGTCTCCCCAATCTATCGCCCATTGATTGACACGCCCAGACCAACGCTCACCTCCCAAGCCGATGGCTCTGCCATCGAATGGGCGCGGCGCAACCGTTGATGAACCAACTCAGCCAACATCGGATGGTTTGACTGATGAAGTTCGACGGCAGAGAGGCTGTGAGTTTTTCGTGGGACGGATTTCCAAATCCGTCCCATTCCCCGATCCATCGTCAGACGTGCCCGTTTTATGATGGTTCTGGTCGGACTTGGAAGTCCGTCCTACAGAGTGAGGGCACGCCTGCCAAAAACTCACCGCCTCAGAGCCGTCGGCTTAGGACAATTCATGCCAGTGGGCCGCGTGGATCGATCTGTTTGAGGCCCTTGGTCTCCAGTGCCCGGTAACAGTCTGGTAGATCAAAGTTTTGCAGGGCGTCTGGCACGAGTGATGACAAGGGCCAGTCATACTGCTCCGCTTGGGCCAATTCGTGATACGACGTGAGCGCGTGCTTGAACGTGATCCGCGAGACCCCCTCATGCATGACGGCTGCGAAAGACGCCGGAATTGTCCCCCAGCCCTTCGCCATCAAATGCACCTCTGTGTGCCCCAAACTCTCCATCCAGTTCAGAACGGTGAGTACATCCCGCGTTCGCTGAGCCGGATACGAGTCAGCGAGCATGATCCCGTGCGCAGCATAGAAGAAGTCACTCCCATACGGTGACAGATACGAATTGGGATTCGTCGTATCGGGCCGCGACTCACCGATTCCTCGCACATCGAGGGTGTAGACCGGCATGTCCTCGTCTGCAGCAATCGCCTCTCGCAACATGGGCTCTTCCCGCAACTCTGCATCGCTCGAATCGTGGGCGACGTACAAGAGTGCATGTTTGCTCCCCGGTGTTGGTCGCGAGTAGTGCCGTTCGTTGTACAACCGATATACGACAGCCTGAATGCCCGGGTCCGTTTCCACGAGATACGGGACAATGTACTTGCGGGGAGCCTTGCGGTCCGACTTCGCCCGCAGAATGCGGACGCGCGGAGCCGTCGCAATGTCCTTGACTTTCAGAGCATCAGTCATCACCTCAGCAAGTTTTGCAGCGTCGATTTCTGCACGCTTCTGCTGCATTTCATCTGCAATCTCACGCGTGAAGTCCATGACCGTCTTTGAGCCTTCCGCACCCACCTGCCCCTGTGGCGTACACCACAGGGTCTTGTCCTCTTCGATCGTCAACTCGGGTTCGTCAGCGGGATTGTCAGTGCTGGTCGCCTGATGGAACCAACCGTACATCGCTTCGCGGTTCTCTTGGGTGTAGCCGTGATAGGTCGGCCCGACGAACAGGCCGATGTTCTCCTCCGCTCCAAGCAGTCCGTAGAGGCGTTTCAGCCGCTCGAACGCCGCCTCGCTGCCACGGACGTCGAAGTAGTCTTTTTCCTTCGCCAGAATGATGACCGGCTTAGGTGCCATCGCGGCGAGGAAATCCTCATGTTCAAGTCCGAGGGCGAGTGCCTTGGGCGGGCACTGCTCAGTGTCTGCGGGGAGTTCGTTCTCCAGGTTGCGTCGGAACTCGGTCACGAAACAAGCCGGCGCGGCCATCGACCACCGCTGTTCGACACCACACAGCCAAGTCGTCATCGTGCCGCCACCCGAGTTGCCCGTCACGCCCACGTGTTGCGGGTCGACCTCTTCGCGGGTGAGCAGATAGTCCAACGCGCGGATGCCGTCCCACGCCCGCCACGCTCCAAGAAACTCGCCGACCAAGTATTGCTGATTGCCAGCTAACAGATGTTCTCGAACCCCGGCTCCCACATGCGACTTGAGATGCTCATCCGGATACTGAAAGCGTTCGCCCTGCCCAATCGGGTCATAGATCAACACGACATACCCCCGCCGCGCGAGTCCCTGGGCGAACGACTGATAATCAGCGGCCATCTTGCCGTTGTGTGAATGTCCGCACGTGCCGACGACACCCGGTCGCGGTCCGTCATCCCCCTTGGGGACGTACAGATTCCCCGTCACGAGAAACCCCGGACGGCTCTCGAAGATCACGTTCTCGATTCGATACGTATCCCGCTCGACCACACCCGTCACTCGTGCATTCAGCGGCGTCCGCTCCGGCTCCGGACCGAAGCAAGTGCGAATGCGTTCCTGCACAGACTGTACATACGCCTCTGCATCGGCCTTCGTCTTGAGGGCAGCCAATCGCTCGATCCGTTGCTCAGAAATCTCCCGCACCCGGTCGACGTAGTACTCCTGCATCATCCGTGGAAAGCGATTCAACGCAGGCAGCTCTGGCTCGTCAGCCGCATGCGCCTGTGCAGACCACAACCGCTCGGCGATCACCAACCCCAACGCGTGACTTCCGACCGAGTGCAATGCTTGACGACGCGAGACCTGTGTGGGCAACGACATTTTGACTCCCAGTGTTGACGGCTATGAATCGCCCTATCCTGTCACCTGAAGACAACGCCCGTCAACCGGGACGGGCGACGCCTCCCAAGCCGACGGCTTTGCCGTCGATCGGGCGAGGTGGAACCGATGTTGAACCATTGACCTGAGAACGGATGTCTTCCGTGACGATGTTCGACGGCGGAGCCGTCGGCTTGGGGGTGCCGTATGAATTGGAGTAGACTCAGTGACCATCGATCGATACCCCGCAACTGAGGACCATGATGCAACGAACGATCGCGATTGCGGCAGTCTGTCTATCGACAGCCATCAACAGCACTTCCTTGCTCAACGCAGCAGACGGCTTCCAACCAGTCACTTGTGACGGTTTCTACGAGGGACATCTCCAGGGAGTCTGCACCGACAACGAGTCGGCCATCTACTGGAGTTTCACGACGAATCTGGTGAAGACTGATCCGGATGGGCACATCCTCAAAGAGATAACAGTCGGTAGCCATCATGGCGATGCGTGCTACCACGACGGACGGGTTTACATCGCCGTCAACTTTGGGAAGTTCAACGATCCCAAGGGCAACGCAGACTCGTGGGTGTACGTGTACGATGCCAAGGATCTGTCACTCATTGCCAAGCATGAGACGCAGCAGGTCGTGCACGGAGCGGGCGGCATCGCTTATCACGATGGCAAGTTTATTGTCGTCGGAGGTCTGCCGGAGGGAATCGAGGAGAATTATCTCTACGAGTTCGATCCCGAGTTCCACTTCGTCAAGAAACACGACCTCAAGAGTGGCTGGACGAAGCTGGGTATTCAGAGTGCGACGTTTGCAGACGGTCACTGGTGGTTCGGCTGTTACGGGACACCAAAAATTCTGCTCATTGCAGACGAGAACTTCGAGAACGTCCAACGCTACGAGTTCGACTGCTCACTCGGCATCGTGCCCATCGGCAAAGAACGTTTCCTCGTCGCCAGCGGCACCCGCACCAAAGAAGGCCACACAGGTCGACTGGACATCGGCGTGCCTGATGAGAAACAGGGACTCATCATCCAGCAGGATCCAAAGGTCTCCTTCGACACACAGGATGACCGGATACTGATTCACCTTGGCGACGTGCAGATCGCCGAATACGTGTTCGAAGACGAGCACGTCCTGCGGCCCTACTTCCGACACCTCCGCACCCCCTCCGGCGTGCAGGTCACTCGCACACATCCACCCGAGGAGGGTTCAGACCTGAGTGATCACCCCACGATGCACCCCGGCCTGTGGATGGCCTTCGGCGACATCAGCGGTCACGACTTCTGGCGGAACAAGGCTCGCGTCATACATAACGGCTTCGTCTCCGAGCCGGCGGTCTCCAATGGCGTCGGCGCATTCATGGTGACCAACTTTTACGAAGCCAATGACAAGATGGTATGTCTTGAGTCGTGCGTCATCGCGATCAAGCCGGTCGAGCACGGCTGGTTTTTGCACTGGTCGTCGACGTTCTCCTTCGGCCCTGAGTTCGTCTTCGGAGATCAGGAAGAAATGGGCCTCGGCGTCCGCGTCGCGACACCACTGGCAGTCAAGAAGGGTGGGCAGATCGTCAACAGCGACGGCGGAGTCAACGAGGAGCAGGTCTGGGGCAAACAAGCCGACTGGTGCACGTACCGCGGTGAGATTGAGGGCCACAACGTCAGCATCACTCTTATGCCTCACCCGGACAACTTCCGCCGCAGTTGGTTCCATGCCCGCGACTATGGACTGCTACTCGCGAACCCATTTGGCCGCAAGGCTTTCACGAACGGCGAGGCGAGCCGCGTGGTCGTCAAACCGAGAGACGAGTTGACGTTAAGGTTCGGGATTTTTGTCACAGATGGGGGCGGTGATGTGGCGACCGTGTATCGATCATACGTCAAACCGTAGCGTGTGAATTGGCGTTTGCGGTTTAGCAAGACCGGTGCGTGGTCGAGCGTGTTGCGGTAGTGCTAATCCGCAAGCGATGTCGATGATGGGAGTGAGATCGCGAGTCCGATCATTCACCATCACGATTCGTGATCGGCACGAACTTCTGGGCGCGTTCGCTGTAGATTTCGCCGACGTAGATGTTGCCTTTCGAGTCCTGAGCGATTGCGTGGATGCCGACGGCTTCGCCCGGTTTGAGGCCCGACACGTCCGGGTTGTTTTTGTCGTCGCCGATGTCGCCGAGGGGGATGGCCCAGTGGCGGGTGACGCGACCGTCGGTGTTGAGCCGCATGAAGAGTTGGTCCTTGTACTCGGGGTACTCGCCGTGGCGTTTCCACCAGTGGGGGGTTGAGCCGCAGGTCCAGATTTCGTCTTTGTCGGTGATGGAGAGGCCCCAGGGCATGAGGATGCCTTCCCATTGATCGACGAACGTGCCGTCCTGTTGGAAGATCTGGATGCGGCCGCTGTTGCGATCAGCGACGTAGAGCAGCCCCTGTGAGTCGAGAGCGATGGCGTGCGGGAGGACGAACTTGCCGGGGGTGGTGCCGTACTCACCCCAAGCCTTGATGAAGTTGCCCGCACTGTCGAAATGCACGATGCGGCGGTTGCCGTAGCCGTCAGTGACGAAAATGTCGCCGGTGGGTGTGATGGCCATGTCGGTCGGGCGGAAGAAGTGCGTCTCGTCGTCGCCCGATTCGCCTCGCGTGCCGAGGGTCATCAGGCGTTTGCCCTCGGGGGTGTACTTCTCGATGACGTGCTGACCGAAGTCGGCGAGCCAGATGTTGCCTTCGTGATCGATCCGCATCTGGTGCGGACTGTCGAATTCGCCTTTGCCCCATGAGCGGATAAACGTGCCATCAGCCGCGTAGCACTGCACAGGGTCTGGCCCTTTGCGGAAGAACCAGACGTTGTCGTCCTTGTCGACGGCGAGCCCGGAGACCCAGCCCTTGTCTGAGATGTCATCGGGCTTCTGTGGCCACGTTGGGTCGACATCGTACTCCACGAGGTTCGGTTCAACCGCGAAGCCGGGGGCGTCGGCGGCGTGCGTGGCGTAAGGCGTCAACGCGATGAGACAACCGAGTGTGAGGAAGAAACGGGCGGGTGTCAGCATGATGTGGTTTCTTTCTGTGACGCGATAATCGACGCTTGCGGATTAGCAAGACGATTTGTGTTCGATGGTTTCTGGTGGTGCTAAGCCGCAAGCGAAACCGAGAGTGGATGAACGATCATCGAAGTTTCACTCGGACTGGTCAGGTGACGGTGCGTTCTCGATGAACCCGAGAGACTTCTCGACGAGGATGTCGCCCGTCATTTCGCCTAATGATGTTCGCGAGACGTAGTCGTACCTCGGGAAACTGTTGAAGTCTTCCTTGGTGAGGATGTAGCCGAATGCGTCGTTGGTCAGGCCGAAGAGCAGGTTGTGCTCGCCGTGCATTTTGCGTTTGAGGTAGTAGCCGATGTTCGGCAGGGCCTCACCGGGGATCGTGAGGATCTGGGCGTTGCCGAGGTTCACGAGGTTGATCTGGGCGGTGACCGAATTGTCATCGTTGATGGGGTAGCCCAAGGGTGAGCCCTTGATGATCGCCTGCATCAGTTCGGACTCGACCGGGAAGTCGACAGCGTGGGCTTCGACATGCAGTGACGGATCGGTCTGCGGCGGTGCGTCGTCGACGATCCGCAGGGCTTCGTCTGCCATAAGGTGACCGATGCGGAGGCACTCGTCCCATGTCCGAGAGTCGTTCCAGTAGCCTCGCCCGCCATCACGTGGCTCGTCGAGGTTCCGGTTGTCTGCTGTGACCATGCCGCCTTGGGCGCCGTTCATGAACATGGCCATGCCGCCGATCTGTTGTTCGATCCGGTCGCACATGGGGCCGATGCAGTCGGGGCTGACAATACCCACGCCGTTGCCGAGCACCTCGGGGTGAGTGGCATAGTTAACGAGAGTCGCGATTGTCTGGCCTTTGCCACCGACCGCCTGGATGACGCTCATCCGTCGGTCGTAGAGATCGGGAGCGTAATAGTTGTAGGCAATCTTGCCCTTCGCCTCGCCGGTGGCGACACGGAGCGTTGCAGGAGCCAGGTCGTCGATTGCCTGATTGATCGCCTTGGCCGCCTGATTACAGACGAAGTCCATCCATTCCAGGTCACCCGTGTGTCCTCCTTTGCCATCCGGGAAGGCGTAGCAATCGGGAGCACTATGGGTGTGCGAGGAGCCGATGAGGATGTTCTCACCCGGGATGCGTGGGACCTGTTTGCGAACACGTTCGCCCAGCACGGCAGGGAAGCCGATCAGGTCCAAAGCGACGAAAGCAACTGACGTGTTGTCTTTCTCCAGGACCATTGCACGCGCGGTCAACTCACCGCGCTTTTCCTTCGCCGGATTCGGTTTGCCGACGCCTCCGGAGACGGGCAGCAACGGATCGGGCGTGATGACCTTCATCGCCGCACCGATTCGGATCTCTGCCTCCAGCGATGCGGGGGAAATTGAGAAGGCAACGACAGCGAAACTGGCAAGCAGAAGTCTCGTCACGGCAAGATACCTCGACAGAATCAATGAGAGCACGACACCTGACATGACGTGTCAGCCGACGTTCTCATCATAAACCAGTCGAGGGACCGATCGAAAGGAAGCCAACATGATCGACGATCAGGGGACCGCCGGGCTGACGACTTGCGGTGTGTTGTTGTCATTATTGTCGGCGATTGCAGCGGCTGCGAGGCCGAGGCCACCCAGTCCGAGCAGCGTGCCGAGACTTCCTCCAAGTCCACCTCCTAAGCCGCCTCCGCCTCCACCTGCGAAGCCTCCGCTCCCTCCGCCGAGGCCGCCTCCACCGCCTCCGGGTGCTCCACCCGCCCCGCCGCCAGCACCAGCTCCTCCGCCACCTGCACCAACTCCTCCTCCGCCGGCACCTCCAGCCCCGCCTCCGCCATTGCCGCCGTAGGTCGACTGCAGTTGATCAAAGGCATAGGGCAAGTCTTCCTCTCCCACGAGATTGCCCTCCATCTGAGGATCTTCTTCCTCCTCAAAATCCTGTGCGTGCAAAGCGCACTGACAATCCGGGTGGGCCTCGAACAGACTGTGGTCCTTGTCCTTGGCCAGACACTCACCGAGACAAGTGCACTCTGCCTGGGCAGCCGTCTTGTGGGCATCCCCGTGTGAGTGCTCATGCGAATGCCCGGCAGCGTCCTGTTGAAACGAGACCGGCACAATCAACTCGTCGAGCGTGTTGGCATCGGCAAGGTCTTCGGTGACGGTATGAATTGAGAAAGCTGCGAACCCTTCCGTCCCAGCTGCAGCGAACGAGTAGCGACCGACGCCGAGTTGCGGGATCGTAAACACACCGAGTGGACTCACGGGTGCCTGAGCCACGACGCGGTTGTCTCTGACGAGGAAGATGTTCAATCGTCGGAACCGGACGAGTTCACCCGTGCGCGCATTGAGACTCCGCATGCGCCCGGTCAACGTGCCGTCCGCTGAGAGTCGAATCTTGTTTTGACGCAGACTCGCAGAGGGTGCGTCGGGCGGTTCAGGCGACTGTGGTGCAAAGTCCGGGGTTTCCGGCTCGGAGCCGTCATCCTCGACCACTTGATTGACCTGATAAATTTCATTAGCGAACTGCATCGACGGCTCGACGTGGCTGACAGAGCCACCTGTACTTCCGCTGATGACCTCCGGCGGCAGATGCTCGCGAGCCAGTTGCAAGACCGTTGGGCCATCCACTGGAGGAATCGCCAGCGAGTCGATCTGAATCTCCTGCTGAATTTCCTGGAACGCGACGAGGCTCATCTCGATGGCGCTGCGGTTGTCGACTGTGAGCTCCGCAGGCAGAACCTCGAGCCCATAGGCGATGTACCCCTCCGGTCCATGGCCGACCAGTGAATAAACACCTGGCGCGACGCCTTCAGCTTCGAACGCCCCGTCAATGCCCGGATGCACCTCCGTCACAACCTGCCCGTGTTGGACAAATGCGATCGTCAGGTCACGTGCAAATGCGGGCTCTCCCGTGTCGGGATCGACAATGTTGATACGCCCGGGCAGTCGTCCGTCCGCCCGGAGCCGCACACGGTAACTGCGGAGGCTCTTCTCCAAGTCGTCTGCCTGAACGTGACTGTGGACAGCTGGTCGAATCAAGCCGACATCAGTCGCCAACTGCGTGAGGATTTGCTCCCCACTCGACCAAACGACCGCTGTCCCGGCGGCGCAAATGCTCCCCAGAAACAGCACCACCAGCATCACACGCAGCAACGATGTGAAACGCATTACGCCTCCCCCCAAGATTCACCTCCCGCCCCAAATGACGGAATTCACAATCCTTAACAATATCTCTGGCACACTCAAGAAACAAGCAAAAACACCTGACTTCGTGGCAGACCGTAATCTCAGTGTCGGAAAAACCCCGTGCTGGGCGAGTGTTTCTCCGAGAATCGGCACAATCGCTGCAACCGTCAGCATCGCGAACTTGGCCCGTCATTGATGAGCGATCAGCCCCGTTTTGTCGGTCGAAGCCACCATTCCGGTTCGACAAAGAGATCGGCGACAGGCAGCCGAAACTGCGGGAGCTGCGGCGCTCCTTCCAGCCAGTCAGCGGTTGTCAGACGTCGCTCAACATCGCTGGGGTGCGCTATGGTGACAGTCCGTTCACGGGGATTGATTGTCCAGACGGCTGACACTCCCCAACGGAGATAGGCAGCCGTTCGCAATGTGCTTTGTGCGACACGGTCAGACGTGGACGTGAGTTCGACCACGACCGCTGGTACGACATCCGTCACCTCTTTGTCGGCCTCTGCAAACCGTGGTCCCTCAACGAAGTAGCAGGCCGCAGGGAACTGAATCGTGTCGGGTCCCGATCGAAGACGCAGTCCGAGATCGAAGCAGGCATACCCCAACTCGGTCGCATGAGCAAATTTGGAGAACGCTTTGGATAGATTGAGCACGACCGTGCCATGGTCAATGTCCGGAGGCTGAAAGTGAACCACCTCTCCATCGATCAACTCGGACCATTGCCCGGCCTCGGGCAGTTCGAAACGTCGTTCCAGGAATTCGTCGAGCGTCCACGGTGGAATCGTTGTCATCAATGTTGTGCCTTCCTTGCTCATTCTGAGCGGAAGTGCACGCATCGACAAGTGCACGAGGTCTCATCTCTGGTGGACGGTTGCCTGTGACATCGGCTGATGAGGCCCGTTGAAATGGCTCGACTTCGGAGGACGCACACGAGTGTAAATGAACCCCATTCCGCACTTTGTGCACTGAATCTCTGTGCCCAGACGTTCCGCCTGGAGTCGAATAGCCGTCAGTAATCGTTGATGTCGACAGCCGACCCGCAACTCGATCTCTTGGCCACAATGCGGGCAAAAGATGCCCGTCTGCACTGACCGTGACATGGTTGACTCCGAATGGAATTCCTTCCTTGCGACCGAGCTCGGCCCACCGAAACCCGCAGAGGTGAGGTATTCTTCAAGTTGGTGTGACAGCTACCTGTCGCACACACCATGACGAGCTCACATCTGCGAATATCGAGCCCCTCGGATCATGCACTCTCAAGCTGACGGTTTCGCCGTCGAACGTTGCCCGATAAGTGGACTTCCTCTGTGAGTCACTCCGATTTCAAGACTCGATCTCATAAACTTGAACAGCGTTCCCATTTGCGACACACGTTTCCTTCTTCAGGTCACACCGATGCCTCAGCGGCCACGAACTCGACGCGGTCTGTCCATGTGGCTCGCTTCCACGACAACGCCCGTGTTCATCCTGGATGACCGTCGACGCGTCTTGTTCTTCAACAAAGGCTGCGAGCAGCTCACCGGCTGGGAAGCGGGGGACGTGATTGGTCAGGTCTGCGACTTTGTCTCAGAGCCGGATCTGGCGCAAGTCGAATCGTTTACTGGAGCACTCTGTCCTCCCCCCGAGGTTTTCCAGGGTCAAGAGCAAAGCCTCCCCACGTTTCTGCAAGACCGTTCCGGGAACAAGACGTCGCACCTGATCCGCTTCTTTCCGCTGACTAACGAGGATGGTCGCGTCGAACGCGTCTTGGGCACATTCTCACGAATTCCAGAGCCAATATCGTCTCACCCCAACCTTGACCGTGAGCTGCATGCGGAATTGGCCGCACTCCGCGCCGATCTCTGGCAACATTACGATATCTCGTCAGTCGTTGGCAGAAGTCGAAGTTTTCATCGTCTGATGGAGCAGGTCCGCCTTGCGTGCTGTCACAGATCGAGTTTGCATCTCAGCGGAGAAGCGGGCACCGGCAAGGAGCACCTTGCCCGCCTCGTGCACTATCAAAGCGATGCACGTCGAAAAGCCTTCGTCCCTCTCGAATGCCGACGACTCACACGCGACGAGATTAAGCTGGCTGTCCGTGGGGTGTTGCGAGACGCACGGGACGAGCAAACGACACGCCTCAGTCCCGGAACGCTGTTCCTGAAAAACGTCGATTACCTCCCGGACTCGGTCCAGGATCTATTGCTGGAGGAAGCCTCCACAGCCTTCGGCTCCGAGCCTCACAGAGCTGAGGACCCGACGCACTCGTCGGCCTCCGTCGCTCTCCGATTGATGTCGTCGAGTGAAATTGACCTCGAGTCAGCCGTTTCCCAGGACCGTCTCAACCTCGATGTGTTCTACCTGCTGACTTCACAAACCATCATGGTTCCGTCTCTGCGTCAGCGCCCAGAGGACGTGATGCTGCTCGCTCAGCACTTTCTGGAGAGTCTGAATCGTGATCGCGAAACACAAGTGACCGGCTTTGCGGACGACGTCACGAAAGCCTTTCGCAAGTACACGTGGCCCGGGAATCAAGATGAACTGAAAGTGGTTGTCACCCAGGCCAGAGAATCGTGTGAGCGATCCACGATCACACTTGGAGACCTGCCGTTCCGATTCCGTTCCGGACAAGATGCTCAACGCGTCGGACCGACACAGCCCGTCGAGATCATCCCGCTCGAAGACCGCCTCGCTGCCGTCGAGCGTGAGCACATCGAACTCGCTCTTCAGCAATCCGGAGATAACAAGAGTCAGGCGGCCGATTCGCTTGGCATCACTCGCGCCCGCCTCTATCGTCGTATGCAAATCCTCGGGATCGTGGACTCCAAGAGTGAGCACAACTCCTGAGACCTCTCCTTTCCTCTCGTTGCATCACACATCCATGATCCGACACCTTCTCGCAAGAATCTTTGCACTGACTGCCACCATTGGCGCGATGTCAGGCGCAAGTCTTCCCACTGTCGCAGCCGAGCCACCGAACATCATTTTCATCATGGCCGACGATCTCGGCTATGGGGACCTCGGCTGTTACGGACAAAAGGTCATCCAGACACCGCGCCTCGACCGGATGGCGGCGGAAGGCATTCAGTTCCGCAACATGTATGCAGGGTGCACCGTTTGTGCACCATCCCGAAGTGTGCTGATGACCGGTCAACATATGGGGCACACCCATGTGCGAGGCAACGCCGGCAGCGACATGGCCATCCAAACGCTCCGTCCGGAGGACGTGACCGTCGCTGAAGTCCTCAAGCAGGCCGGATACAAGACCGGTCTCTACGGCAAGTGGGGCCTGGGCGACGAGATGGAAGGTGGATACGAAGGCGTCCCCACCAATCAGGGTTTCGATGAGTTCTTCGGCTACCTCAGCCAACTCCACGCTCACAACTACTATCCTGAGTTCCTCTGGCGAAACCGTGAGAAAGTTCCTCTACGGAATGAAGTCACGTCGCACGGTCGCACACTTGGCACAGTCAAAGGCGGGTATGCAACCAAACGCATCGACTACAGTCATGACCTCATCATGACAGAGGCACTCGGATTCATCGACCGCGTCCACAGTGATCGCCAAAACAAACGACCGTTCTTCCTGTATCTGGCTCTTACCATCCCGCACGCCAACAATGAAGGCACACGCGCCACGGGCGACGGACAGGAGGTTCCCGACTATGGCATCTACGCCGAGGAGGACTGGCCGAACCAAGACAAGGGCCAAGCCGCCATGATCACCCGCATGGACACGGGCATCGGCACGCTCTTCGACAAACTCACCAACCTCGGCATTGACGAACAGACTCTGGTGATCTTCACCAGCGACAACGGTCATCACGACGAAGGCGGTCACGACACGGGCCGTTTCGACCCCAACGGTCCCCTGCGAGGCGGCAAACGCGCCCTCTACGAAGGGGGCATTCGTGTGCCATTCATCGCCCGCTGGCCTGGCACGACGCCAGCTGACGAAGTCTCCGATCACATCGGCTACTTCGGCGACCTCATGGCCACTGCCGCCGAACTTGCGAACGTTGACCCGCCCGACAACATCGACTCTGTCAGCCTCGTCCCCACTCTCACCGCCAACACCGAACGCCAGCAGGAGCACGAATACCTCTACTGGGAGTTCTACGAACGAGGTGGAAAACAAGCCGTGCGTCAGGGCGAATGGAAGGCCGTCCGCATGCCGATGCACACCGGCCAGACGCAACTCTTCAACTTGGGTGACGATCTCGGCGAAGCAACCGACGCTGCCTCCGCCCACCCGGACATCGTCAAACAACTCGAAGTCCTCATGGACACTGCCCACGAGGACCACCCCAACTGGAAACCCCGCGGCAAGACCGAATCCAACCAACCCGAACCCGGCGATGGCCGCCCCCGGTTCTGACGCGCCGTAGCTGAACTCGCCAGAGTTCAGATATTGGAACCTTGAGATACTGCTGAATTCTGGCGAATCCAGCTACAACGACCGCGCTTCACAATCATTCATCAATGCCTGACTTCATCCGCGACGATCTGTACAACTTTCCGAAATACTATGACCTCCTCTTTGGGTCCGACTGGAAGGCCGAGTTCGACT
Source organism: Planctomycetaceae bacterium (assembly GCA_029259815.1). Classification (GTDB taxonomy): domain Bacteria; phylum Planctomycetota; class Planctomycetia; order Planctomycetales; family Planctomycetaceae; genus JAHBXU01. The sequence goes on along the minus strand of JAJDEJ010000152.1, from coordinate 7,293 downwards.
TCCTGCGTCTCTGCTTCCAGAAGCACGCCGAGCGGAAGGTCAAACGCATCTTCGAACCCGCCTGCGGCACCGGGCGACTGCTGATCAAACTCGCACAAGCCGGTTACGAAGTCGCCGGGAACGACCTCAACCCGAAAGCGGTCGACTACTGCAATGCCCGTCTCGCACGGCACGGCTTCGACAAGTCGGTCACCGTCGGCGACATGTCCGACTTCAAAGTCCGCCGCAAGTTCGACGCGGGCTTCAACATGATCAACAGCTTTCGACATCTTTCGACGGAAGAACAAGCCGAGTCACACCTGCAGTGCATGGCCGACGCGATCAACAAGGGCGGCCTGTATGTTCTTGGCCTGCACCTCATCCCCACCGACGGCGGTCGCTCTGAGGAGGAGTCCTGGTCAGCCCGTCGCGGCAACCTCGTCATCAACTCGCACATGTGGTCGAAGGAGATCGACCTCCGCCGCCGCATGGAATCACTCGGCATGCGGCTCGACGTCTACACGCCGACCAGCCACACCCGCATCAACGACGAAATGTTCTACCGCACCTACCACAAGAAGCAGATGAGCAACCTGATCGCCTGCATCCCCGACTGGGAAGTCGTCGAAACCTACGACTTCGCCTACGACATCCACGACCCGATCACGATCACATCGACAACCGAAGACGTCGTCTACATCCTGCGGAAGGGATAACTGAGGGTAACACTCATTGCCGCAAATGTTGACCATGCAGAGGCGACAAGCGCCATCAGTCCAAATAGCCAGCCGATGATGGCGGAGGGTGCAAGAATCAAGAGAATCAGCACTGCACAGACGAGGACACTCTCGATCAGGGACTCTTTACGATTCCCTGCCGACGGACTCGCACGGTTTATGCCGTTTAGCATGCCATGGCTGATGACGAAGCCGTGAAAGAGCGGATAAACGCCAGCCAACAATCCAGAGACTACGAACAGATACATCACCGACAAGAGTGTTGTCGATGCGACAAGTGCGATCCCGGAAATGCTCCAATCAGCCAATCTAAAGCTTCCTTCTCATTTGACTCGACTACCGATCTCTGGCGTGTTTGGCAGAGCATACCATAAACTCGGGTTCACACTGCATCGGTCCGCGCCAACCGGCACGCCTCTTCATCGTGCACTCGCTCGATCTGCAGCGTTGCGTGCTCGATCCCGAACCGCTCGTGCAGTTCGTGCGCTGTCGTCGACAGGAACGCATCCGCGTCGCCATTCTCCGGTCTCACCACATGAGCAGTGAGTGCCGTCTCGGTCGTGCTCATCGCCCAGACATGCAGGTCATGCACCACGGTCACGCCCGGTTGTTCGAGCAGCCAGTCATGCACCTCTTGCAAGTCAATCCCCGACGGCACCGCGTGCAACGCCAGATTGACGGAGTCCCGTAACAGCCCCCATGTGCTCCACAGGATGACGCCCGCGATCAACAGACTCAGCACTGGATCGAGCCATAGCCAGCCAATAGTCATCATCCCAATGCCGCCCAACACGACGGCCAATGAGACGCCCGCATCCGCCGCCATGTGCAGGTACGCTCCACGAATGTTGAGGTCGTGCTGTCCGCCGCGCATGAACAGCAAAGCTGTGACCGTATTGATGATCACCCCCACGCCGGCGATCGCCGCCACCGGTCCGCCGTCGACGACCGCAGGCTCGACCAACCGCCGCAATGACTCCCACGCGATGCCGCCGACCGCCATCATCAGGATCAGCCCGTTCATCACCGCTGCCAGAATTGTCGAACTGCGGAGCCCGTAAGTGTACCGCTGATTTGGTCGTGTCCGTGACAGATACGACGCCCCCCAAGCCAACAGTAGCCCGAGGACATCACTGAGGTTATGCCCAGCATCGGCGAGCAGCGCCATCGACCCCAGAATCAACCCGCCCGCCGCCTCCAGCGCGACGAACGCCACGTTCAACCCCACGCCAATGGCAAACGCCCGCGAATAATCCACCGGACCATGCGCGTGTCCGTGATCACATCCGTGATGCTGGTGATGTCCCATCCAATCAATCTGACAAACTCACGAGGTATCGACAACCAAAGTAGCCATCAGGCCCCGAACACGTGACCAGCCCGCCTCCAACGACCCCTCTCAACTTTCAACAAGCGATCCCCAGCCCAACAAGCGTTTCATCACCACGAAAATATCGTCTTCCCCTGTCAACACCTCCAAGGGCATCATCAATTCGCAACCTCGGAGCGTGACGGCTACATTTTGCCGCTGCTGGAAAGGCGTGATCCCACAACGCCCCATTGGCGTTACACTTCAAGATTGTCATTCAACTCTTCAATTGGTGTTGTGGAAAGGCGAGGTCACACATGGCGTCCATGGCTGTTTGTCCGCGGTGTCACACGATGTTGGCGGTGTCCACGGAGACAGAGGTTCAGCTCTGCAACACTTGTTACGGGACGTATCACCCATCGTCTGAGGACCGCATGAGCGGGACGCCGGACGATGAGATTGTCGATGCCCCACAACTGGTCGAGACTGCGCCCCTTGCTGCTGACGTGCCGTCCGTGCCGTGTCCCAGTTGCCTGACTCACATGCAACCGGTTGATGGCAGTGTCGGCGTGTTTGCTTGCCCGGTCTGTGACGGTCGTTGGTCGGACGGGGACGCGCATCGCATCCAGGCACTGGCGACACCCGCTGCCGAGGCAGCGGCGACCGATCAACAGCTGCCACAGTTGTCGGCCCTCACCAAGACATTGCTGTACGGCATCTCTCTGCCCGAACGGTTGCTGCGGAGTGGTGTGGGCATCACGGCTGGCACTGCCAAAGAAATGGCGGCGCTCATCGTGCCGCAGGCGTTTCAGACGTCCAAGTCTTACGAGATTGCGATCGACAACTCGTTGAGCTTCCTGACCGAGACGATCGGTGGAGTGCAGGGTCCGACGCCGCCGGAGAATCAGGCTCACGAACACATCGCCCGTAAAGCGGTCGGCAACTTCGTCGACATGGCCGGCCTCGCCACGCTGCACGTCTCGCCCATGTGGGTACTCGCCGCCGTGAGTGACATCGCCTACGGCACACGGACGTATGTTGCCGAAGTGGCACGCGAACTGGAACAACAGGGGATCATTGACGGCACCTCGACCATCCACAACATGGACGACATCCTCGATGCGATTCAGCGGACAAGCGGGTCGGCAGCGAGCACGTTCGATACCCCTCCGTTCTCCATCGACGAACTGCGGGCAACGCTCCAGCAAACACGGGATGAACTCAACTCGGCCGATCTCACCAAACTGCTGCCCGAGGCTGAGGTCCGTCGCCTGTGGACCGAGATGCGAACCGTCGCCACACAAGAGCACGTCGACCTGCTGAGCCTGAGCAGTGCCATCACCATGCAGACGCTCGGACACGTCAAGACGGTCAGCGACGGAACCCTCACCAGCATCCGCGTCGCCGGCGGCCTGTTCGACAAAAACGTCCTCTCCCACTACCGCGACTCACTCACCCACATTCAAGAGCAGGGCTTCTACGAAACGGTCCGCCAGTCCTATGAACCCTACGTCACCGCCGTCTGGAACAACTTCTCCACCGAACGCGACACATGGACCGAGACGCTGTTGAACCCGAACAACATCTCGTCTGCGGTGAGTAAGTTGTTTGCGTTTCTGGAGAGTGGCGAAGAGAAGGGATAGAGGATGGAGAATTGCGAATGGGGAAAACTGCGTAGGTCCGGCTCCCGCCGGACGCAACAGCCAAGCGATTCTCATCCAACATGCGGCCGGCACAGCCGGCCCTACCTGGCTGGAAACGCTTGGCAAATCCAGCGCCGTCGAAATGACCGAAAGCATGGCAACGGGTCGCTGGAAATCAGACGGCCACGGTCCGCTCATTCCTTTGGCGGTATCAATCCAGACAGTCGCTACTTTGGCCGCACGATGTGGCGACCGTGGGTCTTGCCCTGCATCATTTGGTCGACGGTGGCCTTCGCTTCGTCGAGTGTGATCTCGGTGACGAGGTCATTGAGGTTGTCGAGCTTCCAGTCGGTGGAGAGGAGGTTCCAGATTTGGAGGCGGCGGTCGTGGGGGCAGTGGGCGGAGTCGATGCCGTCCAGGGTTGCTCCGCGGAGGATGAACGGGAAGACGGTCAGTGGCAGGTCGGTGCCACCGACGAGGCCGCAGGCGGTGGCGACGCCGCGGTGGTCGAGGGAGCGGATGATCGTGGCGAGTGTGTTGCCGCCGACCGTGTCGACGGCTCCGGCCCAGCGGGCTTTGAGCAGGGGCTTCGTGCTGTCGTCAGTGACTTCCTCGCGACCGATGACGTCTGAGGCACCGAGTGACCGCAGCCAGTCGTACTGGTCCGACTTGCCGCTGACGGCTGTCACCTGATAGCCCAGCTTGGCGAGCAACATGACGGAGATGACGCCGACGCCCCCCGTCGAGCCGGTGACGACGATCGGGCCGTCTTCCGGCTTGATGCCGTGTTCGACGAGTGACAGGACTGATTGAGCGGCTGTGAAGCCGGCGGTGCCGATGATCATGCTTTCGTCGAGGGTCAGTCCGTCGGGGAGGGGCACGACCCATTCGGCAGGCAGACGTACGAATTCGGCCCAGCCGCCCCATTGGCCGGCTCCCTGTTCGTAGCCTGTGCAGAGGACTTGATCGCCCGCTTTGAACTTGTCCGAGTCGCTCGTCTCGACGGTGCCTGCGGAGTCGATGCCGGGCACGTGTGGGAAGTTGCGAGCGACGCCAGGATTCCCCTGCGAAGCGAGTGCGTCCTTGTAGTTCAGTGACGACGCCTGTACACGAATTAGCACCTCGCCCGGCGGCAACTCGTGCAGGGGGCGTGCTTCGACGGACGACTCAATGGATTTATCCGCATTCTTGCGAACATGAAAGCAGCGAAACGACTCGGGAGGCATGGCGTTTTCCTTTGGGACGGTTATCACTCGATGGACATCATAGAGGGATTGAGCGTTGGTGCGAATCGTTGGACCAAATGGAGAATGGCGAATAGCGAATGGAGAATAGAGAACAAGGACTTATTTAAGAGGAAACTGTTTCCCCAGTGAGGAATGACCCGAAGTGATTGGCAACCCATCTTCTCGATTCTCCATTCACAATTCTCCATCCCCGATCCGCGTCTTTGACTTCCTCGACACCGTCTGATAGAAGCGGCATCATTCGGGCAACGAAGGAGCGTCGTGACATGTCAGTGGTGAGTCTCATTCCGGCGCGGCTGGAGTCGTCGCGGTTGCCGCGGAAGTTGTTGCTTGATCAGACGGGCAAGCCACTCATTCAGCACACTTGGGAAGCTGCGTGCGCGGTGGGCTCGATCGACGAGGTCATCGTTGCCACCGACTCGCCGGAGATTGCGAACGTCGTCAGGGAGTTTGGCGGGCGGGCCGAGATGACGGGTGAGCATCAGAGTGGTTCCGATCGCATCGCAGAGGTCGTGCGTCGCTGTTGTCCGGACTCGGAACTGGTCATCAATCTGCAGGGCGACGAACCGGAGATCAGGGCGGCTGACATCGACTATCTGGTTGACACACTTCGAGAGCATTCGCACGTTGAGATGGCGACGCTGGCGACACCTATCGACGATCCGCTCGTGCTCAGCGACCCGGCGTGTGTGAAGGTTGTGCGGGCGGCGGATGGGCGGGCGCTGTATTTCAGTCGGGCTCCCATTCCGCATGCTCGTGATGGTCTCCCGGAAGACTGGTTGCGGGAGCAGCATTACGCGGTCGAGGCTCCTTGGCTGCTGCATATCGGCGTCTATGCGTATCGGCGTGAGTTTCTACTGGCGTACACCGAATGGCCTCCTGGTCGACTGGAGCAGTTGGAGAAACTCGAACAATTACGGGCCTTGGAAGCAGGAGCTGCCATCCAAGTCGGAATTGTTCGCTCAGCAGCGGTTGGCATCGATACACGCGACGATTATGCTCGGTTTGTCGAACGACAGCGGTGAGTTTTCAGTTGTCAGTTTTCAGTTTTCAGTTGTGACAGGGTGGCCCATTCTCGCTGTTGAATCACAACTGGCAACCAAGTCCGTGCCTCTCAGCCGGATGCCCATCCGGGATCTCTCACTGCTTTCCAACGACTCACTCCTGAAAACTGAGAACTGAATACTGAAAACTCATATGACCAAACACATTTTCGTCACTGGTGGTGTTGTCAGTTCGCTCGGTAAGGGTCTGACCTCAGCGTCAATCGGGCTGCTGCTTGAACGTCGCGGGTTGAACGTGCGGATGCAGAAGCTCGATCCGTACCTCAACGTCGACCCTGGCACGATGAGTCCCTATCAACATGGCGAAGTCTACGTGCTCGATGACGGGTCGGAGACCGACCTCGACCTGGGTCACTACGAACGCTTCACGAACAGTCCGCTCTCACGGAAGTCCAATTATACGACGGGTCGCATCTATCAGAGTGTGATCAACAAGGAACGGCAGGGCGAGTATCTCGGTGCGACGGTGCAGGTCGTGCCGCATGTGACTGATGAGATCAAGTCAGCCGTGCTCAACCTCGCGGAGCCGGGCGTTGATGTGGTGATCACTGAACTCGGCGGCACGGTGGGTGACATTGAAGGGCTCCCATTTCTGGAGGCCATTCGGCAAATCCCGTTAGAGATTGGCAAGGAGAATTGCCTGTTTATTCACCTCACGCTCGTGCCGTACCTCAAGGCGGCCGGTGAGGCGAAGACCAAGCCAACGCAACACAGTGTCGGTCAGTTGCGGCAGATCGGTATCCAGCCCGACGTGCTGATCGTGCGTACCGAACGTCCCATCGGGCGTGAGCATACGGAGAAGATCGCCCTGTTCTGCAATGTTGAGAAGAACGCAGTGATCGAAGAGGTCGACAAGGAGTTCTCGATCTACGAAGTGCCGCTGGGTTTGGTCGAACACAAGTTGGATAAACTGATCATCAACAAGCTGGGATTGCCTCTGGGCGATCTGCAGATCGATGACTGGCGGAGCCTGATGCAGCGAATTCGTCACCCGAAGCGGGATGTGACGATTGCTGTGGTCGGCAAATACATCGATCACTTTGATGCCTACAAGTCGATCTACGAATCCCTCGATCACGCCGGCTTTGAGCACTCGGCGCGGGTGATGATCAAGCGGATCGAGGCAGAGGAGATCGAGCGTCAGTCTCCCGAGGCACTGCTCAAGGGAGTCGATGGCATTCTTGTTCCAGGTGGGTTCGGCAAGCGAGGTATCGAAGGGAAGTTGCAGGCGATCGAATTCGCACGGCAATGCGAGATCCCCTACTTCGGCATCTGTCTGGGGATGCAGTGTGCGGTGATTGAGTTCGCCCGCAA
>JAJDEJ010000151.1 GCA_029259815.1 Planctomycetaceae bacterium | reverse complement strand
ATCAGAGACTTGCGACCAACAGGCCAGCAAGCTCTCCCCGCAGGCGGATGACATAACTCAACCTCCGTGTGAAAAGTGGACTCTCCGTAAACTCGCCCAATACTACGCATCAACCTCGAATTGGAAAAGGCGTTAGCCCTGGGGGGGAGAATGCCGTCTGTAGGCGACAGAGTGATCACCGCAGTATACTGACCGACACGTGACAACTCTTCTGCTCCCTTCTTTATGCGACATCTTCTGATGGCTGACGACGCTCTTCGCCTGTTGATCCTTGCCCGCGACCAGTCCTCGCGAGTTCAGGCGGCACTGGAAGATCTCCAGCGCGTGTTGGCCGACATGGTCGGTCTCGAGATTGTTGGGGTCGCGACCACGAAGGATCCGGGACCCGAACTGCACGAAGCAGAACTCGCCGTCGTGCTGGGTGGTGACGGTGCGATCCTGCGAGCCTGCCGACAGTTCGGCACTCATCAGCTCCCCATTCTGGGCATCAACCTGGGGCGGCTGGGGTTCCTCGCAGACCTGTCTCCCAAGGAGTTGGAACAGAATCTGTCACTCGTACGAGATCGGAAGTTCACGATCGTCGAGCACCTGATGTTCGAGTGTGAGCATCAACATGCGGATGGCACGGTTGAGACATATCTTGGCTTGAACGAAGTGGTCGTTGCTTCGGCCGGGTCACTCTCGATGTTGGATGTCGAATTGACCATTGGCGATGAGCAGGTGACCACCTATAGCGGTGATGGGCTGATCATCAGCACGCCCGTCGGATCGACGGCTCACAGCTTATCCGCGGGAGGACCCATTCTGCGTCAGGACCTGCAGGCGTTCGTCGTCACGCCCATCTGTCCACATACACTCACAAATCGTCCCCTGGTGGATCGGGCAGACGTCGAGTATGTGATGTCGGTGCCACACGTTGATGAGGGCGTGACGCTAGTCATCGACGGGCAGATTAAGGAGCCAGTCCGCCCGCAGGATCGCATTCTCGTCCACCGTGCTGGGGTGACGTTCCAACTCGCTAAACTTCCCCGACACAGCTATTACTCGGTGCTGCACCGCAAACTCGGGTGGAGCGGACAGCCCCGCTACCGCCGCCCGCGTTCGTGAGATTGCCCTCCCATCTTAGGGGCTTCAAAACACGTCTCGCTGCAAAATCCAGTGTTTGTTAGGATTCGCGACCATTCGACGTTGGGTCCATGCAAGGAGGCGATCCCATGCAGATTTTGAACGGTCTTCAGCAGCGAGTCTGCTTTGGTCTGGTGGTGTGCAGTGTGTTCATCTGGGCATCTTCTGCACCGGCTAACGCTGACGATTTGCCCAGAAAATACACCCTCCAATACAAGTTCCTCACTGCCAAAAATGTGATCTACAGCGTCGAGAACAAGTCAGAGGTCGAACTCCAACAAGGTGCAGCTGAGCAACACGTCGAGCACAGTGAACTGACAGACAAGCATTACCAGGTCATCTCAACCGACCTGCAAGGGAACTGTGTCCTCGAGTTGTCGATCGATCGCGTGCAGATGTCAGCCGCCGTCGATGGAGGCGATTCCGTCACTTTCGACTCACAGCGGGGTGAAAAAGCTCCCCCTGAGTTTGAAGGCGTGGCTGACAAGATCGGTCAGCCTCACGTGCGGGTCAAGGTCTCGCCGACTGGAGAAGTGCTCTCCGTTCAGCAACTGACCCAGGATCATGAACAACCTCTGGCCGTAAAGGATGTTGTCACCGCGAAGAATGCAGGCAAACTTGATGTCCTCGTGAGATTGCCCGATGAGCCGGTCTCGATTGGCGATGTTTGGAAAGAGCGATTTGAAGATGAGATCGTGGTCGGCGAGAAGCTCAAAAAAGCGGTCACGATCCAGCGTACGTACACATTGACAGCAATCGATGGTCACCGCGCTACCATTCAGTTGGACACATCCGTCATCACTCCGATCCGTGAGCCGGAGCAAGAAGCTCAGCTCATCCAAAAGACCCCCAGTGGGACGATCGTGTTCGACATGGAGCGAGGGCTCGTTCTCTCGCGAGAGACGAGCCTGGACCGCAAGGTCGTCGGTTTCAGCGGACCGAAGTCCTTCATCCGCAACATCACGACCCGCAAGGAGCGATACGTCGAAGCGGGAGGCTCCGGAGCGATCCAACAAGCTCGTGATGCCAAGGGTGTTCAACGCTGATCGGCTGTCTCGACGGACGTCTCTCCTGCATTGACCGCGCGCTCTGATCGCCTACACTGACCTCCGCGAGGATGGTCTCAACATGCGAGCGTGAGAGGTCGGGAGTGATGAAGCGGACTGAGTTGACACCGGGAGAGACAAGTCTTCTGGAATCTGCAGAGAAGCTCGCTCGACAATTGGATGTCGACGTAATTCTCATTCTCACGGACCGCCCGTGCGATTTTCATAGCATCTCTCAGTATCTCAAAAAGGTTCGACTGGTCGTCGCCTCCGCGTCCGAAGATGTCCAGGAAGCAGCGATTTCAGACGATATCGACTTCGTTCCGCTGATCAACGAGCCACAAACTCGACAGATCCAACTGAGTCAATCTCTCTTGGAGGCCATCGCGGATGATCTGATGCAGACCGGCTCCCGGATCATCGCCATTTATCCCGGTTATGAACGGGAGAATCTCGACTCACTGAGCATCATCAACCTCTCCGAACACTTAGCCAAGTTGACGACTCGAGACCTGCAGCGACTCGAAACACAAGTGCCGCTGGAGACGCTCCGACGGGTCGTCGATCTGGCGGTCGAGATCGGTCGTGAAGGACGCGAAGGCAGTTCGGTCGGCACAATCTTCACTGTGGGACATCATCGCAAGGTGTTGGAGATGTCCCACGAACAGGTGCACGATCCGTTCCGTGGGTACAACAAGAGCGAACGCAGTATCCGTTCGGCTCGTGTCCGTGAAAGCATCAAGGAACTGTCGCAAATTGATGGTGCCTTTGTCATTGCGTCTGACGGGGCTGTTGCGGCGGCGGGGCGAATCCTCGACGGACGGGCAGACAATCTCACGCTATCCAAGGGTCTTGGGGCAAGGCACTGGGCGTGTGCCGCTATCTCGAAGGCGACGAAGGCGATTGCCATCTCGGTCTCGCAGTCGACAGGCACCGTTCGCTTATTCCAGGATGGACACGTGGTGCTCCGCATCGAGCCGATGGACCAGGCGATGAAGTGGCACGACATCGACACAGAGCCACCGACCGAATAAGGGCAGGGAGCAGGCACCAATTCGTTCGCAGCTTTGTTCCATTCGATCGACCCGCTTCCAACGAAATGGTGCCTGACCCCGTTTCTCCGCCCCGTTTCCCCGCCTTCTGGCATGAAGCCCTTCGGCAGGTTTTGCCGAACTCGTCTTTCCGCGATTTGTCCCATTTGTTATGACACGCCTCTTCTCATGGGGGCTTCAGGTGGAATCGGGCTGTCAAACTCCGATTCCGAACACTGAAGTGCCTGACAAGGACGTGCCGTTGGCGGGGCAAACAGCGGCTCCCGTGAGACTGGCCAACACCTCTTGGTGGCGGAAAGGATTCCGATGAAAAGCACACTCTGGAAACTGACGGCTCTTGCAGGCGTGATGGGGGCCGGATTCCTCGTGGTCTACCAGGCCCAACAGAATCTCTCTCAGACGGAGTCAAAAGACAGCGGACAAGGCTCGCCTCCAGAGCAGTCTCCCGAAGAGAAGTTCACCGCTCTCGCTGAGCTGGCAACAGGCGCAGATGGCGGCTCTAAGGAATCATTGCCGGCAGGGAACGCCGAGCCGGGCCCTCCTGCACAGTCAGAGCCAACACCGACTCTTGCTGCGGATCAAACAGATCCAAGCAACGTCGATCCATTCGCAGACAGTCCGCAACCTGAAGTTGTGCGCACCCCTTCAGAGGAATCAAATAACGACACGGGAGACTCCAACCCGTTCAGCGATCTCCTCCAGTCATTTGCGGAGACTCCGGACCCTGCTCCGCGAGAAGCGATCGAAGATTCTGAGTCCGACGTCACTCCCGCCGGGTATGCGAGCATCGCGGACCAGTCGGGTGCCGGGCTGGTCGTAACAGCTTCGCTCGATCCTTTTGCAAACGGATTGGCGGAGGCGGAAGACCGCGAGGCTCCAACGGACAATCAAGTCATCCCTGAGTTCGTCGATGACACGTCTGCCACGGGCCCGGAATCAGCGAGCCCCGAGTCCGAGCCAACGCTACTTGATTTGCCGTCTCAAAATGAGCTATCGCCACTGACACCCGTCGAGTCCACTCAGTCAGAGCCCAAACTCATTCCTGCCCCGGTCGATGTCACCCTCGAAGCAGAGACGACAGACGCTGTGGGACTGCCAAGTCCGACGGACCTGTCCTCTCTCGCAGACGAAACGATGCTCCCCGAAGATGACATGGAGAACGCGATCGCTCAGGTGTCGGGAGAGCGCGCCGGCCCCAGTGGCAAATCTCAGAACCCGTTCCTGGTCTTTCCTGACAATCGTCCCGCCGCCAGACCACAGTCCACTGGGCCGGGATTGCCCTCCCATCAACGACAGCCCCGTGTGGAGCCGAATCCGTTTGGGAGCAACGCGACTCCCAAACAGACAATCTTGCCCGACGGCAGTGTGGAGATGACGGTCCCTCAACGTGACGAACGGGCATCTGAGAGCTTCGACCCTTTCGGAGAGCCCGCACCAGACCGACAGCCGCGGCACGACCGACAGCCGCCACTTGATCGGCGGGTGCAACCGACCGCCGCAGAGATGCTCCCGCTCTTCGAGGATGAGCCCGAACAGGAACCGACTCCCCCTGCCATCAACCCAGGTTCGTTCAACAACGCTCTCCCATTGGACAACGTCCAGCCATTCAACGACGCTCCCCCTGTCGGAAATGCTCCGCCAATCGGTCAAGCGAGTCCGCCCGTCCGGTCGAACACCTTCGATGGCATTGGCACTGTCACGGCGGACTCCCCCACAGGCACCCAACAGGCTCAGGTGACGATCGAGAAGATCGCACCGCCCGACGCCGTGTTGAACAAACCGCTGGTCTACAGCATCAAGGTTAGCAACATTGGTCAGTCGCCTGCTGAGAACGTCGTCGTCAAGGACATGACCCCTAAGGGATCGCGACTGGAGGGGACCAAACCACAAGCGGAGTTGGACGAGAATGAACAAAAGCTCGTCTGGCGACTCGGTAAAATGGGACCGGGTGAAGAACGCACGATCCAGGTGAAAATCGTGCCCACCGAGGCCCGCCAGATCGGCAGCGTTGCAACTGTCACCTTCGAAGCCGCTGTCGCTGCCCGCACCAACATCACCGCCCCTGACCTCAAACTGACGGTGCAAGGACCGGGCGAAGTTCGTGTCGGCGAGAAGGCAGCCTATCGCTTCACCCTCACAAACGTCGGCTCCGCGGACGCATCCGGTGTCTACATTCGCAATCTCATTCCCAAAGGATTCCAGCACCCTCGCGGTGATGACCTGGAATACGAAGTCGGAAATCTTCCGAAGGGTCAGTCCAGGGATGTCAATCTCACATTGCTTGCTGTGGCTGCCGGGCAGTACGACAACCGGGCCATCCTGGGTGCCGAGGGAGACATCTCGATTGAAGCCAAGAAGTCTGTTTCCGTTCTCACTTCACGCTTGAAAGTGCATCGTCAGGGTCCGGAGAATCGCTTCGTGGGGCGCACTGCTCAGTTCACCAACACCATCATCAATGAATCGAGTGAGCCGGTCCAGAATATTACCGTGCAGGAAACCGTCCCGGACGGCGTCGAATTCCTCCAGGCATCAGACGGCGGACAGTTCAACACACAGACTCGGACGATTACCTGGCAGATCCCCGGCCTCAATCCCGGACAGAAACGTCATCTGCAAACGGAAGTGCAACCAGTCACACCGGGTGAAAAGACAACGTCAATCAAGGCGTTTGATGCACGGCAGGATATGACGGAAGCGACGAGTCAAATGCTCGTCGCCGGCTTCTCCTCCCTCACGATCGACGTCGCCCATGCCGGCACACCGGTGCCGGTCGGCGAGGAAGTCGCCCTGCGGCTGACGATCCGCAATCGAGGCACGGCTGCGGCAAAAAATGTCCAAGCATTTGTCGAGATTCCTCCCGAGATGCAGTTCGTTGACGCCAAAGGACCCGTGCGACATCGTTTGGTCGGCACTCACACGATTGAGTTTCATACTCTCAACACCTTGGACGTGAACGGCGAAGAACAGTTTGACATCGTCCTCTCAGCAGCTCATCAAGGCAGAGATGCCCGAGTGAGAGTCAAGCTGACATCAGCCGAGTTGGACGGTCCGCTGAACAAGGAAGAGTCGGTCGTGATCATCTCTGATCGTGAGTAAGCTGCCAGAGAGCGGGGGACGTCAGTCCCCCGATGGACACGTCTGACATCCACCCCCGTCATGGCATGGGCAGGAGACCAGCTCACAACATGTCCCAACCAGTTGAATGCCTTGTTGACGCTCCGATGACCGAACCCACACGCGATACGCTGGAGACCTTCGAAAACCCGAACCCCGACCGTGACTATGTCATCGACACAGTCTGTCCGGAGTTCACGTCCCTGTGTCCCAAAACCGGACAGCCCGACTTTGGCACGCTGACGATCTCCTATGTGCCTGACAAGTCGTGTTTCGAGCTCAAGTCGCTGAAGATGTACCTCCAGCAATACCGCAATCATGGAGCCTTCTACGAGGCGGTCACCAACACGATCCTGGATGATCTTGTCGCGGCCACCCAGCCGCGACGTATGACAATCGTCGCAGACTTCACTCCTCGCGGCGGCATCCGCACCAGTGTCACGGTGTCATTTCCGCCCTCCTCAGTGTAACTCGTTGAGCAAGCCACCCCGACGCCTGTTCGCTCTCATCCCTGCTGCCGGTCACAGCCGCCGCATGGGTCAGCCGAAACTTCTACTCCCCTTCGGTGACACGACAGTCATCGGTCGACTGATCAGCATTCTCAAGTCGGCCAATGTCACCGACATTTGCGTTCTCGTCCGGCCCGACGACGAACCGCTTGCAGAGGAAGTCCAATGTTCCGGAGCAACGGCCATTCAGCCAACGGAACCTCCCGCCGAGATGCGAGTCAGCGTCGAGCACCTGCTCACGGCCATCAGGCAAAAGTACTCACCGACACCCCACGACGGCTGGTTGCTCATCCCCGGCGACCATCCCCTACTGACGACGCACACACTCTCCGCACTGGTCACCGCCTGGCAGTCCCGCCCAACTGCCATCACCCTACCCACAGCCGATGGCCGCCGCGGTCACCCTACCATCTTCCCATGGGCACTCGCCGCCCGCGTCGCCCAACTCCCCATCGAAGTCGGTGTCAACCACCTGCTCAAAGACAGAATGACTGAGATTCAAGAGGTCGCTGTTCAAGACCCCACCATCCACCTCGATCTGGACACCCCGGTCGACTACCAACGTGCACTGGACATTCTTCAAGACTGACCCATGACTGCGATGGTCAAATAGGTGTTGCGTCCCTGGCGGCGGACCAGACAGGAATCATCGACCATCCAACGTCCAAACGCCGCGACACGAAAGTGCCCGTGGCACGAATCAAGTGGCGGGCCAGCTTGCCTGCCACTCATCCTCTGCACCGGCATACGGTCACCGTTGTGATTCTTCGTAGAACCAACTGACAGGCAGTGATCGAAAACGAGACGAGTAACGACCCGCTTCTCCGCTGACCCAGTAGCTCATCACGGTTCGATCTCGCACAAACGTCAGGCTGGTGTAAGAGAACGTCTGCTCCGGATTGGACTCCAGGTTGCGGGTGTGATCCCAAGTTTGGCCCTCATCATGTGAGAGAGCAGCGGTGAGAGGCGTGCGACGACCGCCATGACCGGCTCCCTCCTTGTAGGTGTTGTTCCAGATGAGCAGCAGGTCGCCGGTTGCGGGTACACGCCTCAGGGTCGCGGGAGCCTCTGGAGCCTGCACGCCGAGTGACGACATCTCGCTCCAGGTGTCGCCACCGTCTTCCGAATAGCTCTTGCCGATGATGCCCAATTGCGTGCGGACGATCATCATCACTCGGCCATCATTCAGTTCGATCACCTCTGGCTCCATGGCTCCCCGTTTGTCTGCGTCCACGTGACCCTTGCCGGGTCGCCATGATTGCCCGCCATCGTCTGAAATGTAGCAACGAGAGACGAAGTGATTGACTGTCCTAACGTCTGGTGTTGAGGCAGCCGGCGCGAGAAGCCGACCAGTTGAGAGCTGGGTCACGCGGTCGTTATTGACGACGTGGTATCCTTCGTCCGCTGTCACAAGCACAGGCGACCCAAAGGTCAATGCTTCGTCTTTAGAGAGTCGCACGAACAGATCGAGATCGTTGAAGCTGTTCTTCTGCAGATAGAACAAGCCAATGCGGTTCGGCGTTACGCGGCGAAGAGTAACGCTCATCACATTGAGGCCGCCCGTATTCTTCTGCAGGATGCGTGAGTC
Source organism: Planctomycetaceae bacterium (assembly GCA_029259815.1). Taxonomy (GTDB): domain Bacteria; phylum Planctomycetota; class Planctomycetia; order Planctomycetales; family Planctomycetaceae; genus JAHBXU01. Next base: position 22,108 of record JAJDEJ010000151.1, on the reverse strand, counting down.
TCCCCATGTGCGTCCGCCGTCTGTCGACGTGCGTGCTACGATGTGTGCTTTCGCGAAGTCACTGTCACTCTCCTGAAACTCTGTGACTGCGAACAGCAGCGATCCGTCGTTGAGTTCAAGGATGGAACCTTCGGTGTAACGTGGATTCTGTTTGGTCGGGGAAAAAACGATCTGCGAGATGTCTGCCTCTCGATCTGGGATTGCGGGACGAGACATCCACAAGAGTGACTGAGCCGCACGAATCCGCGCATCGGGATGGGGATCGTTCAGCATCTCCTGGAGCTGGCCCGCGACGTCGACGGCTCTCGCGTCACCGGCGAAGGTTGCGGCATAGGTTCGGATGGCCGGATCATCACTCTTGAGATTGCTGGTCAGAGTTGCGAGTCCGTCTGTGTCGCCCAAAGCGGCGAGCGCGTTCTCGATGTACACGCGGGTGAGATCGTCCGGGCAACGAGGAAGCTGCTTCTTGAGACGAGGGATATCGGCCTCATCACCTATGCGTCCGAGGATCCAGGCAGCAATGCGATAACGTTCTGCATCGTCATCGTTAAGCATCTCTCGTAGGTATGTCATCGCTGCCGGGTTGCCACAACGAGCGAGTGCACCACCCGCCATCAGCTTCAAAGTGGCGTTCTCCGACTGAGCGAATGCCTTTCGCATGGCCACTCCATCCCCGATTTCGATGACCTTGTACAAACTCTCCGCCGCGTGGACATGACCATGCTTGTCGTCTCCGCTCAGGATCTCCAGCATTACTCGGGCTTTGCCACGATCTCCGGCCCGGACCAACTCACGAGCAATGCCACAACGGTGTTGATCATCTTCTTCGTCCGGGAGTCGAGGAGTGAGAAACTCAATGACTTCGTCACCATGACCGCCGAGCGTCAGACTTTCAGCCGCATGGATGGACGGCCAGAAGTCGTCTCCACGCAAACCTTCACGGAGTACCTGCAGACAAGTCGCCGTCGTGGGGGCATCAAGTGTGAGGGGCGATTGATCGTCTGCGGCTCGTGCCACAAAGCACTGCAGGCACAAGAGAGCGACAAAACACTTCGGAAACGCATTCTGCATGGGAATCAGTCCTGCTGAGCGACAACGTGATTGCGGAGGACGCCGATGCCTTCGATCTCGACTTCGACCACATCACCCGGTTTGATCGCAGCCGTCTTGCCGGACGTGCCAGTGAAGATTAGATCGCCGGGGTGTAAGGTGACGTGCTGTGAGATAAAGCTGACGGTCTTGGCGACATCATTGATCATATGACTCGTGCTCTCCTCCTGCATCACTTTGCCATTGAGCCGCAGTTTGGTGAGCAGGTTGTCGTAATCGATGCCCGTGGCGATGAACGGTCCGCAGGGGCCGAACGTGTCGGCTCCCTTCGCCCGCCACCACTGGACGTCGTTTCGCTGCCAGACACGGGCACTCACATCGTTGCCGCAAGTGACGCCGAACACGTAGTTCAAGGCTTCGGCCATCGAAACATTCTTCGCCTCACGACCGATCACAATGACCAACTCCGCTTCGAAGTGGACCGTGTCGGCTTCCTTCGGAATGACAATGTCAGATTCCTGCGGGGCCAGACAGGACGGGCTCTTGAAAAACGGCTGCGGCATGCGGAATTTCTCGGGCACCTCATCGCTCGAACGATACTCCGTCTTTGATGTCGTGTTGGAAGTCGTTTTGCCTGTGTTGAGGTCTGTTGAAGTGGTGGTCGTCGTGGTGACAATGGTCGTTGAAGTCTTCTCGCCTGCGGCGATGTGACTGTGGTAGTTCCCGGCGAGGGCGATGACCTGAGTCGGTTCGGTGGGAACCAGCAGAGTGACATCTTCAAGGGCAAAGGTCTTGTCGGTCTGCTTCCAGTCACCGAACAGGTCTCCATCGATTTGTCGCAGCCGGTCGCCTTCAACAATGCCGTAACTGACCGTTTCTCCCGTCTGAAACCGGGCGAACTTCATGGGACCGTCCTGTGCGACACAGGTGGACGCGACTGCCAGAGCCACAACAACTAAGACGAAAGAGGACACGGAACCGAGTCGGAGCGACATGATGAACCTCGCTGAAATGCCAATCTTGGGCCGATAGAGATAATCGTGAGACATCGAACGTAACGAGTCCACGCGATGCCGACCAGCATCCGGGGCGTCCAATCAAGCAGACCTCATTCGATGATCGTCAGGTCTGCCATGTAGATAGCGGTGATCGGCTGACCCTGAGCGTCCTTCTCATGGGTCGAATACCACGACATGACCGCGTGAGTGGGACTCAACTCGATGAAGCCGGGATAGGACGTGTCGTCGCCACTGGGAAGTTCCGCGAACTCGTTCAGTTGATCACCGACGAGCCAACACATTGACGTCTTCGCACTACCGCTGAGTATGCTGCGTCCGCCCACGACCCAGTGATCACCCCAACGAACGAGCAAGGGACCGCCGATATAGCGGTCGAGGTCGCGACGATCCCACTTGGTGTAAGGGAGGTGTGAACGGAGAATCTGTGCAGGTTCACTGCCTCGTCGCCCGATCGCGAGGATGCTGCCGTCTTGCTCGAATTGAAAGGCCGTCTCGTCCCCTTTGATCTCCTGGAAGAGTGATCGAGTTCTCCAGATAAGTCCGTCGTCACTCTCCAGCAGGGCTGATTCGACATTCGGTCCCTCGCCACGCGGACGGACATCGAACTCGTGTTTGCGTCGGCCACACATGAAAGCCTTGCCGTCGTGGGTATTCGCTCGCCAGATGTAGTGGCCGAATGTCCCTTCCAACATGATGGGGCTGTGCCATGTTGCACCGTCGTCGGACCATGCGACATACCCCAGATGCTTGTTGAGATCGTAGTCACTCCGTGGCAGCGTCGTCGGTCCGCTGTACCAAGTGCCGGTGTAGACGAACAGCTTTTCTTGAAAGACCAGGAAGTGCGGGTCTCGCGTGTCGCGGTGCTTCACACTGAAACGATGCACTTGCTCCCAGTCCTGGAGGTCGTCGCTCACCAGGATAATGATGGACGCAGTCGGATGCACCATATGCCCGTCGGGGCAACTCCGGAAAGTGAGGTAGTAGCGATCCTGAAACTTGACGAGATCCGTGAAGGCATTGTGCTCGCCGTTGTGAAACACACGTCGCACATTGCTGACTTCAACCTGCGGCGGCTCAGCAGCTTGCACGCCAGCTGTTGTCAGAACGAGACAGGCGATGAACAAGCGAAATCGCATCATCAAATGGCACCATCCGAGACAAGGAGACAAGAGGGGGGGGAGACAAGGAAGGGGCAACACTTCAGGAAGTCGGTCTACTCCATCTTCTCCGGGTCCCAGATGGTGCAGGCGATGAAGCGTTGTGGCGACTCCGAATTGTGATAGTAGTAGACGGTTACACACTTGCCATCGGGCCGCTGAACGGTACGTGGGTATCCAATATCCCAACTGGAGCCATCACCGCGGATGCTCGTCACACGGCTCCATGATTGTCCATCATCGTCTGAGAGTTGCACGCGAATGCCGTACGGCGATCGTCGCATGCCGTACGCCATCGCGATGGAACCGTTTTCGAGACGTGTGAGTGTCGCCGGGTTGCCGGAGTTCTCGATGACAGGGCCATCCAGGAGATACCACGACTTGCCGTCGTCGGGCGAGAGGTATGGTTCGACCCACCAGCGTCTGCGACCATCAAACACGCCGCCACGTCGAATCATGCTCAGGTAGCCCGTCTCACCAACACGCACAGTTGCGGGCATGATCGCGTATCCGTAGTCCTTTGGCGGCTCAGGGCCAATCCAGCCAACGAGATCCCATGTTAATCCGCCGTCGGTCGTGCGGATGCAGAGGGGTTGTCCCTCCTGAGGTGTATCCGTCTTCCCTGCAGCGACGAAGGCTGTCACGCGTTTCGGTCCTTCGACGAGATAGTCGGTCCGCGCTTGGAGGTTCGGTCGCCCATATGTCGGTAACTCGAACGGTCCTTCCCACGAATGACAGCGGTCCAGCGAATAGTGCCAATTGCCATCCTTGAATCTCAACGCGATCTCCGGGTTGCTGAAGTCGACCGCCTGTCGCAGTTCGCCCGGGTCAGCTTCCTTGCCCTCTTCATCGAGATAGCTGGGAATCTCGACGTTCCAAGTCTCGCCACCATCAAGGCTGCGTGCCTGTCGAGGGACTCTCGGCTTGTCAGGATCGATGTCATGTCCGCCAGTTGGATTCTTCTTGTAATAACCAACAACGAATCCCACCACGATCTCATCGCCCCACGACCAGATGCCGTAGTTGGCAGGCCAACCGGCGAACTCCCCTTCTTGTTGATACACAACCGTATGATGGATGGCATCTTCCTGAGCTGCAGCTGTGACCGACATTGCACAAAGTGAAAGAAACGCCAAGAAATGAGTACGCATGTGAGACCTTTAGGGAAGTATTCGCGGAGGGACGTTTGATACGGACTTTCAGAAGTTCCAATTCTGTCGCGGCAGGGAAGGGTTCAGGCACCATTTCGTCCTTAATTTTCTAAAAAACCTGATCACCACCAGGTACTAATTGGTGCCTGACCCCGGTTCGCTTCCGGTTCGCTTCAAAACTTGGAACTACGGACTTTCAGTGTACAGGAGTGATGAACGAAGAGAAAACGCCGGAGTCACTACCCTGACGCAATGATGAACCCGTTACACCTGTGACTCGTGACCATAACCGATGCGCTCAAGCACCCACTCGAACTCGCGTCGCTCGACGTCGCTCATCGGAGCACTCGCTGGCGGTGCGATGACATCCGGATGGTCAATGATGCCGCGCCGATGCAGCATGTCCTTCAACAATTCTTCGGAATAGTCCAGGTAGAATCCCAAGTAAGGCAGGATCTTTTCGAAATAGATGTCGGCGGCTCGATCTTCGTCACCATCGAGGTACGCCTGCACAGCGCCGCCGTGCAGGTCGAGAGCTTCGGTGCCCGTCATGAAAGACGTCACGCCAAGCCGCAACATGTGAATGAGATGTCGTCCCCCAGCTCCGCCGATGACCGACATGTTGCCGTCGCCCAACTCCAGAAGCCTGGCCGTCTTCTCCAGAAAGTCCTTGCCCTCGCCCTTGACGTGCTGCACGCCATCGATGGTGTCACACATCCGAGCGAGCACATCAGCCGTCAGCACGGAAGAACTGGCTGGCGTGTCCTGGACGATGATGGGGAGGGACGTCGCATCTGAGAGAGCACGATAATAGGCCAGTGCACCATTTGCGTCGGGCATGTCGACATAGGGCAGGGCGGCCATGATGAGGTCTGCACCCTGCTCCTCAGCCAGACGTGCGTACCCGACAGCCGTGTTCACGCCGAGGGCAGTGACTCCAATGAACACAGGCACGCGGTCGGCGATCTCGTCAACGATGATGTCCGTCAACCATCTGCGATCCACATCGCAGATCTTATGGAACTCCGATGCGATCCCGAAGTGACCGATTGCCACAGCTCCGTGATCGAGGCAGTAACCGACGAGCCGCCGTTGACTGGTCTCGTCGATTGCACCTGAGGGATCAATCGCCGTCGGGAGAATGGGCATCATGCCGCGAAAATGCGCGGGAGGGAGTTCTCTGTCTGTTGAAGCAGGCATCAGAGCGTCGAATCTCGAAGAGGTGAGGATGTATCGGTGGACGATGATAGCACGGGCAGGACGTCGCTGAAGCGAACATGATACATTGCGAAAAGGCTGTCGACGAATGAGCCGAGTTTGTGATGCCACTGCAGACACATGATCTGGCAAGCGATGTCCTCGTCGCTGGGGGAGGGGCAGCCGGTGTGCCTTGTGCACTCGCTGCTGCGCGTTGCGGTGCCAAGGTGGTTCTCTGTCAGGACCGGTCGGTTCTGGGAGGCAACGCGTCGAGCGAGGTGCGGATGCACATTGTCGGAGCCAACGGCACCGGACGCTTCGACCGAGGGAGCGAGTTCGAGACTGAGGCTCGTGAAGGGGGCATCATTGAAGAAATTCGACTGGAGAACGCGGTTCGCAACCCGCAACGGTCGGCTTCAATGTTCGACCTGATCCTCTACGACAAGTGCCGTAACGAGCCGAATCTGACACTGCTGCTCAACACCGTTGTGACTGATGTCGAGAAGTCAGGAAGTCGCATCGTGTCTGTCATTGCCGAACGCCAGAGCACGGAAGACAGGTTCCGAATTCAGGCGACGGTGTTCATCGACTGCACGGGCGACGGACGATTGGGGGCCGAGGCGGGAGCGGCTTTCCTGGAGGGACGAGAATCGCGTGAGCAGTTTGAGGAGTCACTCGCTGTCGATTCGGCTGACCGGAAACGTCTGGGCTCAACGATTCTCTTGCAGGCCCGCAAACATCATCAGCCCATGCCGTTCGTCGCGCCCCGTTGGGCCAGACAGTTTTCCCGAGAAGACCTGAAGCTCCGCTTGTATGCAACTCCCGGAGACGAGGAACCGACTCATGAGTACGGCTACTGGTGGGCCGAGTGGGGCGGCACACTCGACACGATCAAGGACAATGAAACGATCCGGGATGAATTGCTGGCGATCACGTTGGGGATCTGGGATCACGTCAAGAACGGGCCACCAGATGACGCATCGTCAGGCGATCCATTGGACGCTTCGCATTGGGCACTCGATTGGATTGGCTTTCTGCCAGGCAAGCGTGAGAGCCGACGGTTCATCGGACAGCATGTGTTGACCGAACAGGACATCATGACGTCCCGTGACTTCGAGGATTCGATCGCATACGGAGGCTGGTCGCTCGATCTCCATCCGCCAGAAGGAGTTGATCTCCCTCAAGAAGAACCGTGCGTTCAAACTCCCGTGCCGTATCTCTACGACATCCCGTTGCGCTGCTGTGTTGCCCGAGATGTGACGAACCTCATGTTCGCGGGCCGCAACATCTCCGCGACGCATGTGGCTTTCTCATCGACACGGGTGATGGCGACGTGTGCAGTCGTTGGGCAAGGGGTGGGAACGGCAGCTGCCTATACAGTCGCTCATGAGTTGCCGGTTCATGACCTCACCCACCACTCCACCGCAATCAATGCAATTCAACAACGACTGCTTTGCGATGATGCATTCCTCATCGGACGTTCTCACCAGGGCACCAATGATGCAGCAAAATCGGCAGTCATCACGTCCTCCAGCCATCTCCCCGGAGGCGAGCCGAGCAACATCATCTCAGGCAGCACTCGGAGCGTTCATGGAGCCAGTGGCGCACCCGAATCTCGACGGACACCAGGACTGCACCGATGGATGTCCGAGCCGGAACAAGGATTGCCCGCATGGATCATCCTGGAGTGGAGTGAACCGATAACCGTCCGCGAGGTCCAACTCGTGTTCGATACGGGCCTCCACCGTCATCTGACACTCAGCCATCACGATGGGTACACCAGCCGTATGCACTGGGGGCAAGCACAACCTGAAACCGTCAGTGACTATACATTGGAAGTGCGCAGAGACGAAACATGGACGACGATTTTCGAGATGGCGGGCAACTATCAACGTGTCAGGCGACACACGATTGATCTCGGCACACCTGTCGACGGCATGCGGGTTCAGGTCACCAAAACAAACGGAGTCGACCACGCACGCATCATCGAGATTCGCGTGCAGATGGACGACTCCGTTTGGAGTTGATCGTGGTCATTGACCGCCGATCGGCTGGTGGTCTCTCTACTGAGCAGCAGCGGCGATGGGAACCGCAGCGGCTTCAGCTGGCGGAGCATCCGGCGGCGGAGCCGTTGCTGTGGGGATGCCCGCCGGGGGCGGATCACCAGGCCCCTGTCCGACACCAGAAGCAGGCGGGGTCGGCGGCGGAGTGCCTGCCGTTACTGCCGGACCGGCACCCGGTGTCACGATCGGTGTATTGTCAGGAGCCAAATCCAATGTCGTATTATCCTGAGCTCCTGGGATGGTCGGCAAAGCTCCGGGAGTGGGAAATTGGCCCTGCGGAATCTGACTCAAGGCTCCCTTACGCTGTGACGGGCGGAGCAACGAGTAGAGCGGTTGACCATGACATTGGGACGGGCATCGACCCCAATACACCTGCTTTTCAGGATTGTAATAGTAGCCGTGCTGCTGGTCATGCTGGGGGTAGATCACATAGTGATGCTTGTACCCTGCGTACGACGGAGTCGGCTTGTAGTAGTAGGTGCGATAGCCGTACTCGTGACTCGGCACGTAGGTGTAGTCAGAATAGTACTGCCGCGGGGTGCCGTAGACGTTGTCGGCTTCGGCAGCGGTGGCCGACAGCCAGACGACGACCCCGGCCAACAGGGCCACAGGGAGTGCAAGTTTCATCGCATTCATCCTCGAAATAGGGACGGGGGGTGAATAAGGTCTTCGACGAGATCTATCCGACCTACTGCGGGGAGGCGCTCACGATCGACGCAGCCCGTCATGAACCTGACGCAAAAAATGCTAACAGACTCAGTAGGGACAAACCAGTCCGAATTAAGTGAGGAGAGTACAACGGGGGGATCCACTGATGACTGGAGAGGTCCTCAGTTCTCATCGAACCAGTCTTCGGCGATCTCGATCGTCCAGACATCATTGTCGAGAGGACGTGCATGCCCCCCGGCGACCCAAAGCTTGTCTTGGTACACGAAAACTGAATGTTCATGTCGCTCCTTCCATTGGACCTTGGATTGCAGTTGCTTCCAAGTCCTGCCGTCCTTGGAGTACCACACGTCACCGAGGTTGGTGGAAGGATTGTTCAACCAGCCACCGATCACCCACATGTGGTCGCGATAGACAGCCGACGAAAACCACAATCGTGGGCTCCACGGGGCGGCATCGGTCTCACGACGCCACGTCACCCCGTCCGCCGAACTCCAGACGTCGTTGAACGCCCGATACTCCGGCACATAGTTACCCCCGCCGAACACGTAGATTCGCCCATTGAGGACGGCGGCCTGATGATACGAACGTGGTGCCCACTCGGCAGCGTTAGTCGCCTGCGTCCACTCTTTGCCGTCGCTCGAAAACCAGACGTCATTCTTGAGGCTCGTCTCATCACCGAAATAGTAGTTTTCACTGCCGCCGAGAATCCACATTTTCTCGTCATGCACAACGAGTGCCGACGCCAGTCGCGGCGACCAGCCTGCATTGTCGGTCTGCTGATCCCACTGCACTCCATCCGTCGATGACCAGACCATGTTGCTCGCCGAGTGCCCCGGCAGGCGTCCATTGTACCAGCCGCCCATGAACCACATGCGATCGTGAAACGTCACCGACATCGACAGATCGCTGTGCTTCCACGGGGCCGACTTCTCGACAAGTGTCCACGACTTGCCGTCCGCAGAACTCCACACATCCCGCGGCGGCGCCTCGTAGGAGTTGAACCACCCACCGAAGATCCACAGCTTGTCGTCAAAGACGAGTTCGCCCTGAGAATCACGCGGCTGCCACGCCGCCTCGTCGGTGACCTTCACCCAGTCGGGTGCTGGTTTGTCGGCGATGACAGAACTGATGCTCGTCATGTGAAACGTAACGGCACAGACGACGGATGCAATGTGTGTTTGAGGTTGTGTCAACATGATTACAGATCAACACTTCGGGCTTGAGTCTTGTTGAGCCTGATAACTCCCAAGCCGACATCTCCGCTGTCGTTCGACGGCAGAGCCGTCGGCTTGGGAGCTGGCATGCTGCATGCGAAGAGTACATATCCGATGACGTTCGGACGTCCGTCAGTGTGCTTCATCGACGAAACGGTACGAATAGAGATCTCCATCCTTGAGAGCAAACCGGAGTCGTACGGGCTGACCGGCCAGACGGCTGACGTCACTACCGCTGGACCACTGGGCGTGCTGCTCGATGGAGTCACCGAACAGTTCGGCGGAGTCGTCGAGCGAGAAACCTTCGATTGGTTGACCATCGGCATCCTGAATCTCGATCCGCAGACTGCCCGCCGCCGATGTCGCATAGTTAAGCGAGAGATGCTTGCCTCTGAACGTCAACACCTTAGTGGTGACCTCGCCGCCAGCGTAGGGAGCATGCAGTGACACAAAGCCGTCCAGTCGCACGGTGTACCGTCTCACGAGTCGCGAGTCGCGCCAAGCTCCTTCGTCAAAGTGCAGCGAGATCTCGTTGGGCATGCCGGGCTGATCGGCCTTCGTCTCGAACAGGCCGTAGCTCTGATAGTTGTCGCCGTAGATCCAGCGGCCCTCCGCCTCAGGACCGGGGCGGAGAAAGGCTTCATCCCAACGGTGGAAGCTCAGTCCGTCACGACTGGACATGAAAAGGCCGTCTGTCAGGTCCGTCCCCACGCGTTCGTAAGCTGCGGTGAGTGTCTTCCGCAGTTGGACCGGCTCAAGAGTTTGCACGTAGTCAGTCAGCGGTCGAGCGACATACCGGGTCGGAAATCCGAACAGCACATGCGGAGCCCGGTAATAGGGGCCAATTTGATTTGTATACATCTGTTGCGGCGGCGAGCCGGGGTACTCTAAACCGACCGGCTCCGACCAATTCTCAAAGTCACTTGAGTGTGACATCCCGATGAGACGCAGCCCCTTGAACTGCGCCTCACTGAAGTATCGCACGTACATCGAGTAGCGGTTGTACTCCGGATCCCAGAAGGCCGTATTGTGCGAGTCGAACGCCCCCTTTGTCACGACAGGTCCATCACTCAATGGCTTCCAATGGATGCCATCTGCCGATTGGAATGTCAGCAGTCCTTTGCTCGTGACAGTGCCGCCGATTGCCTTATAGCGTTGTTCGGGTGGACAGTCGGGGTTGGTGTCGATGAACGGGGCGAAGTTGTGTGTCTCCGGCCCGCCGCGCCAGATGATGTTGTTCTCCGGTGAGCCCGGCCAGTCGAACAGGCCGAGGTTGGGCTTCGTCCAATGAATGCCGTCGCTGCTCTCGGCATAGCAGACGGTCTCTGACTGGGCTTGCTTGAGTGGCGGGTCATCGATGATGTAAGCATGGCCACGGTAGTACATGCGGTACAGGTCGCCGTCCTGAATGACCGTCGGATAGCCACTCGCATTGCCTTCCCAGGGTTGATCGAATTCGATCGCAATCTCACGCGGCGTCGGATGATGCAGCTTCAGTTCGGCTTGCCCGTCCATCTGCTCAATCAATGTCTTGTCGACGAACAACTCTCGTCGCGATCCAATATCGATGGGCTCAGCCGCGTCAATGGATGTCAGCAGGCAGGGACCGAGAAGAGCGAGCATTATCAGATCGGTGCGCATCAGTAGTGACTCCAGGCAAGTGAAGAGTATCCGCGTGAGCATATCGTCTACCGGTCAGAAAGAACCACTCCCTGCCTCCTGAAAAGACGGGCAGACAGCCAAATCGTCGATCTGCGATCAACCGTTAGACACCGAATGAGTGTTGGTCAGCGGCGTTCACCGGCTACTGCAGGCCAAGTAGCGATCAGATGATCTCATGGATGAGTTCACGCTCTTCGAGCACGAACCGGGGTCGTCCGGAGAAGTCGTCGAATGTCATCGACGGGTCGATCCCGAGGTGACGATACAACATTGCCAGCACGTTCTCCGGGCGGTACTCCATTTCGACAGGAACTTCGCCCTTGGAGGTTGAAGCTCCAAAGATGCCAGGCTTCAGCCCACCGCCCGCGAGCAACACGCTCATCAGAGGCCCCCAATGGTCGCGTCCGCCGTTACGGTTGAAGCGAGGCGTGCGGCCAAACTCGCCCATCGCCACCACGAGCACGTCGTCCTGCATGCCTCGCTCGTGCAAGTCATCGATCAGTGCGGCCATCCCCTGATCATACTCAGCGGCTCGCGGCTTGATGCGCTTGACGAGGTCTGAGTGATCGTCCCAACCGGTGACCCGCGCCGTGACACAGGTCACGCCGCACTCGACCAATCGGCGGGCCAACAGCAGACTCTGCCCCACAGTGTTTCGCCCATACCGATCACGGCAGCTATCACTTTCCTGCGAAATATCAAATGCCCTGCGGGCTTGCGGACTCGTCACAAGATCAAAGGCCTGCTGCTTGAATTCGTCCAGTGCGACTGCCGATCCATCCAGGTCGACAAGTTTCCGCTGCCGGTCGAGCGCGGACTGGAGTGAACGTCGATCATCGAGTCGAGAGAGACTCACGCTGTCGATGAGGGTCAGATTCTTGACTTGAAACTTCGGGTCGTTGGGATCTCCCGAGGTCTGAAACGGTTCGTATCCTCGCCCCAGATGGGCAGCCCCACCGTTTCGCATGATTGTCGGTACAGCTACGTAGGCGGGCAATGACGGAACATTTGCACCTCGTGTCTTGCCAATCACCGAGCCGAAGCAAGGCATCTGGCTCGGTCCCCCCTTCGGGCCTGTCTTGTAGTAGCCGGTCTGAGTGAGATGACTGGAAGGGTCGTGCGAACTCTTGCTGTGTCTGATTGACCGGATGACCGTCAGCTTGTCGAGCATGGTCGCTTGTCGCGGCAGTAGCTCGCAGAACTGTTCGCCCGACAGACTCGTGGAGATCGCCGACAGCGGTCCCCGGTACTCGATCGGTGCGTGCGGCTTCGGATCGTACGTTTCAAACTGCGATGGCCCGCCCGCCAGTTCGACGAAGATCACCGACGTCGTGGAGGCCGATGTCTGCGTCCCTCCTTGCGCTCTCATTCTCAAGACGTCATGGAGTGCAACTCCGCCTAACCCGAGTGCACCCGCCCGGAGAAAGCTCCGCCGCGATGAGTCGTCGCACAATCGCTCCTGCCGGTCTCCCCACAATGTCAGCATCGACTCACCTCCCACCGCGTGTCACTTCCGCATGAAGGAATCGCCTTCACAGTATGAACGATTTATCCACGAATGAAAACGGCAGCTTGGATTGACAGTGTTCAATCGGAGGTTGCAGACGGTTGACGGACTTGATCCTGGAGTCGCTTCCCATCAGGATCGGGGTCTGATGCAACACGTGTACGGGAACTCTCTTTCAATACGGAAGATGCCGAACGATGAAATCACTTTGGCCCGCAGTCGGTTTTTTGACGCTCAGCGTGGGATGTATGACGGCGTGTTTCGGGGACGATTTCCTGATCGACACGTTCAAACTCGGCGGGAACCTGACCGAAGAACAACTGCAGTCATTTGCACGAGATGTTGATTTCCGTGGCGATGGCCCCCGTGGATCAAGATCACCCGCAGCACAGTTCAATGGCCGCACGTCTCAGGTGGAGATTCCTGTGGAGACGGCTCCCGCGCTTGGGACAGGTGAGTTCTCGATCGCTGTGTGGGTGAATGTGGACGATGCTCGAGACGACCTGCCGGGAGAGATCATCAGCCAATACGATCCAGACACGCGGAAAGGGTTTCGGTTAGGCATCGACAGCCGACCGGGGGTGACGTCGAGTCAGGCGAATTGGCGAAACGTGCACTTCGGCATCGACAACGGCAGCATGCCGGGCGAGTGGACCGATCACGGTCGGCTGGGCAACGCCATCCTGATCTTCGGAATGACGGTCTTCGACGGACAACTGTTTGCCGGAACGTGTGAGGCAGGAGAGACAGAAGCCGGACGTGTCTTTCGGTTCGACGGAAACGAATGGACGGACTGCGGAGCCCCTGATAGCTGTAACTCGGTCTCTTCGTTGGCGGTTTATGACGGCCACCTCTATGTCGGTGTGAGCAAGTATCGTCTGCGGGGTTCGTCCCTCACAGAGTCTGACAACCCCCATCTGGGTGGAACCGTTTACCGCTACGAGGGCGACGATCAATGGACCCACTGCGGCCAGTTGCCCGAGACCGAAGCCATCAACGGATTAGTCGTGTACAACGGCAAGCTGTATGCCAGTTCGCTGTATGCACCAGCCGGCTTCTTCCGCTATGAGGGCGGCACCGAATGGACCTCCTGTGGAGTCCCCGACGGTAAACGCGTCGAATCCCTCGCCGTCCACAACGGACACATCTACGCCACCGGCTATGACCAAGGTGCCGTGTATCGCTATGACGGTGAGTCTTGGGAGCATCTGGGATTGATCGAGGGAGCGACACAGACCTACGGCTTCGCGACCTACCGTGACCATCTCTACGTCAGCGAATGGCCGCACGCCAAGGTCTACAAACACGGCGGCGGAACCACCTGGCACGACATGGGACAGCTCGGCGACGAGAAGGAGACGATGCCACTCGTGGTCTACAACGGCAAGATGTACGGCGGCACGCTTCCCTTGGCAGAGGTCTACCGCTTTGACGAGTGCGCTGACGAGAATGCCTCGCCCGAGTGGACGAAGATCAGCCGTCTGGACCTCACGCCTGACGTCAAATATCGGCGCGTGTGGACGATGTCGGTCTTTCAGGGACGACTCTTTGCAGGCGTCCTCCCCTCAGGACATGTGCACTCCGTCGAGATCGGTCGCAATGTAACTCACGACCGTGTCCTCCCCTCCGGATGGCATCACATCGCCGCAGTCCGCGAGAGTGATCGCCTCAAACTCTACATCGACGGCGAGTTGGTCTCAATGTCATCGACCTTTAATGCTGATCACTTCGACCTCACGAACACTCAGCCACTGCGGATCGGCTTCGGCACCACTGATCACTTTAAGGGAAAACTGAATGACTTGCGAATGGCACCAGAGGCACTGACGGCTGACGAGATCCGTCAACTGTTCGCATCAGAATAGCCGATCAAGCAGTTTCAAAACTTGTAGGACGGGTTTCCAATCCGTCCGTCGGTCGTCAGATCTCAATGAAATACGGACGGGTTGAAAACCCGTCCTACAGCCAAGTGGCGTTTTGAAACTGCTTCATGCTACTCCGGAGCGTCGCCAATTGTTTCCTGGGGCGGCAGATCGTCCTGACTCATGGTGTTGTCGGCCTGTTCGTATAACCTCGCGAGTTCGACCAGTAATCGCTCCAGCGACGCGTAGTACACGTCTTCCTCGATGTCGGACTTACGGTCGTGGAGGCGGACGATCTCCAGTTCCAATTCGTCGCGGCGGGGACGCAGCTCGTTGGGGAAGAGACGTTCTTCGTCACTGGGAATTAAATGCCACTGATGGGCGACATGTCCGTCCAGTGTCGCGCCCCCCTCGGCGGCTTTGACTGGGCGAATCCCCTCGAAGAAGTCCGCTGTGACACCTCGGGCATCACCCGTGTCTTCAAGCAGAGCATGTTCGGTCGCGAGTTGTCCCCGACCCTCGTAGTAAGCGGCTGTTTGTCGCGAGGCGGTCAGGTACGCTTCCAAGAGTGAGACCTGTCCGTCCTTGTCGAGATCCGATGTGAGCTCGCCAATCGCATCAGCGAGGAAGCCGCCGAAACGCGCGTAGTTCACCTCGCTGCCGCTTCTCGTCGCCGTGAGGATGATGCGATCAGGCTCTGACAGTCGATCGATGAAAGGTGAACTCGCTGAGGCACAGTTGATGACCGTCAGCGGTCTCTGCACCGGCTCCAACCACGCAGCGAGATCCTTCGCGGAGACATCTGGTCCACTTAGGTTAAACTTGGCCGTCCGCCCGTCAAACGTGCCATGCCCGATGAGCACAACCCACAAGGGCCGCTCCGACTCGTCAGCCGTTTCGGTCAGTGCCTGTTGCAATGCTTGCTTCGGTGACGGCATCGCATCGCCACCGATCACATGCACCGTCACCTCACCAGCCTCGGCTGCACTCTGCCACTTCTGTGACCAGTCATCAAAGTTGCGGCCGAACTCCTCTGTTCCCGCCGCCCCTTGAACGAGAATCAGTGTCGCCCGGGCGGAATCCTCCGGGGGATCAGACGCCAGCATCTTGTTGCACGCACAGAGCGAGAGGCTTAGAGACGTCAAGAGTGTGAGTAGACCAGTCCTCATGGCAACCCTCGCAAACGCCGGATGCCCCATTCGCAGACCAGACAGAGGAGCACGAGCACAAACATCCACGATCGATGCCACAACGGTGATGAGAGCGTCTCCGTCACGATGGCGTGACGTGTCGGCAGACTGTTCACGAACGATTCCAGATCCTCAATGTCAACGATCTCGCCGCCTGTCTCACGGGCCAGCTCTTCCATACTCTCCTGATCAATGTCGATGCGGCGAAACTCATCTGCTGCCGGGTTGCTGGTCCAGCCCACAATCGTCTTTTGCGGCTTTCCCCCTTCGGCGTCCCTCAGCGACACCGTGGCTCGATAGGGACCAGCCTGAGCAGGAACGAATGACGCCTCGAACAGACCGGTCTCTGTCAGTGAAGATCGAGCTTCCACCTCGATGCTCTCGCCATCCGGATGCGTGATCGTCACCGTGAGTTCCGCATTTTCCAACGGCTGAAACTCGGCGTCACGAACTCTCAGCAACAGGTTGACTCCCTCGCTCGCATGCTGCTCGGATTGTGAGATCTCCGCTGTGAGCCGTTGAGGGACGTCGGAGACCAACCACCGCACACTTTGCCGCCATGCTTTCCCCAGGTCATCCTCGGCCCCCACTTCCCGCCGCAGACTCCACTTCCACAGGTCGCCTGGCAACACGGCGAGGGAACGCCCCGCACCGTAACGTTGGGAGACGATTGCAGGATACGAGTTGCCTCGCGGACCATCGAGAGACGCCATCACCCTCGCTCCGGGTTTGACCGACTCAATGCGAGTCACGCTCCCCAAGGTGGGCATGTCCGCCAGCCGCTGTTGTTCATCTGCCTCGTTCCGCCGCAGACGCATCCACGGTTGCAACCACCCGTCCCGGCTGAGCGACAGACGATACCCTGTCGGCGGTGCCTGCGGTTCGCGATCCACGTACACAGGTAGCACATCCGCCACCGGTGTTCGTGCGTATTCGCCATGATGAAACGTGTCGACACCGCCCAGCATCATCAACCCGCCGCCTCGTTCGGAGACGAATCGTTCCATCAGCACGAATTGGTCGTGTGTGAAGAAGTCTGCTTCGACATCGTCCAGAATCAGTGCGTCGTACTCGTAGAGTTGCTGTTTCTTTTTCGGAAATCCGCCTCGCAGCTCGGCTTCGTCTCTCGTTCCGAGACGGATGAGGACCGCCTCGTCGTACGACTCCGTCTCTTCATCACCTTGCTTGGCGAACCCACGGAACAGAGGATTGCTCGACTCGTCTTCACGTCCCCGGAAATCAAACTTAGCCTCCTTCTTGGCGATTCGGATGAGTCCCACGAGTTCGACCTGTGGATCAACATCGAGAGCACGATGCAGAAAACGGTACTCCCAGTTGGGTCGTCCCCCAACATACAACACCCGATAAGGTCGCCCTTCCCGATTGACCGCGACGACCCGGCTGTTGTTGTCCAGCGTCGCTTCGGATGACAGGCCTTTGTCCGGTTGCTCGTCAGTTCGCGTGACCTGCACGGTATAGAACGTCAGGCCCGGCTTCTGTGGTCGGGTTTCGAATCGCACCGTTGCCGATTCTGTCTCAGTGACTTCAAGTCGTGTTTGCTCCACAACTGATCCGGTCTCATCCAGCAACTCAACGATCACCTCCTGTCCATCAAGCCCTCGTGAAGTTACTTCGGCCTGCACTGTCACCGGCGTGTCCTCGAACGCGGTTTCGCTCACCGTCACCTGAGTCACGGAGAGATCGGGGGGCGTCTGGCCGGACGACGGCAGCACGGGATAGACGGGCGGCAGTAATTCTGCATCGGCGGCTTTTCCCAGCGTGTCGGTCGAGTTACCGTCGGTGAGGAGCAGGATGCCGGCGATTGGTTGGCCTTCATAACGATCCGCGAGAGTCGACAGGGCAGACTCGATTGAACTCGCAGTGCCTGTGAAGTCCAGTTCGCTGAAGTCGGCGACGTTGGAGAGACGGGCGTCGAAGGCGTATCGCCGCACGTCGAAGTCTTGTGACAGTCGCACCTGCCAGGGTGACTCCACATCAGTCAGCAGATCCGATAGCAACTCACCCCGCTGAGTCTCAGGGCCCGATTGGATCGTCAGGCTGGCGCTGTTATCTGCCAGGACGACAAACACATTTTCTCCGGGCTTTGCGCGGGTACGGGTCCATAAGGGGTCGACGAGGCAGGCGGCGAGCAGGACGAAAGCCAGCAGCTTTGGCATCATCGCCCACACCCTTGTGCTGCGATCGGCGTGGGTCCGCCCGTAGGCAATCGCGAGCAACAGAATGGCGACGATCAGAGTCACCATCGCTGGCGCGAACCATCCCCGATCCGCAACTACGAGCGATGCCACCGGGAGTGCGATCACCGACCACTCCCCAGCCGCTCGTAGTACTGTTCGACAAGCTCGGTGTATCGCTCCGGCACCGGGTCGCGATCAATCGGCACGATGTCGTCGCTCGGCTCGCGGCGGGCGATCTCCTCCGCCAGCCGCATCTGCAACTCCAGCAAAGGGCCGTAGATGCTCGTCTTGACGAGTTGCCAGTTGGGTGACTTCGAGTGTCGCATGACATCGATCCGCACTTGCTTCGCACGATCACGGATCTGTGTGATTTGCGATCGAAGCTCGGGATCATCCACCATTTCCTCGACATCCCGCATGCCGTCCGACCATTGCACAAAATCCGAGCCCGTCAGCGGATGATGCGGTCCCCCCGACGCGGTTGATCCCCCCTGTTGGTCGCTGTTTGCGTTAGGCAGGAATTTGGAGAGAACACTCGATGGCGACTTACTCGCCGCCGACTCATCGCCCTGTGAAGCCTCTTCGGAGGTGCCGCCCTGAGAGTGCTGTCCAGATTGTCGCGGCCCAGGTTGCTGTCCATCGCCTTTGGCTTCGTCCTGCGGTTGATCGAAAGGATTCACAGACTCTTCACTCTGTGGGGCTGATGCTTGGCTGACTGCTGGCGACGGCGGTTGATCGGAGTTCGTTACGTCAATTGATTGGGGATCGACCTGGGCCAGCTCATCGCCGATGGCTTGTGCCAACCCATCGAGTTCCGCCTGTGCCCGACGCAACGACTCGACCTCATTGCCAAGCACACTTGCTGACGCCTTCTCGACACCGTCCCGGAGTTTCTCAATGCCTTGCCGTGCCTGTTCCTCCGACATTTTCGCTTCACGCGACAGTCCGTGCCTGAGGAACTGACTGGTCATGGCCAGCGACTCCTCTGGTCGATCGACACGCGTTTTGCGAATGGCGTCGTAGAGAGTCTTTGACAGCAGTGGCTCATTGAGTTCGGATTGCTCAACCACTTCCTTGAGTTCGGACATGAACTCGTTGAGTTGTTCCCGCTGTGCTGCGAGCCGGTCCTGGAGATCGTCTGCTTTGTTGTCCTTCAACTGAGGAGGTCCATCCTGCTTTGCCTGAGGCTGTTGGGTGAGAGCCTCACCGAGTTGCTGTTGTTGCTCGGCCAATTGCTGGGCCTCCTCGCGAAGTTCGCGCATCGTGTCTGTGAACTGGCCCGCTGTTTTCTCTCGCAATTCGTCCTTCATCTGTTCAAGTTCACGCTCCGCCCGCGTGCCCGCTGTCAGGGCACGTGACATCTGCCCTTCCTTGAGAGCCTCTGAGGTGCGACGCAGATTCTCGCGGACGTCCTTTGCCTGTTCGCGAGTATCAGCCATCTGCTGCCGATTCTGCTCACTGTTCATCCGTTCCTGAAGTTCATCGAGATCTCGCATCAACTCCTGTTGCTCTTCGCGCAGACGCTTGAGTTGTCGTTCGATCTCCGCCTGCTCTTCCTCACTCTCCAATGCCCGCAGGGCATTTTCGAGTTCCTGAATCTTTTCGTTGAGTCCGCTTTGTCGACGGGCCAACTCACGCAGTCGGTTGAGAACCTGCAACTGCTCACGATCAGCGGACGGCTGTTCCTGCTGTTCGTTCTCGTATCGATTCCGATCGTTCTTGAGTTCCAACTCCTTGAGTTGCTGGTCAAGATCCTGTCCGCTGGATTGAGATTGTGCACTGTTCGACTGAGAGCGAGAGATCAAATGCTCTCTTGCTTGCAACTTGAGTAATGCCCGATAGGCGTCGTACGCTGCGACCCGTGCATCGGGGAGTGGTGCCGCGGACGTGGAATCGACCGCCGATTCAAGATGTTCGAACGCCATCGACATGTGTTCGATGGCATCTGCGCCATGTTGTTGCGACAAGGCGTCTTTGAGTGTGGGAGCGAGTTCACGTCCCAAGTCGAGGGCTTGCCCCTGTGCGTCGACGACTGTTTGAGCATCTTCGGGGAACCCAGCGGTCGGTTCGTCACCCGTCTCGCGTCGAATGATCTTCCAGATGGCGTTGACAACGTCTCGCTGCAACTCCAGCAGCTTATCCGCCGGCGTGCCTCCGGGTTGCTGAGCCCCTTGCCCTTGTGGCGACTGCATCTCCCGGTACTCTTCGTCGAAATGTCGAATCTCTGCGAAGTACAGGTCGCTGAACGTCCGCCGGGTTGCACCATCCGGTCCGACGTCGTCGGCATACAGATAGTACGATACCAACTCATTTGGCTGAGTCCCGACCTCCTCCATCGCCAACTCATGAGCGACAGTGACATCCGCGTTGGTCTCTCCGCCGTCTCCCAGCTTGAGCGACTGCTCGGCAGCACCCGGCAACTGGTATATCATCCCCACTTCCTGCAAACCAAAATCGTCTGTCGCGTTCGCCTCGATGGACAACTCCTGCAGCGGTGAGATGCGGATGTCGCGGCCCGGAAACTTGATCGACAGATCCGGAGGTCGGTTCGGAATCACATCGATCACAAACTCCGGCGGCTCCTTATTCTCACGACCTTCATCGTCCACGAGTTCGAGCCGCAGCGTCTGCTTGACTCGTGGAGTGAGTGTCACGAACCAACCGAGTCCCGCCCTGATATCGTCAACTGGCGAGAGTATGATCTCCCTTTGTTCATCTCCTTGCAGGACAGCTTCTTCGACTGGTTTGTTGAGACGGAACGTCAGCGTGAGCTGTGAACCTTCAATGACGCTCAGCCGACGGATGTCCTCGATCGACTTCTCTCCCAGTTCCGTGTACTCAGGGTGCACAATGGTTGCATCAGCCTGTTCGAGTCGGGGGAAGTCGAACACCGTAATCTGGTGAGTGTCAGAGTCGTGTCCGTCAAACGTTACCTCGTATGAGAGATCGGAGTCGACGCTGGCGATGTGACAACCAAACAAGGGATCATCCAGACTCTTCGAGAGTGGCTGCGAAGTGCTGCGACCCGAAGCGTCGACGGTCTGAAGTGTCACTTCGTCCGGCACGCGACCACCGAAACGAGCCGTGACGATCAGACTCGTGCCGCGCTCGATCTCCGCATCGCCTGGATCGATGATGAAATCATACTCTGATCCAGCCGTTGCGATGTTTTCTGCCGGTGTGAGACCTGTCATTGGCCCGGTCTTCGCCAGTCCGACCTGGATGGCGCCGATGAACGCGGCTGCGAACATCAACAGGCAAGCGAAATGCCGCAGTCGAGCACGGGTCATGGCCGCGGCTGGGATGACTTTGTTCCAGTCATTTCGATGACTGTGCAGCAGCGTCTCGGTGATCACCTCGTGCTGCAAAAAGTTGAAGCCGCCCGCGTCCTCTCCGGGGCGCTGGTCGATCGCTGTGATCAGACGAGAGTTCAGGTCGGGCCAACGTTGTTCGATGGCCATCGCGGCCTCGTGCAGACTGCGTTGCGGTCGACGCGACAACCACCAGCCGACGACCAGCACCAGACCGGCGATTCCCCCACTGATCGGCACCGAGACAAGAAGCGAAGCCATCCAGAAGTTGGTAGCCAGCAGTATCAGGCCAACCGTCGCTCCCAGGAGCCACATCACAGACCGGTTATTCAGCGACTGCCACCGGTCCAGCCGGTCCGCCACCTCGCTAACGCGTCGTGCAAGTCGATACTCCGCCATATGGTCGCCTCCTCCGTCTCAAACACCGGGGTGAGTGGCGTGAGACACGGCCGCCGACGCTCGATCGCTGCGTCAACCCGTGACTCACAATTGTATCACGACGGCAACCCGTGGAAACAGCCTGACGCAGACCCTGCGGGACCAACGACTTCTCGACTTCGGTCGTCGAGCGTGGAATGGCATGAGTCGACGGAGATCCCCATGTGCTTCATCTAGACCATTTCCATGGCTTCTGTGCAGCAGCTTGTACGCGTGCTGACGTTTGTTCGCTGAGAGACGCTCCTGCAGATCGCGAAAACCAATTCTGGAAGTGCTCTCGTGGTTGATCCAAGCTGAATTGACAGGTCGGGGTGGCAGGGTCAGCAGCGAAGCGGATGGCCCTGACATTCGGCGTCCACACGCGCCGGGGCCTTGCGCTTCGCTTCAGACCCCGCCACCCAATGTCGTTCAGCCCGTCAA
>JAJDEJ010000016.1 GCA_029259815.1 Planctomycetaceae bacterium | reverse complement strand
CCTCCCGGCCTTCCTTCCCCCTTCGATCACCTCAAACCACTGCTCATTAACCGCCCCCCCAGGGGGAAGGGGGCCCTCCGCACCAACTCCCACCGCCGCGACAAAACCTACCAACAGCGGCAACTCATGAATAATCCAGGTTATTAGAGGTGGGGTTGATTGGGCGCGAAGAGACCAGGTTGGACTTTGCTGAGTCCGTCTTGGACGTCACCTCAAACCAGCTCGTGAACTGGCTTCGCTCCGTCCGGGACGAGGTACTGAGAGGGCATCTGGAAAGATCACTGGTCTGGTCTGCGAGTGGGAAAAGGTGGAGACTTCATGCGGTCAGTTCTGAATTCATTTCGACAGGGAGGTCGATCATGGCAGGGGTTTCCGCACGGCGGGCGTATCGGTCGGATTTGTCAGACGAGCAGTGGGGGATGGTGCCACGCGCGTTGCCGCCGGCACCAGGCGGGGGGCGAGAGCGGACGGTTGATCTTCGCGAAATTGTGAATGCGATCTTGTACCGGCTGCGGACGGGCTGTTCGTGGGAGATGCTGCCGCACGATTTCCCGCCGAAATCCACGGTGTTCGAAGACTTCGCGGGCTGGCGCAATAACGGAACCTGGGAGCGTCTGCACGATGCTCTGCGACAGGATGTCAGGCCGCAGAACGGCCGGGAGGCCACGGCCTCCGCAGCGATCGTGGACAGCCAATCCGCGAAGACCACGCAGACGCGGGGCCAGCGCGGTGACGATGCCGGGAAGAAAGTGAACGGACGCAAGCGGCATCTTCTGGTCGACACGCGGGGACTGCTGATCGCGGTGGTCCTCACCCCCGCCAGTGTTCAGGATCGTGACGGAGCCGGCCTGGTGTTTCAGGAAGCGCGCGGGGAAACGAGGTTGGAACTCATCTGGGCCGATGGCGGCTATGCGGGCAAGCTTGTCGCGACCACGCGAGAGATGTTCGGCTGGAAACTGGAAATCGTGAAACGCAGTGACGACGTCCAGGGATTCGTGGTTCTTCCGCACCGCTGGATCGTGGAACGGACGTTCGGTTGGTGGGGCCGCTACCGATTGTTCTGTCGCGAAGACGAAGCGACGATCGCCAGCAGCCGCGCCGATATCCACCTGGCGATGACTCACATCATGCTCCGCCGTCTCACCCGACCCCCCAAAAACCAGCACCCCAACGAAGATCTCCTCGCCCACATCGTGTGACTTACCAGATGCCCTCTAAATAACCGAGCCTGCTTGTGCGGCGCTTGGTTGGTTGGCAAATGAGAAAGGGAATTTTCTAACTTGGAGTCATTGTTTGAGTTTGGACACTCGACCCCCAGGAGGAAATTCCCCGGGAAGGAATTGTCCCAAAGCTGAGTCAGCGCGACAAGCAGCAGTTGTTGAAAGTGGCCCGAACCTGTCGGGAGGCGGCGTTGAAGACCCGGTATTTGATCATCCTGAATCTCGATGACGGCCTCGGTCCGACCCAGGTCACCCACCGATTGAAGGTCCATCGATCGACCGTGTCTCAGGTGGCCGCTCGATTTCGCGAGGCGGGAGAAGGCGGACTCGTTGATCGCCGGGAGGAGCATGGTGAGCGCAAGCTGGATGCAGCGACACTGCAGACGCTCCACGATCTCGTGGAGTCCTCCCCGCAGGAGCATGATTGGCGACGTCCCACCGGGACCCGCGAGTTGTTGGTGCGGGCACTGAAGAAGTCGACGGGAGTCACCATTCACGTCTCGACGATGAGCAAGGCGCTGGCGATGATTGGTGCCCGGCGTGGTCAGCCCAAGCCGATCGTCCCCTGTCCATGGTCAAAACGGGCCAAAAACAAGCGGCTGCGCGAACGGGAAGAACTCAAACAGCCCCTTCCGCCCGATGAGGTTCTGGTCTACGAAGACGAAGTCGACATTCACCTGAACCCCAAGATCGGCCCCGATTGGATGGTCCCCGGCCAGCAGAAGCAGGTCGTCACGCCGAGCCAGAACCAGAAGCGCTATCTGGCTGGTGCGAAGGATGTTCACACAGGCGAGTTGATCTGGGTCGAAGGCGAGAAGAAGAACAGCCTGTTGTTCATTCTGCTGCTCGGGGAACTGGTCCAGCGTGATCCCCCTGCCAAAATCATCCACGTGATCCTGGACAACGACGGCATTCACAAGACGCGGCAGGTGGAAATCAGCCTCGCGACCGAGCAGGGCCGGCGTCTGCAGTTGCACTTCCTGCCGCCTCACTGTCCCGATCACAACCGCATCGAACGCACGTGGCGCGACCTGCACGCCGCCGTCACCCGCAACCACACCTGTGCCGACATGAAGCATCTCATGCGAAACGTCAGGCACTATTTGAAACAACGCAACAAAAACATCCCCATCCCACAAACCGCAGCCTGATCAATCTGTCGCACAAGCAGGCTCGGTTGTTTAGAAATTCACACGGAGGATCGCCTGTTTCCAACTTTCAACGAAAGACCAATTCCCGCCAATCGTTAAGACAAAAAGTGGCGCAGTCCAACTAAGATAAAACGACCGGTCGGCGAGAATGTCCGATCTCAATTCCACAGGGGGAAGATGCGCAATGCCGCTGTGAGCAAGACCAAACAGCCGTGGGTAATACCCAGCAACTGCTGGCTGATGCAGGGGGATGACTCGCACAGATCACGATGGGGACACGATCACGACATCCCTTCTTCCTCTTTGGACATGACGGATTGCCGGAAGCGAACGGGCCGCTTTCACCGAGGACGCTGATATCTCATTCGGTCACGACACCTACTTCCGTCACGCAACTCCCCTCACCGGTCAACGAAGAACAGCGTGACAGTTTCGAGGCCTGGTTCCACGCCCACTTGTAAATGGAAGTCGCCGGTGGACCGGAGACCACGACGTCCGCCAAACGGCGAGACCTGCAACGCTTCCTCGACTTCTTCGGTAAAATCGTCCGCACCGATTACGTCGACGACTGGACCAAGAGCGTTACCAAAACATACGTGACCTGGCTCGACACACGCGGACATCATGGCCGACCCGACGCACCCCCATCGATCAACCGCTGCTTCGGCCCGGCGAGTTGGGCCGCACTCATGCTCAGCTCGGCCTCGATCGTCGCCCGGCTCATCACATCGACCAGATCATGGATTGCACACTGCGCTTGCTCGACGAGATCGACCAACGGCAGGATGAGTTGCCCATCCTTGACCAGCAGGCCGGAGAGTTGCTGTCACACACCACGCACGATAGACCATTTTCCTGGTTTCTGTGCAGGAGCTTGTTCGAGGAATGACCTCTGCCTGCTGATAGGCCCTCCTGCATGACACCTGAAGAACAACTTTCGAATTGCTCGAGTATGAACGGGACGTCCCTGGGAATCGCCATACTCATCGCCTTTCTTCCGGGGGATCAAAACAGACGAATCACGATGGTCGTCCAATTGATCAAATCAGGTGCCGAGTCAAGATCTCGTACCGCTCGCCTTCGTCGTCGAAGAAGGCGACGACTGCCGCTGCTTCATTTACGGGCAGCGGCCAGTTATCGAATCGGTCGGCCCGCTGTTCCTGCACGTAACAAAACAACTCGGCATGCACCTGCTCCTCGCTGGCACAGACCCAGATGGCGGGCTGAGGCACGTCACTGTGAACCAGCAGCAACCAGACCACCAGACCCGACGCTGAACGAGCCCTGCACGCCCTCGGTCGAGGAAACGCAGTATGAGTCGCTTCACATCCCCCCGTGCATCATGTGCATGGGGGCTTTCTTGTAGTCAGCAGGATTCCCGAAGCGGTTGACGATCTCGGCGAAGATGGAGCCCTTTTCGATGGTCTCGTCGGTTTTCATCACGCGGTGATACAAGTCTTCCGGAAGAACGCGCATGGTCGTCATCAGGCCCATCAGCGACATCGCGGCGGTTGCGCGCATTCCCATGAACTCTCGGCGGGACCAGATCGCCTTCATGAACTCGTCGCTCATGTCCATCCCCTTCATCCCCTGGGGGTAGCCGGGGACTGCGAAGCCGGGATCGTCGTGTGTCATCCGCACTGCAGGGCGTGAGTCGAGATTGGCCAGATATTGATCAACATTGTCCGTCTGCCGGATATGAGGACCAACGTCTTTGACCATGTGATTCATCATGTGATGCGTCATATGGCAGTGGAACATCCAGTCGCCGGGGTTGTTGGCGATGAACTCGAAATCGCTGGCTTGCGCGACCGCGATGAGTTCTGTATTCCGCGGGACCCACGCCGATGACGGCATGCGGGCTCCTTCATGGCCCGTCACCCAAAACGTGTGGCCGTGCAGATGGATGGGGTGATGCTGCACGGGTGAAAAATCCATGATGCGTACGCGAACGCGTTCGCCATGCTTGACCACCAGCGGAGTGGCGTAAGGTCCGCTGCGTCCGTTAATGGTGTGCCAGTTCCAGTCCATCGACCAGGAGTCGTTGACCGTCTGGTTAGGGAGAATCGCAAAGTTTTGAAACAGCAAGCCGAAGTCGCGGTCCACGGGAGGCCCCACCGGCTTGGCGGGATGCACGATCATCCAGCCGACCATGCCATGTGTCTCTTGCATGGCGACGTGCGTGTGATACCAGAACGTGCCGTATTCATGGATGTCGAACTCGTAGACGAATGTTTGTCCCGGCTTAATGGGATTCTGAGTCAGCGTGTGCGAACCATCGTACTGCACCGGCA
Source organism: Planctomycetaceae bacterium (assembly GCA_029259815.1). Classification (GTDB taxonomy): domain Bacteria; phylum Planctomycetota; class Planctomycetia; order Planctomycetales; family Planctomycetaceae; genus JAHBXU01. The sequence continues at coordinate 3,496 of JAJDEJ010000016.1, read as the reverse complement.
ACTCGAAGCCGTGCCAGTGGACAGTCGTTTCTTCGGGCAGCTCATTCGTGACGATAATCCTCACCCGATCGCCCTGCGTGACTTCAATCGTCGGACCGGGCGTCGAGCCATTAAAACCCCAGACGTTCATTTTGTAGCCCGGCAGAAACTCCTGCTCGACCGACTGCGGGACGAGATGAAACTCTTTGACACCGTCCTTCATGACAAACGGCAGCTTGTCGAGGTCGGGTGCCTCGAAGGGTGCTGGCCCATCTTCCGGTTTGCGGAAGCCGGGAACCAGTTTGCCAATGTAGTAGTCGCTGTCCGGATCATTGCCCCGAGACGGCACGTACCGCGAGAAGCCGTCGTACTCGGCGGCCACATGATCATGTTGATGCTCAACCGATGGGGGCGTTGTCAGCTTCGGCCCGGAGTGCCCTTCGTGATGCTGGTGACCTGCGGCGGGAGACGGCTCTTGTGCCATTGCCGTCCCTGCTGACAATGCGACGACCGCAAAGGTGCCCTGTTTGAGAAACTCGCGACGACCGTTGTCTGTGGATTCGTGTGTCATGCCAAAGTCCTTCGTGTGTAATGTGCTCGATGACAGAGGGGCGATGAAAGTGCATCGGCAGGCGTTGTCTTGTGGCAGATGCTCGTTCTCAATCCCCGACCGATGGTCCGCAAGATGATCATCGCGGCTTGGGCACGCTGTCGATGTGGCCGCCAGGCACCGGCCCCTGCGGCGTTTGAAGTCCGCCGTGCAACAGATAGCCATCGATCATGATTTCGCTGACGCGACGCATGAGTTGCTGATTGACGTACTCAACGCGAACGATTGTGTATTCCTCCTGAGCGTGCAGCACGTCCGGCCACTCAGCTCTGTTCTCTTTGTACCCCTCCAACACAAGACGGTAGGCTTCGCGCTGTTCCGGCAGGATGCCAGTCTCATAGTCGACGACGTGTTGGTAGGCGGTGAGGTAAGTGTCGTACTCTTTGGCCAGATGCTGCCGGAGCACGAGTTGTGTCCGGCGGATTTCGCTTTGTTGTCGGGAGTAGTCACTCCGAGCCTGGCGGATTGTCCCCTGGTTACGATCGAACAGGGGGATCTCGATCGAGACACGTGCAGCGGCCGTTGTGTCCCGTGCTTCATAGTTGTATCCCGAACCGCCCGAGACCACGATGTCGGGCACCCACTCCACATTCTCTCGTTGTAGAGTGATTGCGTCTTCCCGGAGTTTGGCGTAAGCCGCCAGCATTTCGGGACTGCATTGGATGAGCTGAGCATAGGCGGATTCAAACTCGATGAGCGCGCGGTCCGACGTGAGCGATCCTTCCAGCGACGGATCGACCATGTCGATCCCGACCAAGGCTGTCAGTTCCACCAGATGCCTGCGGACATCGTTTTCGGCCTGCAGTACACGCAGGCGATGCTTTTGCAACAGGGCGTTGGCACGATGCGCATCCGCCTGATTGGCCTGTCCGAGATTGTACATCTCGCGCACGGTGAGCACATTGTCTTGGGACGTCTTGAGGAGTTCCCGCTTGAGTTCGGCCACCTGCAGCGCGGCCAGTGACTTCATGAAGTGAATGCGGACGTCATTGCACACGCGGAACTGCTGGGCAACCGCCAGATGCTCGGCCACTTTCGCTCGTTGCAGATATTTGCTGCGACTCAGGTCCAGTTTACCGGCAGTGACGAATCGCTGCTCGATCTCTGCCCCTTGCCATTCGCCGGCCGTGCCTTCCACACCGATCTGTTCGCCGATGTAGGAGACAACCGGATTCGGATACAAACCCGCCTGCATCGCCCGCGCCAGTTCGGCGTTGATGTGTAGCCGTGACTGCCGAATCGTGGGGTTGTTCTGAGCCGCCAGGCTGAGGAGTTCATCGAGCGTATATGGCTGACCGGATTCCTCACCGATCGGACCGGACCCAATCCACTCAGGTGCCGACTGCGCCGGCACCGGCGGTGGGTTGGTGAACTCATGCCCGAACAATTGCGGCGAAGCCGACTCGCTCCCCGGCGACATGGGTGAGGCCTGATCCATGCCATGCATGTCCATCCCCTCCATCGCAGGCATCTCCTGAGCCATGAGGGGCGTTGAGCTGTGACACAGTACGGCCAATGAGAACAGCAGACATTTGAGTGTAGCCGACATAGGAGCCTTCCATTGGCTTGATTGATAGCAAAGCCGCCATGACTTCTACCTCTGCTATCGTCCGTTCGGACTCCTCAATGTTTTCGCCTGATGCATTCATTGCGAATCGCGGTGAGTTTGTCGACTGTTGCCAGTCCACTCCGTCCATTCGACAAAGTTTGTCAGAGAATCGCTGATGTGCCACAGAATCGGGCGAGCGTTTTTGCCCAAAACGCGAGCAGAAACGCCCGGTGTCGAGATGTGATGGGAGTCACTTACGATCGGATGCGAAGACTCTTTTGGGAAATAAAAACTGAATTGAGCCCTCAGTCCACCAGTGGACCTGAGGGCTCGTTGAATTTCATGATCATCTCATCCAAAGCGTGAGAACTTGGGTCAGCGGATGACACTGCCACCGAACTGACTTGTCAGATACTTCTCGGGACTTCGTTGGAGTGCGTTCACACAGCCCGCGCAGCAGACGTAAACCGATCGTCCGGCCACTGTGACGCGGATCGGTTTACCCATCGATCCGAGTGGCTGCTTCGTCACCGGGCAGGTTTGTTGCTGCAGGGCCAGACGTTGCTCTGCGATCGATAGCTGAGCGATTCCTTCCATTCCCTGCGGGATCATGGGCGACCGGTCTGCCTGCGACGGTAGGGGCGGTGTGAAGGGAGCGGGATTTGTTGGTGGGGTCAGCGGCTGGACGCGTTGGGGGAAATGCTGGGGAGCCTCCCGGTACGTGGGAGCCGCGTAGTCACCGGGAGACGTCTGCGATCCGTTCCACTGAATTGCAGGATATTGCTGTCGGTCGAACGCCGGACACGCACCGTCACGGCACCCGGATGACGAAAAGGGGATACGATCAGAATACGCGGGGTTGAATGTCTGGCCGGAGCAACCACAGCCACCGCCGGTGTAGAGAGAAGAGCCATCGTGAGCTGACGCGTTCGCTAAGTTTGAGAACGCGATCGCTGCGGCGATGGTCAATGCGAGTGAGCGAATCATGTACGTGTCCTTGAGTCTGAGGCAATTGTTGTTGATGCGACATCTGGCCGCGAACGACATGCCTTCATGACACGCAATGCCATGCTCAATGAGCAACCACTGTGCCCAACAGCAAGATAAAGACGAAGTCACGTATTCCAAGGGATTTCGATGGAAATCTCGTAGACGAGCCAACAAGGTCTGTCGTAACGTTGACACAAGCGACTTCACTTTGACGACGGCCCGCATCGCTAGTCCTTGAACAAGCGTTCCTGGGTTGTGGTTAATGTGTGTTTATGGCGTGCGTTGGCGAACGGTGGCCGTGGGAGGCCGGGGTTTGATTCGGATTATGATGGGGCATGCTGGTTGACTTTCGGGGGCTGGGCGTTGGC
>JAJDEJ010000150.1 GCA_029259815.1 Planctomycetaceae bacterium | reverse complement strand
TCTGCAAGAGATCAGTCGTCGCTCGCTCGTTTTTGCAGAAGTCAAAAGTCTCCAGCGGTGTCTGCTCGCGGAGAATCCTGAGCAGGCCGCCGTGAATGCGTTGGACTTCTTCGGGATCGCGGGTGACTTCGAAGTGCGCCGATTCCGGTCGGTAAACGATCGTGTCGTCGTCGACGAGGCACAGTGAGAGCCACTGGTCGCGTCCGATGAGCTGCGAGACCTGAGCGGTGACGTTCTGTTCGACAGGTTTGCCCTGCCAAGAGCTGGGAATGATGCTCAAGTCGATCTGCCCATTGAGGCTCGTTTTCAGCCGCTGCACGGTGGTATCAAGGTAGGCGGAATTCTGCTCATAGTTCTGGAGAAAGTGCGACTGCAGCGAGACGACGGTATGCCGCGTGTTCGAGTGCTGCCGGTCGAGCAGTTTCTGATGGGTCGTCTTTTGCACCCACTCGTCGAAGGCTTCGATCTCTGACTGCTGGGCCTGAGCATCCACCAGCGCCTGCTTTTCGTAGTTGTACTGAATCTCGCTCGGCTCCAGACAACTGTCGGTGTTGGCGTGAACGGTGAACAATCGCTTGGCATCGCGCATCCGCTTGTGAAGCGCGTCAGTTTCCGTCGCGTCGAGCCAGCAAAACGAGCTGTCCCAGACGTGGTTCATCCGACGTTTCACTTCCGCGGCGGCCCGTGACAACACAGAGACCGGGATTCCGACCGCCTTGGCCAGATCAATCACGATCAACAGATCGGCGGGACGTTTGCTTCCACTCTCATAGGCCGAGATGGTGCCCTGAGTGAGCCCGACTTCTTTGGCGACCGCCGACTGTGTGCGATTTCTGGCGACGCGAGCAAGATAAAACTGCTCAGCATCGAAGTCAGCAACTGGCATGCCTTTCTCCCGAAATCATTGCCCCGCGATGGTCCTGGTCCGTCGGGGGTCGCCGTCTGTGTTTCCGTGCCTAGTCTTGTGGATGGACTCACTCTCATCCAATTGACAGGAAAGGAGGCAAGACGACATCCAGCGGGGAAGCGAAGAAAGGAGTCCTGCAATGCAGAACCCCTTCGCAGGCAACCGGCTGACACCGGCTGCTCACTTCCCCGTGGCCGACGACCCGGCTACGGAGCCAGCAACGATCACTCTGGTCTGACGGTGGCCATCACTGCATGGCTACGCAGCCTCATCAGTTGAGCAGATTGTGTTCACGCTGTCCAGAATTTTCGCCGGGTTTCGGTCGACGCGAAAGCGAGACGGAAAGCCGGCGTTTTTCGTGTTCGGATTTCAGCCACGTTGCCTGACGCGAATACGCGACTGTGGTCTGACTCCGAAGTGAAAAGACGCCGCCAGGAAAACGTGGACCCATTCCAGGGAGCCGGGTCGGCTCCCTGATCAACTGGCGAGGCAGGGAGAGCGGCAATGCGGCAAGATTCCAACGACCAATTTCTGGGAAAGTTTTTTGAGGCGAACCAGAGGCAACTGATGCAGCTGGCTCAGCAACTCGTGGGCACCCGTCTCCAGCGTTGGCTGGACGCGGAAGATCTCTATCAGGAGACCTATTTCCGGATGGCCCGGTTCAAGACTGACGACGAATGGTCTTGTCAGCCGCCTGTTGAAATACGGTTGGTGTTCAAGATGTTTGCACGGCGGATCGCCGTCGACGCGGCGCGCCAGCAGAGAGTGCGGCATCAGCATGCCCCGGCTGTCGGGGCCTACCAGCAGGTCTGGCGGGAAGCGGTTGAGCACCTCCCCGAGATTCACGCTGACGAACTGGAACTGCTCTATCTCCGCTGCCTGGAATGGCTGACGCCTGCCGAACGTGAGGTCATTGAGCGGTTATACCTCGCCTACCATTGTGGGGACGACGCCGACCCCGATGTGATCGCCAGACAATTGGGCATCAGCCGTGCGGCCTTCGACATGCGGCTCTCGCGTGCCCGGCGTGTGCTGCGTGAACAGTTTCCGGATGTATGTCCCTGATCAGCCGTCCGTTCACGAATCCCGGTTAATTTGACGAGAGCTGTCGGTCGGCTTTCTCGACTAACAAATCGTCGACGCATTCCAGGATCTGTCCAAAGCGTGCGAATTCCCGTCCGTCATCGTCGTCCAGCGACGGGATCTGATCGGCCAGCAGGCGCTCCAGGGTGAGGAGCGACTCCTCGCCAGACACTTCTCCCGCCGCCACCGCTCGCGCACGCACCAGGTCACGCAGCCGCTCGATGTCACGGCTGGTGATCCGTTCAAATTGAGCCAGGGCTCGCCGGACTTCGTCCTCCATCCGGGGACGGGTGACCTCTTCTGCAATGTGCCGGTGGTGGGAGTGATGATCGGGTGTCATGAGAACTCGGGAACGTACTTGGTCGTGATCTGTATGGGTGAACTGTCGATGGTGTTGGTCGACCACTGTGACCGTGACGGTCGTCTCCTCATCAGCGTGCGGCGACGTCGAAGCTCACAAAGGGGTGCTGGCCGGGAAACCTCACAAAACCGTGAACATCCCTGTTAGTGAGGGATCAGTTCAGACGCTCTTGGGGGTAAGAGCAACGTTCAACACAGAAGGACCATATCAGCATGAAACAGCCTACCACGAAATCGGACTCGTGGACAGATCCGCAACGGGCCGATGCGCTCGCCACGTTGCAGCGGGTCCGTGAACGGCAGGATCAGATTCGACAACAATTGGCGATCGTCCGCTGTCAGTCTCCGCAGCATGCCGCAGAACTGACCGAACTTGCCAAACCCGTGATCGCTCGCTGTGAATCGTTGTTGATGATCAAGAAACGGCTCCGGAAAGGCCGGACACCGGACATGTCGCCCAGCCAGGTTCGGATCAAGGTGGCCGAGTTGAACAGTCTGATCGGCCACTGGAACATCCAGGTTCGACAACCTCGCTGGCTGCACCTCTTTGTACCGGTGCAGCGAAAGTCCATTGAAGCCGCACAACAATCTTGCGGTCCGAAAGAGTCACAGGATCGTCTTGACCATTCTTCACTCGATGGAGTTGGGATCACACCATGATGACCACCATTCTGGACCGCAGCGAATGCGGCACGTGCGATCTGACCGGGAAGAAGGAGACCGAGGTCTTCGTGATCCAGGCGGGCACCAACGGACAACGCCTGGCTGTCTGCACGGGCCGCCTGATTGAATTACTGCGGTGGAATTGTGCCATCGATCACAGCGTCCCCGCCGGAGAGCCAACGGGCCAGTCAGCCTCCACCCTTCCCCCGAAATAGGTTTGCTTCCGTTTACCCTTTCATAGCGATCAGGAGATCCACGCCCATGTCATCGCCAGACAACCGAGCGGCTGCCGAGAGCCGCCCCGAACCGCGTCGTCCCGACCTGAGCGCCCGTTGTGGTCGCTTGCAAATTGCGGGCTGGCGGGATGAGGAACGGGGCTGGTCCTTTCAGCTGAGCCGTGCCTACACGAATGGGGACGGTGAGACGACTTATGACGAGCTACGCCTGTTCCCGACTGATCTGCCGGTGGTGGCCACGCTCGTGCAGCAGATGACAGGCCGCACCATCGAGTTTCGCGACGGATCGTCATCCGATTAGGCCTCAAAGAGGTTCATACAGAGAGCAGCGATGGCCGAGATTACCAAACATTTTCGAAAGCAGTCGGGTGACCAGTTCACGTTTCGTTATGTGAAGCAAACAACGTTCTGGGACATCTACTGCGAATCCAAACCTCCCAACACGCGGTACTCCAACAATTCCGATATCACGCACATCTTCGAAGACAATCGGCTGTGTATTACCAACGATCGTCGTCCCCGGACGTTCGAGCAGGCGGTGGCGAGAAGTTGGCAGTGGTTGCATGGCTGGTCCACGTTTATCCGCACCGGCCAGTTTCCCAACAACAAAGTGCGGGTCATCACACCGGATTATGACGAGGACGGAAATCGTCTCGTACGGAGAACCTGATGGAATGGCTCCTGGTTTTAGGTGGCGTCCTGCTGATTGGGCTGGCCGTGATCATGTTGATCACCGAGATCAACGCGACCGGTAGGAAGGACGAAGAGCAAGTGAGCTTCGACGGCTGGCAATTCCAGTTTCGCTACCAGCGCGAGCCGCAGGGCCACTACCGCATCGATTGCCTTACCCGGCCGCGAAACAGTCGCAGCACCTGCCCGAACAAGTGTCACATCTACGCGACCGGTGAGGTGTGTGTCGATGACCGGCACCGACCTCGCACATTGGCAAAGGCGCGGGCCATCGCCCGTTTCTTCGCCCGTGGCTATGTCACATATCTGGAGACCGGAACCTTTCCCAACGGGAGACAGAAAGTCCGCGTGTGAATCACCGGTGACGGGTCAGCGGCGGCGTGGCAATCGCCAACATGCTGATGAACGCCCTTCTTGAACCGCCAGACTAACAAGGAGCTGGTCATGCAATCCGTCCGCATGGGGATTGAAGAGGTCGACAGCGGGACGCTTCACTAAGTAGCGGTCACCTGTGACCACTTTGTCGCGTTTCCGGGAGTCGACTTCGACCCCACTCTGACCCGAGGGCGGCGATCGTTCGTCGCCCTCGTTTTGGGATTCTCAGACTAGCACTGTCCCATGATCATTCCACCCACTCCCCCCCAACCGCCGGTGACGGCGATCCCCAATGTCGCATCGGTGCACACCGATTTCCCGTACGGCGGACCGCCGTTGTTTTCCCTGCCCAACGCGGTCGAGCCGATTGATCCCTGGACCGACTGGCCTGCGGAGAAGTCGGCCCTGCTCCCCGAACCGGTCGCACCGGTGCGTGGCGACCAGTTGTGCTACAGGCTGCCGCAGGCAGTCTATCGTTACCTGCTGGACGAGCTGACCTCCCGTCCGCCCGAGTACGCCGGACTGCTGATGGCCCTTAGCCAAGACACGTCGCTGATCACCGGCTTTGTACCCGATGATCAGGGGACGACGTCGTCCACGACTTGTGACCTGGACGGACCGTTTCTGACCGACAAGGTGCAGCAATACAAACAGTGCGGCATGACGGGCATCGGTGTCTGTCACAGCCATCCCGCCTCGGTCCAGTGCTTGAGCCAGGGAGATGTGGTCTACGCCCGGCGACTGATGGGCAATCCCAAAAACTCGGCCCTGAGTCATTTGTTCATGCCGATCGTCTGCGGGACCACACTGTTTCCTTACGTGGTCATGGCCGACGGCACCGTTTCGACTCCCCAATTGATCTTGATCTGAAAGGCAGGAAGTCTCATGTCCAACACGCCCGAACTCATCATGCCGGTCGCCCCGGCAGGTATTAACACGTCCCGCTTGGAAGGACCGCTCTCCACCGATCGATTGTCAGACGCCATTGTCGCTGTACTCGGAGTGGGCGGTTCGATGACCAAACTGGAGTCGCTCGCCCGCTGCGGCGTGCGTCGGTTCAAACTGTGTGACTTCGACGTCGTCGAGCCGACGAACGTGGCCCGACAGGGGCACGAAGCGATCGGCCAACTCAAAGTCGAAGCGGCCGCTCACCGACTGAAACAGATTAACTCCTCTGTCGAGGTCACCACCGTCCCGCTCGATTGCACCACGCTCTCCGACGAGGAAGCGGCCCGAATCTTCAGTGATGCCCATCTCATCATCGTGACGGTCGACCGCTTTACGGCTGATGCCTGGGCGAATCAGCTGGCACTCCGTTTACAGGTTCCCACGATGTGGATCGGTGTCTACGGCGGAGCAGGCGGTGCCGAAATTGTGTTCTGGCACCCGGGACTTGAGTCCTGTTTTCGTTGTGTGATGGAGCATCGCTACCGGTTGCAGCACGAAGCCTCCGAAAACGGGGTGTCTCTCGATCCGGCCAGTGATGGCACGCTGTTCCAGGACATCATGATCGTCGACGGGATCGCCGGCCACATCGCCCTGGGCTTGCTGACCCGCGGCGAGGACAACTACTTCGGACGGTTGATCGACGAGTTGGGCGACCGTCAGTTTCTGCAAATGAAACTACGGCATGACTGGCTGCTGCGGGGGCAAGATCCGGTCCGCCACGTCCTGGGCATCTCCAACGAGAATGACAGCTACTTCTGCTGGAACACGATCGCCCGTCGCAATGGACCGATGGCCGGGCCCTGCCCTGACTGTGAAGCACTGCGTGGTCACCGCTTCGAGGAACAGGTCGATGACGATGGTCGCAAGCACTTTGTCCGAATTCTGCCGGAGACCGACGCTCTCGACGTCGTCCGGACAATTCCAGGCGATGCTCAAGTCGTCCCGACGACAGTGGAAGATGAGACAGATTCTGAACCCGATAGCGTTTCTTTGTGAGGTGCAGCATGTGGGAAACCATCATCCCTGTCACTGTGTTGATCGTCGTCCTGTGCGGCAGTGTGTGGGGTTGGAAAGTTCGGGAAAACCGTCGTCGCTATCTCGAACAGCAACGTGTGGCTCAACGGGAACATCAAGCACAACTGCGGCAACGGCGACAATGGGAAGCAGCAGAGCGGCAGCGACGTGATCGCAACCAGCGGGGCCGCTTGTTGCAACTGGCCCTGATGAAACTGGACGAAGCACCCGACTTTCGACGGGTCGACTCGTGGGCAGCCAAGTGCAAGGACTTGCCAGCCGCCTTTCGACAACGGCAGTATCGTCGTTTTCGGCACAAGCTGGTCGAACACCTGGCAACTCGACTGAACGCGGGCAGTCCGACGGATGCTCTGATTCCCAGTTTGCGGTCGCTGATCAAACACCTGGGCGTCTCCCGGTTCGAGGCGGAGTACATTCTCCAGGAAGTGGAAGAATCGCACCGTCGTCGCCCGCACCACTCGGCTGACGAATTTGCCACGGCACTGCAGCGACGTCAACAAGAGCACGCACGACGCATGGACGTGCTCCGCTCAGCGGAAGAGCTTTCGGATGATCTGCGGGAGCAGCTCATCGAAGCGGAGGAAATGCGGTTCCATCAGCAACTGTTTGGTGGTCAATCGCAGATCGTGTGACACGCAGCGCGTTCGTTTGATGACGGCAGACAGGTTTCCGGCTTGTCTGCCGTTTGGCGTTGGCCACCGTGCCGGAGTCACCGTTTTCACGACTAGTAAACGCAGTTTCAACTTCCGCCCGAATGACAGATGCGAAACTCGAATCCCCAGGCCGAATCACCCCTCGACATTCCCCTGCTGCCACCACGACAGTTTGTGAAGCTGGTGCATGACGTGCTGCGGAATCCCAATCTGGGCGCCGGGATGGCCGTGTCGGGCACGTCGGGTTCGGGCAAGTCGAACTTCGCAGAGTGGACGGCGATCGAATCGCTCAAGCTGGGCATTCCGCTAATCCACATCGACCCGCACGGCACCAGTGCCCGCAAGATCTGGCGAATGAGCCGCCAGCTCCCCCAGCGGATGCGTGACAAGATTCTGTACTGGCGCGTGGGTGATCCCGAGCATGTGGCGTCCATCAATCCCCTGGCGCATGATCCGCGTGAAGCCGACCTGTCCGAATACGAACGACTATCCAAGGGGCGCATTCAGGTCGAGCTGACCAGTGAAATCATCCTGGCGGCCGTCTCCGAAGGGGGGCAGGGATTTGGCAATCGACCGGTCCTGCGCAAATGGATCACCCGCTGGCTGTGGATGCTCTGGTCCGCCGGACTCACCCTGGCGGATGCCAGCCTGTTGATCGATCCGCACCATCCGTGCTATCCGCTCATGATGCAATTGGCCCCCGACGCGATGTCCCGGCTGCAGATGGAAGAACTACCGGGACTGAAGGTCTCCGAACTGGAGAGTGAGATCGGTTCGGGCCGCAACCGCATTGCCAGCATCCTCGACCATCCGGCTGCTGTGGCCCTGTTCAGCCGTCGGCACCACACGATTGATTTTCGGTACATCTACGAAAACGATCTGACGCTGCTCATTGATCTCGACACGGGCGGCATCCTCAGTGACGAAGTCCAGCGGTTGATGTGCGTGGTCGTCCTGACCACCTATTTGTCGGTCGTGCTGTCGACTCCCGAGGACCAGCGCCGACGGCGACTGTGCATGATTGACGAGCTGCCCGTCTTTGCGCAGGCCAAGGGCGTCGGTCCGCTGCTGGAGCGGATGTGCACCGAGATTCGGAAGTATCTGACGTCCTTTGTGTTTCTGTTTCAGGGGGCAGCCCGCTTCGAGGGCCGCACGGACAACGAGTTTCTGCAGACCATTCTGGGGATGTGCCGGTTCAAGCTGTTCTTCCGTGAAGAGATGGACGCCGACTGGTTCGCGAAAATGATCTCGCTCAAAGCACACCAGGGACCACGCATCAAGCATGTGTTGAAGACGCCGCAGCAGTTCAATGAAGGAAACGAACTGGTCGAGCTGATGGACCGCTCAGAGAACGAGCAGCAGATGACCGGCTCGACGACCACGGAAGGACACAGCGATCAATCGACCAACACCATCACGCAGGCGGTCTACAACGCGGACCAACGCACCAATGCGGATGGCCAGTCGCAAGGACAGACGCAGACTCAGGCTCAGCAACAAACACACACCACCAGCCAAGGCGTGACCTACAAGCAAACACTGGTGCCCAAACTAGTCACCAAGAACATCGTCAGCAGCGTGCAGTTTTACAGCCGTGAGGAGATCGACTTTGACGCGGCCGCCCGGCTGGCCGGACAGGACACGGGCGAAGCGATCGGCATCGTCGGCGGCCAGGGCGTGTTTTGCACGAAGACACCCGAAGCGAAAGAGCCGTTCGCACATGCTCCGAAGTTTGGCGCTCGGAAGATGGCTGAGTGGAGACGCGAAATGCTGGCTCGCGAGGAGTTCGCTGCTCCGGAGCAGATTCAACGCGAACGGGAGCAGTTTCTGGCCACACTGATGGACGAGTTGCGGACGCTCTCGTATCAGTCCTCTGCCCGACGCCTCGATCAGCATCCTTCGTCGATCATACAAACGCCACCACCCCGGTGTCTGGAACTTCCGGACGCAGAAGATCCGCAGATCACGTTCTGAGGAGGTGCCGACCATGACCACCACCGCAGGCATTCGCATCGGTCCCTTGGATATCGCCTTTCTGGCGGCGGTCGGCACGTATGGGGCGCTCTCGACGGAGGATGCTGTGGTGTTCTATCCGCAGCACAAGCTCAACAGTATCCAGAAGCGTCTGCGGTTGCTGGCGCAGAATGGTTTGACACGGATGAGTCGTCTGGAGGTGTGGCAAAACGATGACGACGGTGCCTCGAACGGTGGACGAATTCCCACGCTGCATCTGCTGACGGATCTGGGAGCCGACTTGATCGAGCAGCAGTCGGGCCAGCGGCCCCCGCGAATTTCCCGCAGCCGACCAGCTCCCGTGACGCTGCTGCATCGGCGGGAAATCGTACGGGTGATGCGGGCTTTTGATCAGGCCGCTGACGCGACGAGTCTCGACCGTCCGGATTGGGTGATGGAACAGGACGTCTGGCACGAGGCTCCGCAGCAGCGTCCGCCCAATCAACGGCGACTGCTCTTTCACCAGTTCGAGAATGGTCTGACTTGTGCGCCCGATCTGGCTTGCCGATTCCGTATCAACCAGACCGAGCTGGCACTGTTCTGGGAAGTCGACCTGTCGACCGAAGGCCGCAAGCAGCTCCGCAAGGCGTCGAAAACCGACGGCTATGTGGCCCTGTTTGGGCAACAGGCATACCGCCGCTACTGGCCCGACCTGGAGGCCTGTCGTCAGCACGTAATCTGGGTGACGCCCACGCGGCGGCGATTCGCGGCGCTGAAGGACGTGATGAAAGGCCACCCATTGGCTCCTGCTTGCCGGTTGCTCTCGGCGGAGTGTCTGGCCGACCCAAAGCAATTGCTCACTAATCCCGTCTGGGAAACGCTCGCCGGTGATCGCCGGGCCATGTACCGTCCGCCAGCGGCGTAGTGTTTTTCTCTTTGAGGAGATCTCTTATATTGGACCGCTCCGCCGGTCCTCTGACTCTCCGTTGGTGACTGTCCATAAACTGTCCTTCAACTCTCCACGAAGTGGATTCGGGGTGGACGGGCCCTGTGTGTTGTTTGTTGTTTCCCTCCCACGACTTAGGGTGCGGGGCTGGCCTGTGGCCAACCCCGGCTTTCTTAGAAGGGGATGGTGCCCAAAACTGACGTCGCTCTGGCTCGTCTGTTTTGACCATCCAAGGCCCTACGGTCCGCTCGCTGCCACCTAAGAAAGCCGGACTTCGCCCGGCACCCTCCTCGTGATCGATGAAGGGGTCTGTGCGTGTCAGGCCCTTCACAGCATGGCACGTCGTCAAGGTTGTTCAGTGGCTCCACCTTGACGTCACGTGCCGTTCCCTCCCACGGGCCTGACACCCCCCAGTTTCAATTCTTTCCCCCAATTCCTATGGCACTCGCCATCACCGAGACCATCTGTGAGACGATCATCATCGTTGTCACACTTGGCGCTCTGGCGACACTGTTCAGCGAATCGCTGTACTTCATCTCTTTCCTGATCTCAGAGCGAGATCGCAAGTCAGATGACTAAGCCCCCTCGGGGGCTTTTTCATGCGCTCAGACCACGATGTTCGATCACTCGGATCGGTCTCCAGGAGACCGAATAAGTCGTCTCCCCCCCCTTTGTCGAAACGGTCTTCGAATGCTCAGCACGAACGAGCGTTCTGAAGGTTGCCGAAGGAACGGTTGCAATCCCCCATCCTGTTTGCTGTTGATCCGCCATCAAAAAAAGCGGCAGCCACGAGGACTGCCACTGAGGGTGAATCGGACGTCCTCAATCGAGAGGCAAGTCGGCTTCACAGCCCTCGACGTACTGCTGGGCCAACTGCAGGCAGCGGATGGCTTGTGGCAACTCGGCCAGACCGAACGACGACGTGTACTTCCAGTCATCACCATCCTTGTACCGTTTCTGCACGTTGACTGAACGCAGTGTCCGCTTGCTGTCATCGACCTCCACGTGGTGGGCGAAGACGGACGCAGAGACGTAACCGATCCGCAGCACTTTCTCGGGTTTGTTGTCTGAGTTCTTGCGGGCCATGAGGTGACTCCTCGTGTGTAAGGACCAAATTCACGCATCTTCCGACGACATGTCAGAAGAGGAATCAGGATGCCCCTGCGACGAGAAGGGCGCAAGCCAATTGTGAGTGACTTGAGGGGGTGGTGCTCGCAGCCTGCTCAGTGTAGCAATCCGGTCTCTGAAAGCGTCAAGGGGCGGAGCAGCCGGCGTCAGGCAACGGTCGTCACGCTGGCGCGGCCGACCGGCGACGCCGAGCGGTCACTGCTTTCGGTGCGACGAACTGCTGGGAGGCTCTCCTCGCACCTGCCGTCTTTCACCGCAGCCGCACCGACCGCCTTGACCCCGAGCTGCGGATTGCTGCTGAAGCAGTGCTTCTCGCCGACCATGAGAAGCGGTTTTATCCTTTCTCTACATACGTATGGTCAATTCATCCAACGAGGCACCGCGTCAGGCCTCAGCCAACCAGGACGCACCCCCATCATCGGCTCAGCGCAAGCTGAAGCTCACCGACGGTCGTCTGTCCGCCACGGTGTTTACCAAAGCCAAAGGCCAGGGACAGGTCCATCAGTTCATCGTGCCCGAACGGGCGTACCGCAGTGCGGACGAAAAGAGCTGGACCAACACCCACCTCCTGCATGAGGAGGATTTGCTGCCGATGGCCGCCCTGTTGACCCGGCTCTACTCCGAGTTGCGGCATCAGGCCCATCCGGGGGATGAGACCTAATCACCCTCCCCCATTTCGCCCACGGCTGGTTCCTGCCGGTCGTGGGCCTTTCTCATTTCTTTCCCCTATTGAACATGACTTTTCAACCCGGCGCAAACTCAGATCTGATCGACGAAATGATCGCCTTCGACGAGGGCCGGCTCTCGGGCGTCGAAATCGTCTCGCTCTTCCAGCAGTTGATCGACGACGGCAGTGTGTGGCACTTGCAAGGCTGCTACGGACGGATGGCCCAGCATTTGATCGAGACGGGCCACTGCCTGCTGGCTCCTGTCAATCACAGGGACTACTACGGCAACGTGGTCCCCAGCCGAGACGACGTGCCTGCTGGCCAACCCGGCACCGAATCGTTTGCTGAACGGCAACGACTGACGCCCGACGATCTGCCCTTTTGATTTCCTTCCTCTGTACAGCATGGAGTTTCCCTCAACAGACATCATCGGCCCCACACCGACAGAACACATGGCCCACATCGCTCAGGCAGTCGCCCGCATCCATCTCCAGCGGGAACTCACAGCGAACGAACTGGCGGAGGTCTTGGACGCGGTTCCTGCTGCTGCCCACTCCGCAGAACCACGCACGTCCTGGACGCCGCCCGAATTGGCTCGTGAGTGGGGTGTCAGCCCGGACAAGATCCTCAACTGGATTCGCTCAGGAGAACTTCCTGCCACGAACATGGCCACGCATCGCTCGGGCCGTCCCCGCTACCGGATCGATGCCGATGGCATCTCAGCCTTCCGGTCGAAGCGTGCGGTGGTCAGTCCCCCGCCCCGGCAGACACGGCGACGACAAACATCACCGGACGTGATCGAGTTCTTCTGAACCGATCACCTGGCCTGCGGTCGGATCACTCCGACCGTGGGCTTTTTTCATGGGCCCCGAGTGAATCAGAGTTGGCGACGTGGCACGGAGTCTCCCCCGCTCCGCAACCCTCGCATGGCTCGGACTGCTCCGCCGTTCGACCCCGGCCGACGGTCGCTCCGGTGGTCGAGCTGAGACCGCCCGCCACACCGTTCAGACTTTGTGATCAGGCCGATCGGCGCAACGATCGTCAAGAGAGTTTGACCGACCGCCAGACCGATCGTCTTGCCGATCCACACTCTGACCATTGGCGGTCGTCCTGCCGATCGTCGCCGGTTATCGCAGACGATCCCCCACCGACCGAACGGACGTTCGTCAGCCGGGATGGACGATCGACAAAGTCCGTGAGACCCTTGTAAGAGCCGACTGATGACGTCCGTCATGACGATCGTCAAGTTGATGAGGGGATCGGTGTGACGCTCGTCGACCGATCGACAAACCGGTTGACGTTCACCGATCGACAGGCGTAGGCTGCGATCGTCATTTTCCCTGCTGCCCATGTCTGCCGATCCTCCTGCCGGCTATCTCACGAGACCCGAAGCGTCCCGTAAGTACAACCGTTCCCAGCGTGCGCTGGAACGGGATCTCGACAGTGCGCTGGGGCGGCAGGATCAGGATGAGTTGCTGCACTGGAAGTTGATCACCAAGGATGGACAAGTCCGAGAGGGGACTGACGTCTCCCGCAAGTCCGTCAAGCAACTCGTCACGGACGGCATGAACCCGGCGTGGTGTGTTGCCGAGAGTTTTCTGGCAGAGACCTATGGGTTGAAAGGAGCCGCGAAACCTGTGAAGGCAGCAGAAACGGCACTTCATCAGACAGAGAAGACATCCACCCAAACTCAGTCCACCTCCGCCCTCCCGGGTGTGGACGAACAGCCTGCTCCCGCACGGGATGACGTCGAGTTCCTCAAAGAACGCATCCTCAAACTGGAACGCGAGAAGCAGCAGGAGATCGAACGACATGATCAGGTCGTGTCGCGTCTGTTCGAGCAGTTGGCCGTCAAGGACAAGCAGATCAGTGCCTGGGACGACGTCACGCAGAATATCACGAAGGGATTGGCCACCGGTCAGCTGCAACCACGACCCGTGTCACCCGAACCACCGCCGACAAAGTCTTCCCCACGAAGAGACGAACGACCTGATACGAATGCAGCGGAGGTGATTGACACAATCGCCAACACGAAAGCCCCCAAACGCCGGAAGAAGAAAACCAGTTCCCAGCCCAAACCCGCAACCAAGCCGAAGAAGTCGTCTGTGCGTGCCAAGCCGCCGAACAAGTCACCGAGACAGAAGAGCAAAGCACGTTGGTACGAGACACCGACGCTCAACCGATTTCTCCGTCGCTAGACATGAGCTCAGTTCGCACCGCAACAGCGGGTACACAATTTCAGGGCTTTACGCCACTGGACGCCAACTACCTCTACTGTCCGAATCAGTTTCTGGATCTCTGTCTGCCGCACGCCTCACGCGGTGCCGTCCGGCTCGTGGCGTACCTGCTCGATCAGACGCTGGGCTGGCTGGACAGTGATGGTCAGCCGATCACTCAGGAGGTCAGTGTGACTTACAATGAACTCATCAACGCGGCGGGGATCAGCCGGGGAGCCATTCGTCAGGTGATCGACGAGGCGATCCGGGCCCGTTTCATCCAGCGTATCCGGGAAGGTCGCTCCGCAGCCAATCAACAACCGGCCCAACAGGCCGCGTATGCCCTGCGGTGGGATACAGGCGACGCCTATCAAGACAACCCCGAGTCGTTTCAGGGCTTCTATGCGGGCGACGGTTACCGCACGCCGATTCCGAATGCATTCTTCCGGGAAGTGATCCCCCAGGAGCCACTGAGCGTCACCAAGGTCGTCGGCAGCGTGTTGCGGCATACGGTCGGCTATCAGAATCAGTTCGGCGGTCGCCGTTCCCAGGCAGTGCTGTCTTACCAATTCATTCAGAAGTACACCAACATGCCTGATCCGAAGACGCTGAGTCAGGCCCTGTCATCGGCGATCGCTTCCCGATACATCATTCGTGTCGAGCAAGGCCGATTCCACACGGACCCTGCTCAACGGACGGCGGCAACCTATTCCGTCAAATGGCTGCAGCAACAGCGATCGAGCCGCAGCGGTTCAAAAAACCCAGCGGGGAAGCTGATTCAGAACGGAGACGAACGAGCGGTTCAAAAAAACCAGCGAGACCGGTTCAATAATCCCAGCCGGAGCGGTTCAGAAAACCCAGCAGCAAAGCGGTTCAAAAAAACCAGCACAGAAAAGACAGCGAAGAAAGACATTCAGAAACAACAGCCGGCTGCTGCGAAGTGTTTGGACGGATTCCGTTTGTTGAGTGAAGCGGGATTCGATCACGAGACGGCGGTGCGACTCGCAAAGAATGTCAGCAGCGAACAGGTTTCCCGGCAGATTGACTGGTTGTCTCGCCGTAACATCCAGCACAGCCGACTGGGCATGTTGCGGAAGGCGATCGAGGAAAACTGGCCCGAGCCGGATCAGCCGCCGGACATCAAGGCCGTGCTGAGTGAACGCCGCGAGCGGGACCGGCAGCATGACCTCGAACAGCATCGGCGTGAGCAGGCCGTGAACGCTGAGAAGGCCCGTCGTCGTCAACGCAAAGCCGAGCTGAAGAAAATGTGGGACACACTCCCTGAGACCGAACGACGACGTATTGAAGCAGTCGCTTGGGAACGGCAACCGAGCGAGTCACTCAAGCGGCTGTTTCGCAAGAGCGAATCGCATCGACGGCGCGAGTCTCTCCGGCAACTGGACTGCGAGCAACCATGAGCCATCCCGGCCCAACCTCTGACTGACTCACGACCTGTCCTCTGCATGGATCACCTTACAGATCAACTCACGGGTCGCTGAACGCGAACCCGTGCTCCGCTGGGACAAGCCCAGAACGGACATCTCGATGAGGGCACCGCGTCGACGGGCTACCGCCCGCGACCACCCCGCCTCCGACACGCCCTGGGAAGGGACGGCTCCGCCGGGGTGGTCGCGGACAGCCACGGGCGACAGGCATGGCAAGTCGGGCGACGTTCAAATCTCCATTGTGCATCAGGTTGCACATCAAACTGCCCGTGGCGAGCGACGCGGGTGCCGCACGACGCTCGCTCCGTCGGAGGCGGCTCCGCTGAAACGCCGAGTGGCGTTTCGCAGCGCACTCTGCTCAGCGTGCCGGAGGCACGAGTCAAATTCGCCTCAAAAAAGGCAGGAGGTCTGTCTGCCACTGTTCGGGGGTGAGGTCTTCCGGCTGCAGCCCGTTGAAACGACCGTCGTGTGACTGACGGCTCCAGGCTAATTGGAGTGCGAGACCTTGGGAGGCGAGGGCCCAGGCGAGATCTTTGGCTCCGGTCTCGCCTTCCTCGTCGTTGTCGGGCATGAGGATGATGCGGCCCTGGCAGGCTCGGTTGGCGATGCGCACGATCTTGTCGATCTGTTCGTCGGTGGCCCGATTCGAGCAGAGGCCGACCGCTGCGATGCCGAATTCGTCAAGTCGGATCACGTCGTTCTGGCCTTCGACCACGACCAGTCCGATCTGCCCCAAAGACTCCTTGAGTTTGCGATCCTGGAGGCGGTCGGCCTGCTCGCCATAGAGTTGCTGACCCTTGTGGTAGCCTTTGACGTAACGGTGTTTGTTGGGTTTCTTCTTCTCGGGACGACCATCGGCGATCCACTGCTGCCACTTCTCATCGAAACGGACGTCGCGGCCGGAGTAACTGAGGATCTCCCCCTCATCGTTCTCATGGGCGTAGATCACCATGCCTCGCAGGAGGCTGCGGCCATTTCTCGGCAGGTATCCCATCTTCCACTTGCGACAGACATCGGGCGTCAGCCAGGGACGCTCGCGGAAGTAGGCCGCTGCCGGTGGTGACATCTCGGCCACATCCACAACGCAGTCTTCCCACAGGTCAACGAGCCCCTGTGTTTTCTCTTGCAGCCGAAGCGGCTGATTTCGTGGCGGTGGGTCGTTGGAACTATCTTCGGATCGAGAATCGGCGGGGTTGGAAGTGGACGGTTTGTGTTCCGGGGTGGGGGAGTCGACCAGTCCATTGATTTCTTTGAGTTTAATGACGGCCGCCTTGAACTCATCACCACGGAGGCGTTCAGTCGACGGAGGCCGACCGTGTTCCAGTCCGTGAATGAGCGTCAAGAGGTTTCCACGGATCTGGCAGCAGTGGGCGTAGATCAGTTTGGCGGGGGAGTCGAGGTTCACGGTGAGGTTGCCGTACTGACTCTCGCGGCACTCGGCATTGAAGGGGCACATCATCCGGTGTTCGCCGGATGACTTCTCGGGAAAAGCAAGGCCGTAGTGCTGAAGGACCAGATCGAGCGGTGTTTGTTCGACAAGGCGGTCGACGTCTTTGATGTAGGAAGCATTTCGCATGGGTCGGCAATCGGAAGTCAGTCGCGGGCATGGTACGCTGGTCTCCGATCAATGACAAAGAGATTGCAGACGAAGATCGGCCCACGGGACATCGAGCTGTTGACCGCTCTGGACCGTTGTCCGCTGACGACGTCACAACTTTGTCAGTTGAGCCAGTCGTTTCCCCAACCGTTTGCGGAGGAAGGAAACCTGCGCAGACGACTGCGGGCCTTGAAGCAGGCGGACCTCATCCGCTCGTGGACGTATGCCACGGCGACTGATGGTCGCTCGCCGCACTACTACAAGCTCACCCGATCTGGTTATCGACTGCTCTATGGGGAGGATGTCACGCTGCCTCGCCGTCGCTACTTCGAGGCCATCTCGCCCGGACATCATCATCACACCCGCTGTCTGGCGGATGTGCTGGTGCAGACGATCGTCTGTGGACACCGACTGGGAATCGAACTGCGGCACTATGCTCGCGAGAACACACTCAAGCTGACAGCAGACGGCTTTACGCTGTTTCCGGACGCGGCCTTTCAGCTGGTAACACCCGACGGCCGCACGTTCAACTTTGTCATCGAGCTGGACAACGGCACCGAACGCATCCGCTCACGGCAGGATGTCGAATCAATCGAACGCAAACTGCGTGGCTACGATGCTCATCAGTCGCAGTTCGCTGCCCTCGACCCGAGTCGTTATCTGGTGTTGTTCGTGACGACTCGTTCCCAGGTGCGATTGCAGCACATCCTCGATCTGGCGGGCCTGCTGATGAGGAATCCTCAGCGAACCGTATTCGTCGGTGCGGATCTGAAATCGTTCCTGTCGTCCGTCAATCCGTTCACCAAACCCGTTTTGCAGGATCATCGCGGTCTCCGGCGAACCCTCATCCCGCGTTCCACGAAAACCACCCCTGCCGCAAGAAGTGTCCCCAGTCTCACACGTTCACCTACGGCACGAGGCGGCTATGCCGCACCTACGGCACAAAGCGGCTGTGCCGCATGGCGGGACCGTGGTACTGTGTCGCCCTCGTCGGCAGGCCTTTTCCGGTGAAGCCGGGTCCGTGCAAGTGCGGACAGTCGTTTCCTTCGCTGAACATTCGCCGCGACGGTGGTCAGAGGTAGCGTCTCTTCCCTCATCGTGACGGAGCCGAGTCGAACACCCTCGGACGTTTCGGGACGCGATGTGGCAAACTCACGGGAACATGGCCACGCGAGCCCCGCCTCTGAAGTGGCACGCCCTCACCTGGTCAAGCCGAAGGGGGCGGGTGATACCTCTTGATGTTTGATGCTGATTCAACTGCGACCACTTCCCGGCAACACACGCGGCCCGGTGCAGACTGAGTCGCTGCTGCGTATGTGGCAGCGGGTGATTCTACCGCAGAGGTCGCGGAGGACGCAGGGGAACAACATGGCACTGGTCATTCGTTCGTTCGACGGAGAAGTCGGATTGGCGATCGAGTGTGCGGATGAGCTGAGGCATGTGATCGTGCCGGAGTTGCAGGATGCGTATCCAGGCATGGAGGTGAGATATCGTCCGGAGGAACCGAGAAGCAATGACTGTGTCACTCGATCAATGGCCCTGACGCTCAATCCCGACGTTTATGCCCTGCGGATGTACGATGAGTTTCTGGATGAACCAGAGCGGGACTTGGCCGATCCCATCGCCGGACTGCTGTCCGCTGTGCGGACCGGTCGATCGGGGCGTGTGGCCTGTAGTATTCGTCTGTCGCTGGCTCCGGTTGCTCCGCGACGTGTGCGACAGCAGCGTCGAGTGATCGAACGACTGGAGCAAGGTTTTCGCTCAGGCGATTGGCGGAGACGCTATGCCTCATGGGCGTGCGACCATCGGCGTCATCGACGAGTCATGGCTCGCTTGATCGGTCGCATGTGTCGTTCCGTCAAAACCACGCGTGTGAAAGTGACCCCCAAGGAGGTGGAGGGGCTGTTTGCGTGTCAGTTGGTGGTCGAGTGCCGGGCACCGGCAGACGCTCGTCAGATCGCCGAAAAACGTGTGCAGGAGATGGCAGCGGCGTTCGGTCGGTGCGCCACTGAGGACTGTCGGTTTCAAACCGCGAATGTTGCGAATGCAGCGAATCGAAGACGGATCAGGCCGTTTCTGCTTACATCGCGAGAGATCGCGACGTTGTGGCATCCGCCGGTCGTGAGTGCTGAGAGTGTGTCGCGCATCAGTCAGTCGACTTTCCGTGAGATTGAACCGCCCCTCCGTCTCTCCTCAAAAAAAGGGAGTGGGGGAGTCACGCGGCTCGGTCGGGTGAAGTTTCGAAATCAGCGGGAGCAGTTCGGCATCGGGGCAGACGACTTGCGTCGGCATCTGATCGCAATCGGGAAGACCGGCTGCGGGAAGTCAACGTTCCTGCAAAACGTCGTCATTCAACAGGTGCAGCAGGGACGTGGTGTCGTGCTGATCGATCCACACGGCCAGTTGGTCGACGACGTGCTCGATCATGTGCCGAAGCGTCGCACGAATGATGTCATCCACTTCGATGCGGCCGAGCGTCTGCATCCCGTTCACTTCAATCCCTTGCAGGGTCCGCCCGGGACTGACCCGACACTCATCGCCGATAGTGTGCTGACCGCCTTCAAGAAGGTGTTCGGTTTCGATGAGGCAACCGCTCCTCGATTGCTGCACATCTTCCGTCATTGTCTGCTGACACTCGTGGGACGCCCGGACACGACACTCGTGTCTGTTCAGCGATTGCTCGTCGACGCGGCCTATCGCAAGATGATGATCGCCAACGTCGAGAATGACGCCGTGCGCGAATTCTGGCTCAGCGAGTTCAATCGCTGGAGCGATCGGGACCGCACGCTGTACATCGCCAGCCTGCAGAACAAACTCGGTGCCTTCACGTCCAACGCACGCTTGCAGGCCATTCTCTGTTCGACCGAGCAGGGGATTGATCTGCGATCGGTCCTTGATGATTCGCAGATCCTGCTGTGCAATCTCTCCAAAGGCACGATGGGACATGATGCCTCGACACTGCTCGGATCACTCCTGCTCTCCAGTCTGCAACTCGCGGCCATGA
This sequence comes from Planctomycetaceae bacterium, assembly GCA_029259815.1. Lineage (GTDB taxonomy): Bacteria > Planctomycetota > Planctomycetia > Planctomycetales > Planctomycetaceae > JAHBXU01. The sequence goes on along the minus strand of JAJDEJ010000150.1, from coordinate 8,294 downwards.
GTCGGGCGAATGTGCCTGAAGCCGAACGTCCCGATGCCACCATCGTGATCGACGAGTTTCACTCATTCCTGGCTGAAGGCAACTCGACGATGGCTGACGCACTGGCGGAGTCTCGCAAGTTCCGCACATCCTACGTCCTGGCGACCCAGATGCTGGAGCAGCTCGATTCGCAAACACTGGCCGGCGTCCTGGGCAACTGCGGCTCGACACTTTGCATGACGGTCGGCCCCCGTGATGCCGAGACACTCGCAGAGTTGATGGGAATTGGCCTTACCCCACAGGACTTGATGCAGATTCCCAAGTACCACGGCTATCTGCGCCTCCTGATCGACGGAGCCGCCTCGACGTTCTCGATGACGACACTCCCACCACCCCGACTGACACAACGACGGGCGGACCTCATTCGCCGTGTTTCCCGCCAACGCTTTGCTCGATCAAGTGCGGCTATCTCCTGAACGACTTGGGCGACATTCCGCGTGACAGCGTCTGCAATCTGTGGCAGGCTGAAGATGTGAACTTCATTTCCGACACGCACCGGCTCATTACACAGCTGACGGAACGCGGCTTCACCGCTCAGCAGGCCGAGGCACTCATCGAAGCGGCTCAGGAGATTGACTTGGGTGACGTGGCCACCAAACGGGACGTGGCCGACTTTGTGCATCAGTTGGAAAAACTCGAACTGCGGCTGACCCTTAAACTGGGCAGCCTGATTGCAGCCGGCATCGGTGTGCTGGCCCTGCTCAAGTACTTCGGTTGAGGCAGTTTTCTTCCACTGTCCCATCGACAAACAGACCGCCCATGACACCGGCACGCAGGACGATACGCTCACGGATGGGTATCCCTGGTCCTGGCCACGACCCATTCCCAGCGGAAGTGAGATTGAATGCGAATTCACTCGCGACACACTGCGGATTGCCGAGGCACTGGGCCAACGCCGTTTCTTCCGCGATCCTGACCGAGTTGAACGGGTGCAGGATGCCGTCAGTCAGGCGTGGGTGCTGTTGCAACAGCCGACCTATCGTGAGCGAGGTCACCCCGGCAGTATTGCGGCCATTGCGGTGAAACGAGTGGCGAGTCATCGCCACTTTGCCGAATCCCAGACGAGCCTGCAGCATCCCCAGCCACAACACCATCAACTGCATCGACGCCGACCGCTGTGGGATCATCTTGGAAGCGAGAAAACTGTCCATCCGCAGGAGGGGACACAACTTCGCCTCGATCTGTTGGACTGGCTGGACACACTGACGGTCCGGCAGCGTGAAGTCGCTCTGCTATTGGCCACCGGACATACCACACGCGAGATCGCGGATCGCTCGGATTGCACAACGAACGCCGTGCGGATGATTCGCTCAGTCCTTCGACAACGCTATGAGGAGTTTCTCAGAGAGTCGATGACAGGGGAAGTCCATCGAGAATCTGCGTGACAGGGTCTGAATGTCGTGGCAATCTGACAGAGGATGGCCATTGGCACCTGCCTTGCACCGGCTGAGTATGAGGAACTTGTTGAGCGTCTCGATCTCCTCAACGATCAACTGCGAATCCTGCAGGACATCGCCAGTGATATTCGTGAGGATTTGGAATGGGCTCTGGAGAACGGAAACGTGCAACTGATCCTTGCCGGACCTGACTCGAACGAAGACAGCCGCGAAGCAACCACCGGAACCGATGCCGTCACATTGGCGATCCGCCTGAACGTGGCACTCGGACAACTGCGTGACGGGATGATGGCGGCCATCCGGTCGCGGAGCGAGGGGGAAACCGAGTTTGAAGTGACATCGTCTGCTTCGGAGGAAGCTCCCGTCAATGATCCCGCAACGAGTGAACTGACATCCATCGAGCTGTTTGAAGTGGGGGATGCGGTGGAGTTCGAGGGGGAGGGGGAAGTCTGGTTTGGCGAGATCGCCGATCTGGATGATGCTCAGAATGCGGCCATCGTGCAGTTGATTCCCTCCTTTGAGGAAGTCGACGTGCCGCAGGATCTGTTGCGGCGGATCACACCGGATGAACTGACTCGTCGGCACGACGAATGGGACCAGGCAAGTGGTCGGGAAGACGAAGTCTCCTTCGCAAACAAACGGCCATCATTTGGTGACCGCGTGTGCCTGAATGTGCATGGCCATGAATTGGAAGGGGAGGTGAACGCCGTCCATCGAGCCACAAGAACCGTCGATGTGGTGCTGACGCCGTCCATGGAAACAGTGACAGTCGACTGGTCGGATCTGATTCCCGTCCTGTCTCAATCCGATGGATCATCGTCGGTTCTGCAACATCAGATCGAGCCGTTGTCGGATCGGATGGCCGAACATGAGCGGTGGTGTCATGAGGTTCGTGATCCGGCCGAGAAACATTCGGAAGGACGACGGGTCGTGATGCCGGCCAATGGCCGTGCTTTGCTGGAGTACCAAGTCGCCCCGTTGCCAAACGGCGAGTGGGCCGTCCGCTGGGCTCATCGCTTCCTCTGCGGAGATGTCCGTGGTGCGGGCCATCCCTGGACCACGCGTGCCACTCGCGATGACTGCCTCGAACTCGTTCTGCAGACCTCACGCAAGATGTTCTCAGCGAAGACCATCGACAAGGTGCAGATTCCTGTGGCCCGCGAAATGCTGCACCTGCTGGGCGACGGCCTGTTCGGCTTTACTGAACCAGAGCCCGAGCACTCCGACACACTCGATCACTCCGGTCTCGCTGCTGCCGCAGAAGTCGCCGCTCTCCAGTTCCAAGCGGATTCTCCCTGATTCCTTTGTTTGAGGAGTTCGTCGTCCAGGCTGTTTCGCAGCCTTCGTTCCATTCATTCCATTCCCAATCCATGTCCAAGGAGTCATTCCAGTATCCGGAAACCCAGGAACTCTTCCGTCAGATCGAGGAGGTGTCACAACGATCGAGCGTCAGTCGGGCCATCGCGTTCGAAGATTTCTTGCAGTGCTGTGTTTCAGCCTTAGGTCATCCATTGATGGAGGACGAATACCTCGCCACCATCGAGAAACACAAAGAGGGGCCAACAGGCAAACGAGGTGTCGATGTGCTGGCAAAAGCCTTCGCCGATTTGATTCGACTGACAGAAGCATCGGACGCCGACCTGCTGGGCGATTGCTATCAAGGCTCGATCACGTATGGAGAGCGAGGTCAGTTTTTGACTCCGGCTCCTCTGGCCTCCTTGATGGCGACCATGAGTCTTCCCGCCGAAGACACGGGATTGGAAGGACGTCGTTCCATCAGTGATCCGGCCTGTGGGAGCGGACGAATGTTGTTGGCTGCTGCCGCCATCCAGCCGAATTGGCACTTTGTTGGCTGCGATATCGATCGAAGATGCGTGCAAATGGCTTGCATCAACATGTCGCTTCGGAATCACTACTCGCACATCGTCTGGGGCAACTCACTCTCGAACGAAACGAAACTGATTTACGAAACGGGTCGCGTGCAAGTCTGGAGGAATGCCATTCGGAAGGTTCAGCGAGTCCCGCTGCCTGATCGCGAGCCAGAGACACTCGATCTGTCACCAACGGAATCATGTGAGGGGCAAGACGAAGAGACACAAGCTCACTCAGGCCCGAGCCATCAACTCCATCTGTTTTGATTGGCCTCATTGTCAGTTCGACTTGACGAACGAACGATTGCTGTCGCAGCCAGCTGTTTTGCAGAGTCCTACTCCTCTACTCTTAGTGCGTCTCATTAGGTCCTTAACCAAACTCGCGATTGAGGCAGATTCATTCACGCTTCGATGCTCCAACAGCCCCTCGAATTCCAACGGCGTCAAGTCTCGGTCACGTCATCTGCCGTCGTGCCGGTGGTGATCGAATCCGCCGGACCGGATGCCAAACGACGCTTCGTCGAATTCTTTGTCGCCAACATCCGCAATGCGAACACGCGGCGCTCGTACTTCACCGCCGTCAATCGGTTCTGCGAGTGGTGCGAATACCATCAGCTTGACCTGCTGAAGGTCGAACCGACTCATGTCGCTGCCTACATCGAGGAGATGCTCCCCGACTTTGCCGACGGCTCCGTGAAGGTCCATCTGGCGGCGATCCGCATGCTGTTCGACTATCTGGTGACGGGCGGCATTCTCAAGATGAATCCCGCCGGTTCGGTGAAGGGACCACGTCTACGCATCGAGAAAGGCAAGACCCCTGTCCTATCGGCGAAGGACGCCCGCAATCTGCTTGACTCGATCGACACGACGAAGATCATCGGCCTCCGCGACCGGGCCTTGATCGGTGTCATGGTCTACTCGTTTGCCCGCATCGGTGCCACGCTCAAGATGAATGTCGACGACGTGTACCTCAACGGCCATCGCCACTGGATTCGTCTCCACGAGAAAGGAGGTCGCTATCACGAGATGCCGCTGCATCACAACGCCGAGCAATACGTACTCGAATACATCGCAGCCGCAGGCCTGCAAGCTCAGCGAGACACTCCCCTCTTCCGCACGATCAGTTCGCGACGCGAGCTGACCGAGAACCGCATGGACCGCAACGACGCACTGCGAATGATCAAACGCCGAGCCAAGCGTCTCGGACTCCCCCACCGCATCTGCTGCCACACGTTCCGAGCAACAGGGATCACCGAATTTATGCGTGCGGGAGGAAGTTTGGAATCGGCACAAAAAATGGCATCGCACGCTTCCTCACGTACCACAAATCTCTACAATCGAGTCAACGACGAGGTCACTCTCGATGAGGTCGAGCGGATTGCAATCTGACGCCGTTTGAGGTGTAGCCAACACCTGTGAACAAGGTGATCTGTAGGCGTACAGGGCATCCGAAAAAATCAAAGCAGAGACGGAAAATCTGACGAGCAGTCAACATACGAGGCGTCGGAAGAATCAGCCCCGCTGTCTTTTGAACCCAGCGGGTCTGCGCGCGGTTATCCGGATCGTTAACTCGTGGGAAGGTCCATTCGGTGACAGGCAACGACGATCGTTGTCACACAATCACTACCATTTCACTGACACCATCGGAATAGAAACTCAGGAACACCGTTCGCGACAGCGAGATCGGACATGCGAGTCAGGGGTTCGAGCTCCCTGTCTCCGCAGCTCGCTCGCACGGATGTTTGTTGTATGGCACACTTGTCTGAATTGGCAGGCGAGAATGGGGGAATTGCTGTGAATCCTTGGACGGTGTTGTTGGTGGCGGTGGCGGGCTTGCTCAATCGGGAGCAGCAGTTGGTGATTGCTTATCTACGGACGGAAAATGCGGTGCTGCGGGAGCGGTTGGGGCGGAAGCGGGTGTTGCTGAATGATGACCAACGGCGGCGGTTGGCGGTGAGGGGGAAGGTGCTGGGACGCAAGCTGTTCTGTGAGGTGGCGTCGATCGTTTCGCCGGACACGATTCTGCGGTGGCATCGGGAGTTGGTGGCTCGGAAGTGGGACTTCAGTGACAGACGACGCAAGATGGGACGGTCGCGCGTGCGGCAGGAGATTGTGGACTTGGCACTGCGGATGGCTCGGGAGAATCCCTCATGGGGGTATGACCGGATTCAGGCGGCGCTGGCCAATGTGGGGTATCGCATCAGCGACTCGACGGTGGCGAACATCCTCAGGGCACATGGGATTGAGCCGGCACCGCAGCGGGGGCGGACGGGGAGTTGGGCCGCGTTCCTGCGGGCGCATTGGGACACGATCGGGGCGATTGACTTCACGACTGTTGAGGTCTGGACGCGGGGCGGGCTGGTGACGTTTTATGTGCTCGTGGCGATGCGGTTGAAGTCGCGGGAGATTGTGGTTGCGGGGGTGACGGCCAGTCCGGATGCGGCGTGGGTCAAACAGATGGCTCGCAACCTCACGTGTCATGACGACGGCTTTCTTGCTGGCACGACGCATCTCATACTGGATCGGGACACGAAGTTTGTGCCGCTGCGGCGGTATCTGGATGAGCACACCACGGTGAAGCCTGTGCTCTTGCCGCCTCGCTCACCCAATTTGAACGCATATCTCGAACGCCAGTTCAGAAGTATGAAATCAGAGTGCCTGGATCGGCTGATCTTTTTCGGCGAACATTCTCTGCGGCGTGCTTTGAAGCAATGGGCTGCTCACTACCACGGTGAGCGGAATCATCAGGGGCTGGGGAATCGGCTCATCTGTTCGGATGAATCCACGGGAGAGTCGGTCGGCGACATCACTTGTGACGAACGTCTTGGCGGTCTGTTGCGGTCCTACCAGCGACGTGCGGCGTGAATTGAGCAGCCGGCAGTTGACTGCGATCGTACGGTTGTTGTGCGTGCCGACTCTCGGATTCGATCTGTGGGGAAGATCGGACCAGCGCAGAAACGCCTGTTCAGTTCAAGACTGCGAGGCTGTCAGCCGTGACAGGATCCAAAAGTTGCGTCAATCGCCGAAACGAAACACCGCGCACCAGTTTTGTGACCATACGCACCGACGTTTTTTGACCATACGGGCGCCAATGCCTCGACTTTATTTGGCAATTGCCGAAGCAGGCGGTCGATTCACTGTACCATACCGGGGTCTGCAGATGTGCCGATTCGCACCTTATCGTCGTCTGAGAATGGAGCGAGGCGGTACTCGAAACCATTCGCGACGATGACATCTTTGACTGCGGCGAACTCTGAGAATGAGTCGGCCCACACCGCAATCGTGATGAAGTGCTTCTCTTTATTGAAGGCACTGAGTTTGTTGCGGATCGCCTGGGCGTTACTCCCATCGCTCGCAATCTTCAGACCGTTGCTGACTCGCGGCACCACATACTCACCTTCAGCATCGGTGTGTACTTCTGCCTCATTGGTATTGGGGACGAGTTGCCCGCTTTGGTCCATACTTGCATACGCACAGAGGTGTCCTTGTTTCATGAGAAATGGGACGGGGATCTTCGTCGTACGACGCTGCTTGGGCAGCTTGGCAGCTCGTGATCTGACTGCGACTTCTTGCCCAAGTTCTTCTTCCACCGAATTGAGTTGTTGCCGCGCGGCTGCGATTGACTGACTGAGTGTCTGCATTCTTTGAGCAGTCTCATTGATTTCGATTTGTGCCTGACCGATTTGCTGCGTTCGTTCAATTTGCTCTTCGGACAATGCGGTATGAGCGGCCTGCTGTCGTCTCTGCTCCCGGACGAGTTCTTCGGTGCCCGGCTCAACGAACTTGTCGATCGATCGCTGCTGCTGCTCAAGCGCCTTCGTCATTGTCTCCAGCCGTTGGCGGCTTTCCTGGAGTTGCTCTTCCTGCTCGACGAGTGTTTCGTGGGATGCCTGAGGCGGCGGGGTGACAGAGGCGGTCTTGCTGGTCATGTTCAGCAGAATCACAACCAAAAGTGAGATAAAAAGCACGCCTCCAAACGTGTTGCAGATCGTGTCCAGCAGCAGATCGAGGCTGTCGCCCTGTGAGTTGTTCGATCGTTTCATCAGGGGGCCGCACCTGTCTCGGGATCGATCGCTGTTTGATCGACCGGCATGACATCATAGCCGACATCGAAACCGCTCGCGGTGAGTGTGCTGTAAACGTCAGCAAATGACTCCACGCTTGCTGGTTTGATCAACAGTACGAAGTATTCCGCCTGGCTACTGCGTCGTGAGGACCAGCTCAGAAACTGATCGACGGTGGCAAACTCCTGAGGACGGGCGGATTCGCCCACCTTGGCCACTTTGATCTTGGCAGCGTCCAGCTCCACTAGCCAAGGCGACTTCTGGTCACCCTCGGTCGGGTTGAAAATCATGCGGTTGGATCGTTTGAGCCGCTGCAATTGTTCACGAGTCTTGCGAACTTCGTCCTGAATAGACGTCAGCGTCTCTTGTGTGTCCTCCTGGCTTTGTTCCTGCTGAGTGATCTGCTCATGTCGCTCCCGGGACTCGACGCTCTCATTTCGAAGCCGCTGGACTTCACTCTCCATCTGCTGACGCGCGCTTGTCAGTTCGGTGATCTGCTCGTTCAGGGTTGTCTTGTCATACCGGAGCACCTCGGAGCTTGCATTCAGTTGCGCTTCGATCTCAGCGATCTGCTCATCGATCTGGCTCGTCACTTGCTCGACCTGCTCAATGGCCTCGTTCGTCTTGACTTCTGGTGACTGCTCTTTGCGTTCGAGTAGTTCGAGCGCGAGCATCATCGTCACAAGAATCATGATCCCCGTCACGGAGGTGATGATGTCCTGAAACGCGAACAACGAGAACGGGCTTGAACTACGGCTGCGGCGCGACATGGTGTTTTCTGACTCTAAATAACCGAGCCTGATTTTGCGACAGCTTGGTCAGGCGGCGGTTTGTGTGAGTTGGGTGCTTTTGTTGTGTTGCTTCAGGTAGTGTCGGATGTTTCGCATGAGCCGTTTCATGTCCGCACAGGTGTGATTGCGGGT
>JAJDEJ010000149.1 GCA_029259815.1 Planctomycetaceae bacterium | reverse complement strand
CCATTGTTCGGGAGATTCCCAACGACATTTCGACTTTGCCATTCCTTGGCTCTCCGATCGCCCGCGTGTCTTGCAACCGCATTGTGATCGGAGAGCCTTTTTTGTGGAGATCAGTTACGAACGTTTGTCAGAAAGTGCAGTCATGTCGCAATGCTGTCATTAACAAACGCAGACTTCGCTTCACTTTCCGCAATCGCTCGATTGGCCATCTTTCCCACATACGTCATTACGACGATGGTCGTGAGTAAACCACAGACCGTGGCGACCGTATGCGCAATCGAGTGTGTGCTGGTTCCTGAGGCTAGCCCAGCGAGATGTCCCGCAATGTGGCCGCAGTACGCCTCAACGATCAATCCGGGAATCATGGCCAGACACCCCACGGCGAAAGCGCCATAGGAAATATGACTCGCCCCCATCACATAACTGAACACAGCGGAATGCAGAGGGGTCAGTCGAATCAGCAGTTGCAGGCGAACCCCCTCTCGGCTGGCAGCGCCTTCGATGGCGGACCAGCGCGGGTGTTCGTTGAGATGCCGGCGGACACGCGACTGCAGCAGCAGCCGCGAAAACCAGAAGGTCACTGTCGTTCCCAACAGCACACCGACCACAGCATAGACGCTTCCCCACCCGAGTCCGAAGAGGGCCCCCGCGGCCATGGCAAAAGGAGAGTCGGGGAAAAGCAACAGGGGCACGAGGGCCGTGACCAGGATCAAGACCAATGGTCCCCAAAATCCAAGTTGAGTGATCCACTGCTCGAATTTCAACCAGTCCTGACCCAGGCTTCGCCCCAGCACGACCGCCACAACCAAGAGTGGCGCGCCGAACAACAGAAGCCGGAAAATCTGTGACAGGTGGTGGCTGGAATGCGCTTGGAGTGACTCTACCCTGCTTGTCATATTTTGTTCGAATGCCAGATGCGATGGTACGAAGTGGATCTTCCGCATTGTTTCCTCTGACGGTGGTTTCATCAATTTCGTGGAAGTTGGCCCGATTGGCCTGCAAGACGATGATTCATGTTTTCAAATGCAGACTACAATCATTGATCTGCTCAGCAGCAGGGCATCTTGAGCCAAGAATTGAAAGTGTTCCGGTCCACAAGCATACGCGTCGAGATCCAGAATCGAAGCGATTGTTGCTTGAACCACATCGTAGGTAGAGTGATCATAGATTCGAAATGCAGATTTCATCGGGTTCCCGACTCGCGTGGTGAGAGAGTCGTGATGGGTGGAGCTTGAGACATTGGTCAATGAAGGAAGGTCGGTCGTGGCGGACTCCACATTCAATCACAATGACGTCGACACGCTCATTCACGAACAAGAGCGGCATGAAGGCGATGTCGACATCGCGGATGACAGAACCGACGGACAAACAATCACATCGACACACATGGTCCCCAGAGCCACGATGAATCGGCAGGAGCGCGATATCGCGCTCGCCGGGCTGTTGCTCGATGAACAACTGGTTGACGAGCGTAAGCTTGAGAAGGCACTCTCCGACTGGACCATTCATGGCTGCGAGCCATTATTGGATCATTTGGTTACGACCGGAGTAATCGCTTCATCAGACAGTGAGGCCCTTGATGCGAAGGTGACTGCCTGCCTCGGACAGCTGACTTCTGAGGGATCGCCGGATGTCTCGGCTGGAGCAGATGATTATAGCGTGACTGTTGTGCCCCTGAATCAACTTGACTTAAACGGACGCGCGGCCACATTGCTGGGAGTCAGCTCTCCTCTGGCGTCGCAGCACACACAGCAATTCCGTCGCTTCACTGAGGATTACACACTGCTGCGAAAGCTCGGACAAGGAGGACTCGGAATCGTCTGGTTGGCGCGAGATAACAGTCTCAGCCGTTACGTAGCGATTAAGGAAGTCACCGAAGCGGCACAACACAACCCAACCGCCATCAGCCGGTTTCGACGTGAGGCAGTCATCACAGGGCGATTGGAGCATCCCAGTATTGTTCCTGTCCATCAGTATGCTGAGGATCTGGAAACCGGTCGGACTTTCTACGCGATGCGGTTTCTCGGTAAGAGAACCCTGCAGGACGCGATTGCCGAGTACCACGAACGTCGCGAGTCCGAAGACCATGACCCGATGCTCCTTCACCATCTGTTGTCAGCTTTTGTGAGCGTGTGCCAGGCCATCGCCTATGCACATTCCAAGGATGTCGTGCATCGCGATCTGAAGCCTGAGAATGTCGCCCTCGATGGATTTGGACAAGTGATTGTTCTGGATTGGGGGCTGGCAAAGTTGATTGGTGAAGCCGATCTGCTGGACGATTTGCCGTCTGACTTCGGTCATTCTGAGGAACGCTCGGATCAAACGGTTGCCGGGCAAGTGATGGGGACGCCGATGTACATGTCCCCGGAACAGGCAACGGGACGCATCGACGAGATCGACGAACGGACCGATGTGTACGGCCTGGGTGCAATCCTGTTCGCAATTCTCACGGGCTACGCTCCGCATGAGCTGAGCCATCGTTCATTAAGTTCACAAAGCAAAATGGGTGAGTTGCTGACGGCCATCGTGAGTCATCCGACCCCACGCCCCAGTGACTTGAACCCGGAAGTGGTGCCCGAGCTTGACGCCATTTGCAGTCGAGCTCTGGCTAAGAAACGCTACGCACGTTACGAGTCAGCATCCGATCTGGCCGAAGACGTGCAGCGCTGGATGGCGGGAGAACCTGTCTCCAGCTATGACGCTCCCTGGCAAAAGCGTGCCCAGCGATGGGTTCGCAATCATCACCGACTATCGCAATTCATCGCGGGGCTGACGACGATGATCCTGGTCGCTGCGATCTCAATGGGCTATGTGGCTCATCAGGACCGATTGGCCGAACAGGATGCACGCTTCGACAATCTGCATGCCGAGGCTCGCGAATTGGAGATTCGGCTTGGATCGCACGCTGCGATGTTGAGCAATCATGTCCGGTTCATGGCGGGGTTACCTCCGATCCAGGGAATCATCGACGCGGGAAACGGTGATCGATCGACCGACGACATCGATGTTTGGCGCGAACGCTTGCAGACCATCTTCCGTGGACTACTGACGTCCAATCAGGATTACTTGAGTGTTTCGTACTCGTCAATTGGCGACGACTTCCGTGAATTGGTCCGCGTTGAACGGCAAACATCTGACGGAAGTCTTGTGCAAGTTCTCCCGGAAAGTCGTCTCAGTACCTACGAACGACGTGCCCATGTGGAAGCCATACTCGACCTGAATCCGGGGGACGTGTTACTGGTCGAAAGTTCGTCGATCGAACAAGAGGGCGTCACATCGGATGCTGCTCATCTGAAATTACTGGCTGTAACGCCGATCTATGATGAGCAGACTGGCGACGTGTTCGGGATCGTGGGCATCGAGATGAATCTCGAGCGAGTTCTGGAATACCTGATGGAATCGACGAACACGGCTGCCGCTGTCTATGTGACTGATGCGTCCGGAAGGATCGTGATGCATCATACACGCGAGCATAGCCATGAGCACAGATATGGGGGACGCCCCATTGCTGAGGTGGTCCCAGAGCTCAAAGAATTCTCCACCGGTTCACAGCCATTAAACACCTCGACGGACGGCTCATGGTTCCACGCAGCCCATGTCCGCTTGGACTCACGACGCGATTCGCCGATCATGGGACTGATTCTGACGCTTGAAGAGTCTGATTGAAGCCATCAAGGAAACTGCCTTGCTGTTTCTTCTCAGGGGATGAATCACAAAGCGAAACGGCCCGATGTCCTCAGCCTCAACGTGTCTCGCTACACTCGCACATTGGCTGACGGTCGCACACTCGGAAAGGAATTTGGTAGTCCCTGCATGAGATTGACAATCAAGCTGATCTCGGTACTCACACTGTTGGCCGTCGGCCTTGTGGCACTGCACGGCTACCTCACGGTCCAGCGGGAAGTTGATCTGTTTGAGGCTGAAATGCGAGCTGACCATCACCGATTGGCGACGGCGATGGAGGTATTGGTCGTGCAGATCTGGCGTCTCACCAGTCAGAGTGAGGCTTTGGAAAGGATCAAAAGGCTCGAAGCGGGAGAACAGCGAGTTCGTATCCGCTGGGTTTGGCTCGACGCCGAGACGACCGAGCGATTCGGACCGCGTGTCACGGCTGATCAGTTGCAAATCGTCAGGACTACGAGAGGCGAGGTCTCCTTCCATAAGTCAGCCATTAATGGTCCGGGTGAACTGTTGACTTACTATCGCATTGACATCGGCGCCGAGCGGACCGGGGCATTGGAATTGTCTGAGTCGCTCAGGCGACGGGATGATTACACGCGGTCGACCATGATGCGGACGCTGTGGTTGATGCTGGGACTCATCATCGTCAGTGCGCTCATTATTGGATTGGTCGGGGTGCGGATGATCGGCCGACCACTCCAGGCGTTGGCGCAGAAGGCACGCCGCGTCGGTCTGGGCGATTTGAACGGACCGATTCACCTGAGAGGCAGGGACGAACTCTCCGAACTGGCAGACGCGTTCAACGAGATGTGTGAACGGCTGGATGAGGCACACCATGCAACACAGCAGGAGGCAGCCGAACGCATCGCGACGCTCGAACAACTGCGCCATGCCGACCGGCTGCGGACAGTCGGTCGTCTGGCATCGGGGGTTGCTCACGAACTGGGGACGCCCCTCAATGTTGTGTCGGGGCGAGCTGACATGATCGCGGGAGGGCGGCTCTCTAAGGAGGAGGTCCTGGATGGAGCACAGGCGATCAAGTCAGAAGCGGATCGGATGACGGGTATCATCCGCCATCTGCTCGACTTTGCTCGCCGCAGCACGCCGAACCGGACGACCATCGACCTCAGAACTGTCACCGAGCAGACGCTCTCACTGCTGGCTCCGCTCGCCCATAAGCGGGGGGCGACACTGACTTTCGTCGGAGACTCAACGACATCCTTTGTCGCACTCGTCGATTCGGGACAGATTCAACAGGTCCTTTCCAATCTGGTCGTAAACGGGTTGCAGTCTCGTGAGGAGGGAGCGACCGTCACCGTGGGACTGCGCGTCGAGCATGTGACGCCGCCGGAGGAGACTGAACTCGACGAGGGAGATTATCATTGTCTGTTCGTACAAGATGATGGAACGGGCATCTCGTCCGATGTCCGCGAACATTTATTTGAGCCGTTCTTCACCACCAAAGGCGTCGGTGAAGGTTCCGGTCTTGGGCTGTCGATCGCCTATGGAATCGTGACTGAGCATGGCGGGTGGATCGACGTCACGAGCGAAGTCGATCACGGGAGTTGTTTTTCGGTCTACTTGCCGCGAGAGTCGGAAACATGACTGGTTCCCTGCTGATTGTCGATGATGAGCAGAGCATGTGCGACATGCTGGCGGCTGATCTGAAGTCACGTGGCTTCGATGTCGACTGTCACACATCGCCAGATGCCGCGTTGGCAGCGTTTCATCAAGGCATGTATCAAGCCGTTCTGACCGATCTCCACATGCCGGGTGTCGACGGCATCGAACTCTGCACGCAGATCGTCGCCAATCGACCTGACGTTCCCGTCGTGGTGATGACGGCGTTTGGGAGCATGGAGACGGCTATTGCTGCCATTCGCGCGGGGGCCTACGACTTTGTCACCAAACCAGTCGAACTCGACCTGCTGGAAATGACACTCGAACGGGCGCTTTGGCACCATGAGTTGCAGGACCGCGTCAGAGTGCTGAGTGCGACCGTCGAACAGTCGCAGCGGTTCGATGACATCCTCGGTGCCAGCCCGCCGATGCAGAAACTCTTCGATCAACTCAGCCGCGTGAGTGACTCGGAGGCGAGCGTGCTCATCACGGGCGAGAGCGGTACCGGCAAGGAACTGATTGCCCGCGCCATCCATCGCAAGAGCCGTCGGGCAGACGGACCGTTTGTGGCGATCAACTGTGCGGCCCTCCCGGAGACGTTGCTGGAAAGCGAACTGTTCGGCCATGCCAAAGGGGCTTTCACGGACGCGAGGTTCGAGCGGAAGGGACTGTTTCAACAGGCCGAAGGAGGCACGCTGTTTCTGGACGAAATCGGCGACTTTCCATTGTCACTCCAGGCGAAGCTGTTGCGGGCGATGGAGCAACGAACCGTACGGCCAGTCGGTGGCAATACGGAGGTGCCATACGATGCCCGTCTCTTGACTGCGACGAACCGTGATTTGGAGTCTGCGGTTGAGGATGGCACTTTTCGCGAGGACTTCTACTTTCGGATCAATGTCATTCAACTGGAGTCGCCGCCCCTGCGTGCGCGCGGGTCGGATGTCCTGTTGATCGCGCAGAGTTACATCGAGCAGTTTGCCGCCCAGTCACAGAAGGCAATCGTCGGCCTGAATGAGCCGGTTGCCGAGAAACTACTGGCGTATTCGTGGCCGGGCAACGTCCGAGAATTACGAAATGTCATCGAACGAGCCGTTGCTTTGACCCGGTACGACCGCATCGCCGTCGAAGATCTACCGGAGAAGATTCGCGACTACCGCACGTCGACGCTCCGCATCGACACTGGTGACCCGGCTGAGTTGGCACCACTGGAAGAGGTCGAGCGGCGGTACATCCTGCAAGTCGTCGAAGCTGTCGGCGGCAACAAGACGCAGGCCGCAAAAATTCTGGGGCTCGATCGCAAGACGCTGTACCGCAAACTCAAAGAGTTTGACGACGAGTCGACCGTCAGCGACGGATAGTCTGTTGGAAGCGGTGGGGCATTTCTCCCCGCGCGGGAGAATGCCCCAGTCGGACTTCGTGCTCTTCCATGCGGTTTCGGGGAGTTACGCCCCTTCGTGTCGCCGAGAAGGCGCCGTTTTCGTGCTGAAATGCTGTTGGCACGCAGAATGCATTGATGAGATCTGACAAGCATTCGCAGTGGCGGATCGCAATTCCCAGACTTTCAATCATCAGGTGTTCCTCATGGCTGCCTCACGTCTTGACTCAGTGAACGGCTCCGTCAATGGAGTCAAATCCAAGCTAACCCACGAACGCATTCAACAACTCAGCCAGCATATTCAGGTGAAGAGTGATCCGTTCCGCAAGCTGCTCGATGAAGTAGGCCGTGTGATCGTCGGGCAGGACCATCTCATGCATCAGATGATGGTCGGCCTGCTCGCCAATGGGCACCTGCTCATCGAAGGTGTCCCGGGTCTTGCGAAGACGACTGCTGTTGCTTGTCTGGCAAAGGCATTACACACCGGTTTTCAGCGATTGCAGTTCACGCCCGATCTCCTGCCCGCCGATCTCATCGGCACGCAGGTCTATCGGCCGCAGGACCAGACGTTTGTCGTGCAGAAAGGACCGATCTTCTCGAACCTTATTCTGGCCGACGAGATCAATCGTGCCCCTGCAAAGGTCCAGAGCGCTCTGCTCGAAGCCATGCAGGAACGCCAGATCACCATTGGTGGTGAAACATTCCAACTGGATGAGCCATTCCTGGTGATGGCGACACAGAACCCGGTCGAGCAGGAAGGCACCTATCCTTTGCCCGAAGCACAGATGGACCGCTTCATGCTGAAAGTGATTGTCGATTACCCGAACCGTGATCAGGAAATTCAGATTCTCGACCGCATGGCCCGGACCAAGACGATCGTCGACATCAAGCCAGTAGCCACACCGACCGATGTCACGGACGCCCGCAAGCTGGTCGACATGATCTATCTCGACAAACGGGTGCGAGACTACATCGTTGATCTGGTCATGTGTACGCGTGATCCGGATGCCTACGGTCTGAACGTCGGACATCTCATCGAGTACGGCGGCTCGCCCCGTGCGACGATCAACCTGACACTCGCGGCGAAGGCAAACGCCTTCCTCGATGGTCGCGGATTTGTGACGCCACAGGATGTGAAGAGCATGGCTCCCGATGTTCTCCGGCACCGTGTTGCCCTCACTTATGAGGCTGAGGCCGAAGAGAAGACTTCGGAACATGTGGTGCACGAGGTGCTCAATCACATTCCAGTGCCGTAACGAATAACACACCCCTTTGGCTGGGGTCGCCCGTAACTCCCTGAGACATTGACCCGCCTCAGGAATATCCCCGAGTGGCTCCAGCCTTTTCGAAACACCCTGAAGACCTTCGATAATACGGACAACACCATGATCCCTCGAGAAATGATGCAGAAGATTCGGCGGATTGAGATCCGCACGTCGCACAAAGTCGACGACGTCCTCAGCGGACAGTATCACTCCGCCTTCAAAGGACGGGGCATCGAATTTGAAGAGGTGCGTCCCTATCAGGCGGGTGACGACGTTCGATCCATCGACTGGAACGTCACCGCCCGCAATGGAGAACCGTTTGTCAAGCTGTTCCGTGAAGAACGGCTGCTGACCGTGCATTTGCTCGTCGATCTGAGTGCCTCACAAGCATTCGGCACACAGCAGCAACTCAAGCGGGAATTGGTCGCTGAATTGGGGGCGACGCTCGCATTTTCAGCGATTCGCAACAACGACCGCATCGGACTCACACTCTTCACGGACGCGATCGAGAAGGTGGTCCCCCCCGGCAAGGGGCGCCGCCACGTCCTCCGCGTCATCCGCGAACTGCTGTACTGCGATCAGATCGGACGTGGCACCAACATTGCAGCAGCTCTCGAACATCTCAACCGCGTTGCGAAACGGCGATCGGTCGTATTCGTGATCAGCGACTTTCAGGACGAAGGTTTCGAGCGTGCTCTCCGCATCGCTCGCCGCAAGCATGACGTGATCCCGATCCTCATCGGAGACGAACGAGAACGTGAGTTGCCAAACGTCGGGCTTGTCGAACTTCTCGATGCAGAGACCGGCCAGTTGGTGACGCTCGACACGTCTAATCGTCAGCAACGCAAGCAATACGCTGCCG
Source organism: Planctomycetaceae bacterium (assembly GCA_029259815.1). Lineage (GTDB taxonomy): Bacteria > Planctomycetota > Planctomycetia > Planctomycetales > Planctomycetaceae > JAHBXU01. The sequence continues at coordinate 2,423 of JAJDEJ010000149.1, read as the reverse complement.
CGATGGACGCACAAGGTGCTGAACGCGACCGACTCTTCCGCATGCTGAAACTGGACACCATTAATCTCACTACGGGCGACGATTTCGTCGATCCGCTCCGCAAGTTCTTTCACAAACGGGAGAGCCGACGATGAACGGGCACTGCTGTCAATCACGATTCTCTCTCCTGAAGTGGCCGGCCCTCCTGACGTTGGCCCTGATTCTCAGTCAGACCGACGAACGACCGGTCATGGCGGCGGATCAGTCCTCCGCTTCGTCGCAGACCGTACAGGAGGGTCCGGTCCGTTTAACAGCTCATTTGGACAAGTCGAGCGTCCGAATTGCCGAGCCGTTTCGACTGACACTGACCGCCGCTGCTCCGCAGGGAACCACCGTTCGCTTTCCGGAGCCGGGCAAGCAACTTGGCGACTTCCTCATTACAAACATTGACGACACGTTTGACGTGCCGACCGGAACCGATCGGACGTGGATGCGTGTGCTGACACTCGAAAGTCTGCGTTCAGATGCCAGAGCACTCCCGGCCATCACACTTACGTATCAATCATCTGACGACAATGGGCAAGGGACCAACATTCCTGAAAGCAGAGGCACCATCAGTTCGCCGACGCTGCCAATCACGATCATCAGCGAAGCCGAAGCCACAGCAGATCCGACCCGCTTTCGTGACATCAAAGGGCTCGCCGAATTAGAGGCGCCGCAGACAGATTCGCACGGCTGGGCGATCACAACCGTTGCCGGTCTCTTCGTCCTCGCAGTCGCCGGACTGTGTCTCCTGTTGATCCGTCGTCGCTCACAGACGCCCGACCAGTGGGCACTGCATGAACTCGACCGATTGGCGAGCTCCGGACTCATCGAATCATCCGACTTCGACGCCTTCTTCTGCGGGGCCACGGATATTCTGCGGAAGTACATTGAACGCCAATTTGCAATCCATGCTCCGCAACTGACCACACGCGAGTTCCTCACGCAAACTAAAGGGCATGCTGACTTGGATGTTGATCAGCGCCAGTTGATCCATGCGTTCCTCAAGATGGCGGACGTCGTGAAGTTTGCTCAGTTTAACGTGAATGCCACGGACGCCGAGCGAGCTCTGACGCATTGCCGGGCATTCATTCAACAAACCTCCCAGGCGGTCACTACGAAAACAAACTCTCCACGATCCACCAAGGTGAACAGCGAATGTGGTCAGCCTCGAGTCGCTGAGTCATTCAAACGATAAGGGTTTCTTCCATGACATTTCATCATCCCTCAATCTGGTTTCTCGGCCTGCTCCTGTTGGTGCCGGTGCTCGCATGGTTATATGTGCGTCAGCGTCGATCGGCTGCTGTGCCGTTCAGCTCGACGAAGCCACTGACCGGTATCGGCTCGACGTGGCGGATGCGTCTGGGGTGGCTGCTTCCGACCCTGCGAGTCGTCGCCTTGGTGCTGCTGATCGTCGCCCTGGCCCGCCCGCAGTTTGGCCGACGCGAAACTACGATCGACTCCGAAGGCATCGCGATCCAGATGGTCGTCGACCGCTCCGGCAGTATGCGGGCGATGGACTTTGAGGTCGACGGACAGCCCGTCGATCGTTTGACCGCCGTGCGTGATGTGGCCGGTCGTTTCATTGCCGGTGATGACACACTTTCGGGTCGCACGGCAGACCTCGTCGGACTCATCAGCTTCGCCGGCTATGCCGACAGCCTGACACCTCTGACGCTCGACCATCCCTACCTCGTGCATGCACTCAATCAGACTGAGATCGTCGATGAGCGCAGCGAAGACGGCACGGCGATTGGCGATGCCATCGGCCTGGCGATCGAGAAATTGCAGGCTCTGGCCTCCAGCCGCGAACAGTCGGGAGCGAAGCCGATCGAGAGTGAGGTCGTCATCCTGTTGACAGACGGTGAGAACAATGCAGGCGACATCGACCCACTGCAGGCAGCCGAACTGGCCCAGTCCATGGGCGTGAATATCTACACCATCGGCGTCGGCACTCGCGGTCGGGCACCGGTCCCGGTCATGGACCCGTTCACCGGTCGGCAAACGTTGCAATGGATGGACATCAATATCGACGAGGAGACCTTGCAGAAGATCGCTGACGCAACAGGAGGCAGGTATTTCCGAGCCACCGACACGGCGTCTCTCGAAGCGATCTACGACGAGATCAATCAGCTGGAAACCAGTCACGTCGAGGAACGACAGTACGTCGACTACCGCGAACTGGCCGTCGAGCCAGTTTACGCGGGAGCCTTCTCTCTGCCGCCACTGGCCCTGCTGGCTTTTCTTGTGCTAGCAACCGAAGTCGTCCCCGCAAACACATTGTTTCGCCGCATCCCCTGAGAAGCAGCAACTTTGAAATCTCACCGAAAACTGATCACTGAAAACTCACACCTAACCCCTGAACCAGCCATGGATATTCAATTCGGCAACTTGATCAGCCT
>JAJDEJ010000148.1 GCA_029259815.1 Planctomycetaceae bacterium | reverse complement strand
TTCCCCGCGCGAGGCGTCCTCACCAGACCTGGCAGTTGGATGCCTCCGAGGAGATTCGGCTGGAAACGGGCGAGCAGGTGAGTTGGCTGCGGGTGGCCGACGAGTGCACGGGAGCCGTGCTGGAGACCCGCGTTTTCCCCCTCGGGACGGTGGAATCGAGTGTCCCGCTTGTGACTGCGTGTCGCATGCGGCAACAGTGACTGCGTGTCGCATGCGGCCCCTGTGATGGGGTTTGAAACTGCTTCCTGGGAATGAAGCGATCACTAAGCCGCAAGCTGTTTGTGAGTGTCTTAGTGAACTCTGGCGGATCTTGCCGTGCCGAGGCGAACTTGGTCTTGCAGCACTTTTCGCCGGGTGCTAGTGTCCGCGATCCTTTCATCTCTCAACGATCTCCCCCCGTCAAAATCCGCCCCCGATTCTCTTCGCAGGACTGTGAAGAGGGCTCGCCGATGCTGTCTCTGGCACAGCAAGGAATGGACTCATGCGCGTTTCCCGTTATCTCACTGTGTTTGGACTCTCTCTGTTGGCTTTAGGCACGTTGCTGTTTGAGAGCGGCTGCAACCAGACAAGCGGATACGTGATGAACGAATCCGGCAAAGGCTTCTATGCACAAGGGAACTACACGGCTGCCCGACGGGAGTTTGAGAGGGCCCTGATGGATTCGCCGGAAAACCCGAATTATGCATTCAATGTGGCCTCTGCGATGAAGAAACAGGGAGACCTGATTGGGGCGGAGCGGATGTATCAGCGGGCCCTCAATCTCGATCCTCGTCACCAGCCGGCTCACCACGAGATGGCGAGCATGTTGAAGGAACAGGGACGTGAAGAGCAGGCAGCCGCTCACATTCAGGAATGGGTTGCGACGCAGCCGTATCAGCCCAACGCCCACATTGAACAAGCCTGGATGCAGAAACAGCACGGTGACCTTGCCGGAGCTGAGCAGTCACTGCGACTCGCCCTGCAACAGAAGCCAAATCACCCGGCAGCGATGGCTCAACTGGCGGATGTGTATCAGCAGACCGGACGTTCACAGGAAGCCCATGCAATGTATCGTCGGTCTCTCGCTCTCAACCCGTTTCAGCCTGAGGTGCGTGCTCGAGTGTCCGGGCTGAGGGGCACACAGCATGCTCAGCCGCAAACGATGGCATCTTATGCTCCTCCCATCCAACAGTTCTCGCAATCAGCGATGCCCCTGCCCGGGGCCTCTCCGATTCAGCAGGCGTCCTACTATCAGCCACAGCCACAGCCATATCAGCCCCAACAGCTGATAAGCCAGCAGATGATGGCGCCGCAAATGATGCCTCCTCAGTCGTCACAGTCTCCTGTGATGCAAGCGGGGGGGATTCTTCAATCGCATCCCCCAACAGGGCAGCCAATGATGCAGGGGACGGCCTCACAGGCCTTCCACCCGATGTCACAGAACTTTAGCGGACAGAGCTACGGTCCCATTGTCAATGCGCCACAATTGCATGGTCCGATGACAATGTCGAGCGTGCCGATCGTGTCGCCCTTCTGAGGCGAACTACGGTTGAACTTCACGGGACTGCGTTAGACAATTTTCATGGTTTCTATGCAGGAGCTTGTTCGAGGAATGGCCTCGACTGCTGAATGGCCCTCCTGCACGACAGCTGAAGAACAACGGTGGAATTGCTCTAGAAATCGTACCAGATTCCGACACCGGTCATGGTGATATCTTCGTCGAAGAAGGACCACTGGGTGTCTTTCCCCGTGTAGAACTGACCACCGATGCGGAGTCGGCGATTCGATGTCGATCCGATCCACTCCCATCCGGCGAGAACGTTTAGTCCGCCACCAAAGTCGAACTCTTGACGCCCGTGGTAGTTGACTGCTGCGAAGGGGGCACCGCCGGGGCAGATTGCGTTCGGGGAACTGTACTCGGTGCCGAACTGTAATTCGAATGGCTCCGCACCGCCATCGGTCTTGAAGGCGTACGCCACTTCGCCGTACACCGCCAGACCCTCTGTCACATTATGATAGACACCCACGATCAGTGAATCCCGGACATAGTTAATCCGTTGGAAGCCGGGGTTTCGAACCAGGAATTCATCGCCGACATGTGAGCTGATGTGGTAGTACCCAGCCTTGTAAGCTGTCTGGCCTTGCTTGTAGGTGATGACTGAGCCGATGCGGAAGTCGACGGCCTCCACATCGAGTGCTTCGTCGATGTCCTGACGAAGTAAGGCGGCTCCTTCAAGATCCCATTGCCAACCTTGCGGGTTCATTGGACCGACTGTGCCATACCGCAACAAGCCCAACCGTCCACCGATGGTCTCTTCCAGAACGGTCCCTCGGTCCTTCTCCTGGAGGATGGCTGCAGCCATGCGAGGCTCTTTTTCGCCGGCAATGTAGGAAGGGTACAGGATGCCATCCGGGAGTTTCTGCCACGTCGAACAAACTGCACAATGACGAGGCGGATGACCGGGGCCGAAGGCCGGAGAGGCTTGTGGTCGAGATGCGATCGATGAGTACGACGTCGGCTCACTTCCCTGCGGCAGGGTCACATCAACGGCTGCGTTCTGAACATCGAACGAGGAGATGTGTGCGACGCCGGGAGTGCTCGCCGGGTCCAGTCCATCATCGAGGCGAACACGGTGACTCGTCGGCGAAGGCGGCTGGAGCAGGAGTGCTTCGGGGAACTCAACTCGAAACTCGTCGGTCCACGTTGTGGATTCTGCGCGGCATGTCCCTGTCATGACGAGGAGTGTCATGATCACAGCACCCACAAGTTGGGCTTCCCTGCCATGCATAAGCGAACCGGTGGGCTCGAGGTGTTCGGCAATGATGGGGTCACGCCGGTCCGTGCACGGAAACTCCATCCGGCTGCACAGAGCCTGATCGTTGGGGCGCGACAACGATAGGCGGTCTATCGACGGTTTTCTGTGATCCGGCTGATCTGGTGATCGGCGGCTGAGTCCAATTCACGAATGTTGTGTTTGACGTATGGCCTGTACCGGTTGTATGGATTGCTAAACGGAGTTCGGCGATGTCCCGTTTCCCTAGACGCTGTAAACAGTTACAACTCGTCGACACATGAGTCCGCTGTTGTGGATGAGTGAACCGGGTCAAGGATGGAAACTGACAAATCACTGACCGCTGATGATGAGACTGCTGCAAATGGCAGAGGACGGACGCGTGCGCAACGCGGGTTGATCGGGGCCGGTTTTCGTGTTGTGAGCCTCTTCACCTTGCTTAGCCGGGTGATGGGTCTTGTGCGAGATATGGTCATGGCCGGCCTATTTGGTGCCGGACCAGTGATGGATGCGTTCTCGGTCGCCTTCCGCATTCCCAACATGGCACGCCGGCTGTTTGGTGAAGGGGCATTGACGACCGCCTATCTCCCCGTCTTCCTGAGAGAGAGGCAGAATTCGGGCGCCGAGGCCACCAACCGGCTGACAACGGCCATGTTTGTGACGATGGGAACCGTTCTTGTGATCGTCGTGACCCTGGCGGAAGGTCTGTTGGCAGCCGCGTATTTCGGCATGTCGATGGGACCGGACGCCAAGTTGTTGATCGCCTTGACTGCGGAGATGTTGCCCTTCGCGGTCCTGATGTGTCTCGTGGCACAACTCAGCGCCGTCTTGCATTCGTTTCAGCGATTTGCATGGCCCGCGGTTGCTCCCGTCATCCTGAATCTCGTCTGGATTGGGACCGCTGCGTGTATCGCCTGGCTGACGGACGACCCGTTGAAGCGCATTCATGTGATCGCCCTCAGTGTCGTGGTCTCTGGCGTGATTCAGCTGGGCGTCATGGGAGCAGTGACCTGGCAGACGGGGATCAGGTTCTCACGTAACTGGCGACTGGCCACGCCACGAGTTCGTGAGGTGTTCCGCACGATGATGCCCATCTTGATGATCACCTGGATCGTTCAGGTGAACACGATCTTTGACAGTCTGCTCGCCTGGGGTTTGGCCGCACCGCCTGCAATTGCAGCGAGCACTTCCGACTTTCCCTGGCCTCTGGAGACGGGCACTGCCTCGGCACTGTATTTCGCCCAGCGGATGTACCAGTTTCCGCTGGGTGTCTTCGGCGTTGCCCTGGGAACGGTCTTGTTCCCATTAATGTCGAAGCATGCCGAGAGGGGAGAAATGGCGCAGGTGGGACGCGACCTTACCTATGGCATGCGTCTGGTCGTTGCGATTGGTGTGCCGGCGAGCGTCGGATTGGGACTTCTGTGTCAGCCGATTGCGGTCCTGTTTTTCGAGCGAGGGGCCTTCACCAGTGAGGACGCAGCACTGACCGCCCGCTGCATCGCAGCCTATGGCGCCGGAGTTTGGGCCTACATGGGCCTGTCGATCATCCACCGGGGGTTCTTCGCACTCGGCGACAGGCAGCGACCCCTGTCTGTTGGTGTGCTCGCCGTCGGTATCAACGTGGTGCTCAACCTGACACTGATCTGGTTCCTGGCCGGCATGGGACTCGCCGTCGCGACAGCCGTGGCAGCCATCATCCAGTTTGTGGCCACCGTCTGGGTCTATCAACAGAAGAATGGTCTCCTCGACCTGCGGTCGCTCGTGCGCACAGGCATCAAGACGGTCCTGGCAACACTTGTCATGACCGTAGCTTGTCTCGCCGTCACCACATGGATGGCCACGAGTACGTCGCTCTCCGGACGGTTCGCAAACCTCCTCGTCCCATTTGTTGCATCAATTTGTGTCTATGTCATCGCCGCGAAAGTCGTCCGCCTTCGAGAGCCGTTCGACCTCTTGAGTCGTCGCATGCCGTCAAACAAAGAGTAGCCACCATGTAAAGATTGATGGCGACTTTGGCGATTTCCTGGAGCCGGTTTCAAAACCGCTATTTGTGAGGGTGGCAGGGTCAGACCAACGGGATGGCCCCGCGCGGGCGGACATACAATGCCAAGGGCCATCCGCTGCGCTGCTGACCCTGCCACCCAACCTGTCATTTCAGGTTGGATGGTCGACTAGTCCTTGAACAAGCGTTCCTGGGTTGTGG
>JAJDEJ010000147.1 GCA_029259815.1 Planctomycetaceae bacterium | reverse complement strand
GAATCGACTATCGGCTAAAATCACTCACAGCGGCCTCCTTGCTGCATAGGTGCGATGAATCAACACCCTTGTAACCAAGGCAGGCCGCTTTTGTTTAGCTCACTTGTCCACCAAGCCTTACGGAATTATCCGTGCCATTCGTGCCTGACCCTCTTTGCGCTCCAGAACTTGGAACGACTGAATGCCAAACTGCCCCACCACCGAACCAGATTGCAGATTGACCATGCAACCTTTCTGAGCAACAATGGAAGCGATGGCTTCGTAACCCAGTCGTCAAAAGAATGAGACCAACCCACCCGGGGGCGATCGGATTCGACTGGTTCACCGCAGGTTGGGGTGGCGTGTCGTGGTTGATCAGTTGGCCACGTTAAAAGCTGATCACAAACTATGGCCCGTCCCATAAGAAATGCAACATTGATGTTGGTTGAGTCGAGGGAATTGCTGTACGCTTCGGCGTATGAGCGAAGGAGCGCATTTTTCGGCGGAGGTTCGTGCGCGAGCTGTCCATGCCGTCCAGGAGGGAATGTCGCGCAAGGCGGTCGCGGCGGCCTCTGGTGTCGAACGCCCGACCTTGTATCGCTGGACGCGAAAGTATGAGGCGGATGGCCAGTCCGGTTTGGAACGCAGGGCAGGCGTCGCAAGCTTGAGGAACTCAGCGAAGGACGAGCTTCGTGCGATGGTTCTCAAAGGGGCTCAGCATTTCGGCTACGAAACAGCCCTGTGGACCGTCGGTCGTCTGCGTCGAGTCATCACGGAAGAGTTCTCGATCGCGTTGTCCAAGAATACGGTTTGGCGCCGGCTGCGCGACGCGGGTCTGACGTATCAAAAACCAGAACGCGAATACTACAAAATCGATGAGGAAGCGCGAAAAAAGTGGCTGCGATACGAAGTCCCCAAGATCCGCCGTTGTGTGAAGAGACACCGGGCAATCCTGTATTTTCAGGACGAATCCAATGTTTCTCTGACCGCGTTCTTGGGGAAAACATGGGCCCCCTGTGGCAAAACTCCCCAAGCCGCCGTGACCGGCAAGCGAGCAGGAATCGCCGCCAACTCGGCCATCAGCCGGAACGGACGTTTGCTGTATCGTCTGTTAGAAAAACGGATCGCTTCGAAGGAAGTCATCGAGTTTCTCGGGCAGATGCTCAAGCATCATCCTCGCCGCCACTTGGTGGTCGTCATGGACCAGGCGCCTCCGCACACGTCCAAGAAAACCAAAGCGTGGATCGCCAGCCAGCCGCGTCTTCATGTATTCCACTTACCCAAGTATTCGCCCGACTGGAATCCTGATGAGAAAGTATGGAATCACCTGAAGCACCAAGAGCTGGCAAGTCATCAAGCCAAAACAAAGGCCGAACTCAAGGAACTGACGCGACGGAAACTGCAATCGATGGCCAAACGCCCCCAACTGCTTCGCGGTCTATTCTTTCGTTGTTGTGTCGCTCATCTATTCAAATGACAATGTTGCATTTTTTGTAATACCTCACTCATCTGGAGTGAGGTTTTGTGGCAGTGGTGGGAGTTGGCCGGTTTGGAGGCAGGTGGCGAGTGCGGACAGCAGGGTCTCCAGGGGTTGGTGGCCGCGTTGTTTCAACGTTCGCAGGACCGTCATCAGGACTTGCTGAGTTTCTACGCCGCGCTCGGAGCGGTTCCCGAAGCTGTTCTTCCGCATGATGATGGCCGGTCGGATTTCTCGCTCCGCATGATTGTTGTCGAAAGGAACATCGAGTTGATCCAGAAACGTCAGCAATTCGCGGCGATGTCGCTTGAGCCGTTTGACCAATCGGCGACCGTGCTTATCCTCCCACTCGGCGGCGATCAACTGATCGAGCCGCGAATGCAGACGATCTCGACGCGAGGCATACGTCTCAGCCGACACTTCGCCGTGCGATTGGCGTAGGCGGATCGCGTCGCGGATCAACCGCTTGAGCGTCTTGCGAAACTGCGGCCAATGGTCGCCGGGCGACTTGTACTTCTCGGTATGCTTGAGTTCGCGCAGCAGGTGCGCCAGGCACTTCTGCGCAGCGGTGCCCGTGACCGCGTTGTAGGCCCCCCAGAAGTCGGTGACCAATGTGCCGTCGAACTCGTCGATGAAAAACTTCCGCAACGTTGGCGAGCCGCGCGAGCGGTCGATCATGGAATACGTCAGATTCTGCGTGCAAAAGCACCACAGCCAGTGCGTCTTTCAGTTCACCCGCCAACCGCTCTCGTCGCCGTGCAGCACCCTCGACTTCAACGCCTCTTGGCGAATCTCTTCGTACCAAGGCCAAAGCACGTCGGCCAGACGATGCCACATCGCCAGCAGTCCGGTCTGGCTGACCTCCATCCGCAGGTGATGATCCAGCACCGAGGCGACCTGAGAGAGCGTGTTGCCAAGCGCCCCCTGTGACGTCACACGGGGCATCCAGGCCGAGAGCACGAGCATCCGATTTCCCAACTGCGATCCCGGCAATGCGTCGGTCACCTTGCCTTCGATGTGTCTTTTGCAGCCGGGACACCAGTCGCGATGAATGACGTGCCGGGTCACCTTCGGCTTGAGGTCTTCGGGAATGTCCTCGACGAACCGCTCGCGGGTCTGGGTGCAGCCGTTGAGCGGGCCGCCGCAGTCTGGACAGGTATCGGCCCGATGATCCTGCGTCTCGTCGAATTCGACCGGCGTGGGGCGTCGTCGACCGGGCTGACCCGGTTTCTTCCCAGGCGTCTTGCGACGCGACTTCGGCGGCGGCTTCTGAGAGGTTGGCACGCCGGACGAGGGTGTCGCTGGCGTCAGATCGTTGGGCATCCCCGCCTGCTGCTCGCGCAGCATCTTCGACTGTTCGAGCAGCGCAAAGACGACCGACGCCTTCCCCAAAGACCAAATCCGCTCCGCCTCCGCAGGAGTGAGATTCGGTCCAACAGAAATGTCCATCGTCGCATTCATCCCGGCATCCCAGCCGTCTGATCTCCGACAATGTCATACAAAACTCAACCATTTCGTCCAGACCAACTCCAGATAAGATTTGTGTTACCAGTTTTGCAGTCAGTCAACAAGACGTCACCCTGGCGGAGGACGCCCCACAGGCGTCGAAGCAGGCTGAGCTCGCCAGTGCCTTTCCCTGCGTAGGGACACAAAAGCCCAGATTGAGGACAGCGAAGAGATCACGCCAAGACGCGCGATAGGAAATCCTGCACCAGGTTTCGATCGGGAGGTCTGAGGGTAGGCTGCCTGATTCGCCGCGGTGTCCGGCATGGTGACGGTCGACCCATCGAACATGTACACGTGGCGTCCCTTCCAGAGCCACTTCGGATCGACCCGGGACTCCATGGCTCAACCGACAAGACAAGTGACAGCCGAGAAGAACTTCTCCGGCAGACGATCTCTTGCCTGGCAGTAGGCACCGGTCCTGGGAGAACACGCGTCGAGACCTTGCGAAAGACGGTCGGCGATCAGCCGAGCGACAGCCGCTCGACAGGAATGGTCGGCGCTGATGACCTGCGAGAGGAAGACCCACAGCGTCACCAGCGGTGAGTCGATGCGGTCCTTCCAGCACGCGTCAGTCGCACCCAATGCCGGCGCGATCGTCTTCTCTGAAAGAACGTCGGTCAACGGCAGGTCTCCTTCCTGGAGAAACTGCTGCCTGAGGAAACTGATCTGTTGCCGCAGCCTTCCCTGGCTAGAATCGCACATCGTCGAGGCCTCCTTGCCCGGTGATGAATCGGTTGATCAAGATTCATCTACGCAAGCGAGGCCTCTTCGTCTATCTCACTTCCAGCAAATCACTTGCACATTTCCAAGTGCCATTCGTTTGTCCAACCGCTGTCAGTTCGAGTAATTCCAAACTGAAGGAGGTCGATGTGACCGGAGCAGGTTATCAGAGGACCGCAAGTGGCCACTGACGATGTGTCATGTGCGCGTAAGCGAGAATCACATCCGCTACATGTCGGTTCGTCAGTGGCCACTTACGTCAACTGTTGCCCAAAACGAATGCCCATCATCTCATGTTGTCAAAGAGATGACTTCGTGTCGGTCGAGCTGCACCGCAAGCTGTGCCGCGGTCAAGCGACCGTTTGATTCTGAGACGATAATCTCCTTGAGCCGATTTCAGAAGCTGTAGGATTAGTGGACAGAATCGTCTGAGAGTTGCCTGTCGGTCTCGGCCGGAAAGGTGAAGGGACCACACTGCGGCTGTTGTCAGATGCGGACGACATTCGGCGTTGGATTCAAAAGTGGTACGCGAAACTCTGTCGATCGACAACTCGGCGCGCGTGAGAACCGACACTGGATGCGCCGTCACATGTGCCCCCATCCGACCAGTGATTTTCACCGGCTCTGCGCAACTGCCACACAACCTGGTGGGACATAAGCAGTGGACAGGCATTCGAGTATCCAGGAGACTCGGCGGTCTGACACAGGTGATCTGTCCTTTGAGACAGCGGGAGTGATTCTTTGAGCAATACACCCGATACGACGCAACCGGACGGCAGGCCGTTCGGCTGGGAGCATTTTCGCTTCGCGGTGGCCGCCTTGCTGTTGGCAACCGCCGTGGTCAAGATCTTCAACATGGCACAGATCCTGACCGGCGGTGGCTTGCTTGGCACGATGCCACGTCTCGCTGCTGTGACGGCATTCGAAGCGGCGGCGGCGGCCTATCTGATTGTCGGAAATCGGTTTTTGGCCTGGCTGCTGACGCTGACGACTTTCGCGACCTTTGCCACTTCGACTGTTTATGCCATGGCGACGGATCAGTCCTGTGATTGTTTCGGCGAGCAACTGGACCCCGAGACGATGGTGGTCGTCGACACGGTCGTGCTGCTGCTGACGGGGTGTCTGCGTCCGACTCGCTGGCGGATTTCCTCACAAACTTTGACCCGACACCTGACCATCGTGGCCGTGGTGGGAGGTCTGGTTGCGGCGCTGGCGGTGTGGCGCTATGAAGTACTCGTGAGACACGAAAGGTCGCGATTACTGGTGGCAGACCTGCTGGTCGGGAAGTCATGGCCCCTGAACGGACAAATGGACTCCCCACTGTCAGAACTCAGCAGTGGCAAATGGATGATTTTGATTGCGGACCAGGACTGTGGTCATTGCCGAAACATGGTCGCCCGATATTTCGCCGATCCGGAAACACATCGACCAGGCGAACGAACGGCTGTTTTTGTCTTTGGCGGCGGTGATGACCGGTGGCGATTTCAGTTTGACCGGGTCACTTTCGACCTGTCCGGCGAAGCCTTGCTCAGCTGGCCACACGGCAGGCCATACGTCGTCAACCCGGCAGTCTTCCTGGTGGACAATGGCATCGTTGTGGACGCCGCCGAGGGGACGGAGACCGATCAATTCTTGGGTTCATTATTGAGCGGTCCCGAACAATCAACGCCATAGACAATGGAAGTGGCAGGATTGAAATCGTTGCGGAGCAGGCAACTTCAGAATATCCTTGAGCAAATCGCCCTGCGATGCGGCCAGGACGGATTCCATTGGGGAAATCACGGTTGAGTTCACGTCCTTGAGAAGATCGAAACAAATAATGATCGCGACACCGACACTGCGGCGTTTCTTCCGGTTTTCCCGTTGGGCGAGCAGAACTCTTTTCCTGTCACGACGGGTCGTTATGGCGGCGATCGTCCTGCTTATGGTCACAGAGAACCAGTGCTCTGCGGAGTCCACGATCGATTTGAAAACCAGCGTGCTGGTTTCACCAGTGGGCGGACCGGTCGGCAAGGCCACTGCGGCCTTGAGTGACGCTGTTTATGAACGCACGGGAATCCGGTGGTACATCCGTGATCATTTTTCCGGTGCGAAGCGCATTGTGCTCAGTACGGCTGCCGATCTGCCGGAGGGAGTGGATTTACCAGCAGGGTTTGTCGTCCCCGACGCGGCGGAGGGATTCGCACTCGGCGTCGATGGCGAGACAGTGCTGATCGTCGGGCGGGATGAGCGGGGCGTCCTGTTCGGCGTCGGTCGATTGCTGCGCGAGATGACAAAGCGTCAAGGAGAGGTCCACCTCCCCGGGGACACGCAGATCTCGACATCACCCAGGTACCCGATGCGTGTCCATCAACTCGGCTATCGAAACACAGCGACCAGCTACGACCTGTGGACGGTGCGGACGTACGAACAGTATCTGCGAGAATTATCAATCTTTGGATGCAGCGGTGCCGAGTTGATCCAGGAAAGCCCGCCGGGCGAAAAGGACAGCGTGCTGATGGCGGAGCCGCAATGGGACATGAACATCCGACTGTCGAAGCTGCTGGATGACTATGACCTTGACGTGTTCCTGTGGTATCCGGTGCCCATTCTGGGTGACGATCAGGAGCGATACGATCGAGAGTTGGGTTACCGTGAACGGTTCTTCAACGAGATGCCGCGGATTGACCACGTGTTTGTACCGGGCGGCGATCCTGGGAATAACCACCCGCGGATTCTCATGCCCGCCCTCAAAGGCATGGCGAGCATGCTGCACAAGCGATTTCCCGATGCCGGCGTGTTCGTGTCGAACCAGAAGATGGCTCCGGAGTGGACCGATTGGATGTTCGACTACTTTCGCGAGGAGCAGCCGAAGTGGCTGGGCGGGTACGTGTATGGTCCGGGCACGGAGCACCACGGAATCAAGGAGGCCAGAGAGTGGCTGCCGAATCAGTATCAAATTCGCCGTTACCCGGACATTACCCACAATTTGAGAGCACAGTTTCCTGTGCCCCACTGGGACGGTCGGATGGCACAGGCGCTGGGGCGCGAGGGCATCAACCCTCGACCGGGACATAACCAGCTCGTCCACAACGCCTTCGACGAGTACGCCAGTGGATTCGGGACCTACTCCGATGGAATCCACGACGACTTGAACAAGATGGTGTGGAGCGCCCTTGGGTGGGATCCCGAAGCAGACGTTCACGAGATCGTGCTGGACTATGGGCGTCTGTTCTTCGGAGAGGACGTCGGCCAGGACGCGGCCGACGGACTGTGGATGCTGCAGGACAACATGAAAGGGAATTTCCTGAAGAATGACGGCGTCCCCAGGACACTCGCCAAATGGCGGGAGATCGGGGAGCAGGTCACTCCTGAGGTGCGCAAAAGTTGGCGATATCAGATGTATCTGATGCGGGCCCTCTTCGATCAGTACACACGTGAACGGTATCTCGCCGAGAACGAGTACGAACAGGCCGCTTACGCTGCCCTGGCGAAGGCACCGAAAGTTGGGGCAACCGCCGCGATCGCCCAGGCAAGAAACGAATTTGCCGCGACGGATTCCGTCAAGATCGGCGTCCCGCTGCGTGAGGAAATGGCGGCGCTGGCAGACGACATGTTCAACAGCATTGGGTTCCAGTTCAGTATTAAACCGCCCTACTTCACTCGCAATGCCGAGCGGGGAGCCTTGCTCGACAAGCTCGACCTGCCCCTCAACGACCGCCCCTGGTTGGAAGACCAATTCGATCGCATTCTGTCTCTGAAGACGGAGGAAGTGCGTCTGGAACAAATTGAGATGCTCGTGAACTGGGACGACCCGGGTTCCGGCGGATTCTACGATGATCTGGGTGACCCGGAGCGACAGTCGCATGTCGACATGCTGTCCACGTACGAAGAGAATCCCAGCCGACTGCACCGCGTCACCGAAGGGCACTATCGTTGGATGAACAATGAGACGCTGCAGGTCGACAACCGCTATCGCTTCTCCTGGCTGCATCACTGTCAGATATTCCCCGGTGCCCCCTTGATCATGCGCTATGACGGGCTGGACCAAGACGCGGAGTACAAGGTCAAGGTCGTCGAATTCGGGCGATTCGGCTCGACGCTCGATTTGGTGGCCGATGGGGAGTATCGCATTCATGGGCCGATGAAGATCGAATACCCGATTTGGCCGATCGAGTATGAGATTCCCAAGGCCGCCACCGCGGATGGGAAGCTCGAGCTGGAGTGGGGACTTGTCGAGGGGCGAGGAATCCAGGTCGCCGAGGTCTGGTTAATCAAGAAGCCATAGTGACCTGCCCCTGGATTCTGTCACAGGGGTTCAGCCAATTGTCGCTGGATTCGCCAGAATTCAGACGAACGCGAGTTTGACGCCGCAGAGTCTGAACTCTGGCGAGTTCAGCTACGGAAGACAGACATTGATTGCCGGACCGGTCCTGGGTGAGTACTTTGTCATTTGCCTGCATGACCATTTCCATTTTCCACACTCGGTGAAACGACCATAGTCGTTGGCTCAGAATCCGTTCGCGCCACACGTTGGACAGACAAATGACCAAAGGTAATTCCCAGTGGACGCTGGATAATCAATCCGAATTACCTCCGCGTCGCGGTCGGTGGCCGCTGGCAATTGGCTTGATCCTTGTGATCGGGTTCGCTGTCGTGGTGATCGTGGCTATGTTCGAGTGGGGACAGCAGAAACGCGCGGGTGGCACCGGCTCGAGAAAACTGGTGTTTTTCAATCAATCGCAGGCGGCCAGTACGCCGCCGCATCGCGTACCACGTATCACTGTCTGGTGGGACGACATCCCCGCTCATCTGCAGGTGGCGACGGACCAGTCCGATCACACGTCCAGCAATATCCACCCCGGGGACTACGCCGGTCCGGAAGCCTGCCGCGAGTGTCATCAGAAGAACTACAAAAGTTGGTCGCATCATCCCCATCGCTGGATGAACGCGCTGGCCGATGCGTCGACCGTCGTCGGTGACTTCTCCGGCACAAGTATTTCTTATCTTGGAGGGGAGGCGACGTTTTTTACGGAGAATGGCGAATACCGCATGCGGCTCGAACGAGAAGCATCGCGAACGTACGCCATTCATGAAACGATTGGCTCGCGGTTCTTTCAGTACTACATCGGCAGACAGATCGACGGGCCTGCCCCCGCAGATCAGCCGACCGATCCGCAGAGGCTCGACCACGTTTTGCCCTTGGGCTACTGGATTGAGCCCGGGGAATGGGTGCCGATTGTCAACGTCGCACAAGAAGAGGCGCCGGATGGCCAACGGATGGACCCTTTCGACACGGACAGCTACCAGACCAATTTCGCCCACTACGCTGATGCCTGTGATCAATGTCACACCACGAGCCCCCTGGGTGATCTGCTGTCGGGGAACGCCAACCAGTTGGCCCGCGAAGTCCCTGTCAACATCCAGTGGGCCGTCTCGAACTACCTGGAGGAAGAACGCCCCAACTGGTTGCCGCTCCGACACAGATCCCTCCCTGACGAACAAGCGGTTGAGCTGCTCAATTCGCTTGATGCCATCCCAGCTTCGGAGCATGTCGTCACACTGGGAATCAGTTGTGAGTCGTGTCATCTGGGTTGCCGCGAGCACGCCGAGAACCCAAAGATTCTCCCCGCTTTCTTCCCGCATAGTCCACACCTGCATTCCGGATTCGCGGACGAACCGACCGACCTGGGGCGTACGCACGACAACGTCAACTGGGCCTGCGGTCGATGTCACTCCGGCGACCGTCCTCAGTTCGCCGGCGGCATGTCTACCTGGAACTCGACCGAATACTCCGACGCCATGCGGGGCAGCTGCTACAGTCAGCTAAAGTGCTCCGACTGCCACAACCCGCATCAGGCGACGGGTCACAAATGGTCGTCGACACCGGAAGAAGACGACGCGCGCTGCATCCAATGCCATCAGCAATATGCTTCGGAAGAATCACAAGCCGCGCACTCGCATCATCAGCCGGGCAGCGAGGGCAGTCGTTGCATGAACTGCCACATGCCCCGCATCAACGAGGGTTTGCAGGACGTCGTTCGCACGCACTCGATTTTCTCGCCGACAAACACCGACATGATTCACGCCAATCATCCGAATGCGTGCAATCAGTGCCATACAGACAAGTCGATCGACTGGACGATTGACTATTTAGAGAAATGGTTTGACTCGAAATTCGACGACATGCAACTGCAAAATCAATATGCAAACCGTACGCAATCGGCGGCATTGGGTTGGCTGCAGAGCGATAACGAAGCGGTTCGGAAGGTTGCCGTGGATGCCCTGTTCCGTACGAAATCCCAATGGGACCAGGACACCACGATCCAGGACACGTTGATCAACGCCCTGGACGATCCGTATTTGATCAACCGTCAATTCGCGCGTCGTGGATTCGAAGGCATGCTGGGCGTTCAGCTGCAGGACCACGGCTACTGCTTCTACATGACGCCGGGAGAACGCAAAAAGCTAATGGCCGAACTGCGAAAGGCGCTCCGGGCCGCATTCGCAGAAACGACGCTTAAAAATGACGAATGAACGAAGTCCTAGTGCGTGCCGCCGATAGGTGTAGCGGCATTGGTATTGATGAGGAAGTCTGGGCAAGGAGACCGACGCAGACGAATCGCTCATTCTTCGCTGTAGGTCGACGCAGTCCTGCATAGTTGCACGCAGCCAGGACGCTACACTTAAAATGGCGTCGTACTAAGGTGGATGTCTTTGCCGGCAGAGAGGCAATGATGCTTGAAGTTCCCGGGATTCTCGATCGACACAGCAGGGAATACACTCAGGTTGAGCCAGCCGCTGTCAGGTCGCGCCAGCGTGTATCCGTTCACAGCCCGGGGAGGAGTGAGGGGGGTGGTTGTTGTTTGAAGGATTGTTGGATCGAGTTGGTGACAAAGTCGAACACGTCGCGGTCCTGCTGGCGACAGGTTTCGATCACGCTCAGCAAAGTCTCCACGAAG
>JAJDEJ010000146.1 GCA_029259815.1 Planctomycetaceae bacterium | reverse complement strand
AATTGCTGAAAGAGAGTACGGAGTGGTGACCGCCGATTGAGCTTCGTTTCTCTTCGCATTTCGAGACTCACTGCCCATGCCTGTCACTTCCTCAACTCGATATCTCGATCGCCAGTCGCTCGCGGCATTGGAACGGCTGCGGTTCACGACGCGACATCGGATCGACGGTGCCTATAGCGGACGGCACTCCTCTCGACAACTGGGCGGGTCCGGAGAGTTCGTCGACTATCGCGAGTATGCACCCGGCGAAGACCTCCGCCGGCTGGACTGGAAAGTCTTCGTCCGGACCGGGAAGTCTTACGTGCGGCTGTATCAGGACGAGACCAATCTGCTCTGCACGCTCGCGATTGACGTGAGTGAGTCGATGAAGTTCGGTGCCCTCAGCGAGACCGATCACTCCGGATCGAAACTGGAGTTCGCCCAATATCTGGCGACGGGTTTCTCTCACATTATTTCTCAGGGTCAGGATCAGGTCGGACTGGCTGTCTTGTCTGATGACCTGATTGAGGCGGTGCCTTGTGGAGGCACGCAGACGCATGTCAGTCACATCCAACAGATCATCGAAGAACTAAAAACGTCCCCCTCTCTGCGGCTGTCATCAGGACTGAAGGAACTGTTTCAGCGGACAGCGTCCCGTGGCGTCCTCATGTTGATGTCCGATTTTCTGATTGACGATCTGGAAGAGTGCTTCGCTGCGATTCGATTATTCCGTCATCGACGGTTTGAAGTCATTCTGCTGCATCTCGTTCATCCGGACGAGGAGCAACTGCCCTCGGGGGCTGCGTATCGTTTTGAGGGACTGGAAGGCGAGGGACGCATCGACTGCTCACCCCAGGAGATTCGAGATGAATACGCTCGGCAATTCGCACAGCACCTTTCCATCATTAGGACCTATGCATTGGCAGAAGGATGCGACTATCGTTTGGTTTCCACTTCACAGTCGTACCTGGAGGTGCTGAGCAGTTTCCTTGTGGAGCGGACAGGTTAGACAAGGCAACAACTTGACGGACAAAGGGGTGAAGCGGACGGAAGCATGTTGACTCATACCTGGGCATTGATGTTGGGACTTGCTGCTGCCGGGTTGCCGGTGCTGATTCACTGGCTCACACGTCCGCGCCCGGTGCGCGTTCCGGTTTCAACTCTGCGATTCATTCAAGGTGCCGTCAATCAACGACGGGCACGCTACCGTTTGCGAGACATCCTGGTCCTGCTACTGCGGACAGTCGCCATTTTGCTGCTCGCACTTGCGGTCGCCCGGCCCTTGCTCAATCAGCGAGTGGTCGTGGCCAATGATGAGGAACCGGCCAGTACGCTGCGGATCGTGCTTCTGGATTGCAGTCAGAGCATGGCTGCGCGCAGCACCGGGATTGCACACTTTGACAGAGCCCGACCCCTTGCCAGGGAGTCGCTCAGATCCTCAATGTCTGTCAAAGCCAACTTATTGTTGGCTGCGGCGAAACCCTCACCCGTGTTTGACGGCCCCACGACGAACTTGAGCGCATTACGCGAGGCGCTGGGCGAAGCGACCGTCCGTCCCGAGCAACTCCGCATTCAACCGGCCCTCAATCTGGCGGCTGAGATGCTGGTGCCGTCCGACGAGGAGACGCGGCTCGAACTCGTGATCCTCAGCGACTTTCAACGATCGAACTGGGCAGCTGCTGATTTCTCGGTTCTTCCGGAGTCGTGCGACATTCAATTGAGAGCATCAACAAAAGAATCCGACATCGCGAATCTCTCAGTGCTCAACGCGAAGACCATCGGTCGCCCTGAGACAGGTGAGGAATCGGAGTTCACGGTGCAAGTCGGCAACTTCTCAGATGCTCCGCGGAATGTGCGTGTCGAACTGGCACTTGGTCCGGCTGTCGTGCCATTGGAAGGTCATGCGCCGGCACGAGCCAGAACGACGTTGAGCGGTCGCGTGCCCTTGCCCGGATTGGGATGGCAGCTTGGAGAAGTCCGTCTGCTGGGCGAAGAGGATGCACTACCTCAGGATGATGCATTGGCCATCTGCACCGAAGCACACCCGCACCCCCGGCTGGCGATTCTCACCCGCGATTCAAACGATGGGATTGCCTCAGCAGGTTACTATGTCGCACGAGCATTAGCGGCTATCGGCGCACCCGCATCAACGGAACGTGATCAAACGACATGGTTGGATGCTGCTGATCCTGATGTGGAGACGCTGCGCAGCACCGAGGTCGTCGTCATCGTTCGACCGGGCCGGCTGACGAGACAGACGACCGCCGTGCTGGCAGCGATGCTGCAACGGGGACGAGGCTTCCTGTATGTCGCTGCAGATGCTTTGGATGCGGCCAACCTCAAAGACCTGTCGGAAGCTGTGGGAACCTCGGCCCGCTTTCCTGTTGAGTTCATGCCGCAGCAGGGAAATCGAGACGGTGCGGAGCGCTTCCTGAACGATGTCGATCGACGACGGCCCCCCTTTGCCGTTTTTGGTGACGAACTGGCCTCCGCATTGAAATCGTTGAGTTTCCGTGGCGGGTTGACGTCGCGTCCGCTGCCGGAAGGCTTGGTGGATGACATCCGAGGGACATTGAGTGACCAGTCGGCGTTCCTGACAGTGACGGCTGTCGGTCGCGGTCGACTGGCTGTGCTCAACGCCGATTTGGAGCGGTCGAATTTGGGCCGCACTCCCGTGTTGGTGCCGCTGCTGGGAGAGTTGATTCAGCACGAATTGGCGGCCAGCCGTGAGGTTGATCACAAGTTTGACTGCGGAGAACCGTTCACAATCACCCTGCCCATCGGCGAGGAACGGCTCGAAGATCTGCAAGTGCTCGGCCCGGAGAATGCGGGTGAGTTGAGTCCTGAGTCGCATGGCCGGTTCACCGCTTCGCAGGCGGGTGTCGTCTGGGAGGTGGAGTCCGCCGGGCCGCCGGGCGTCTATCAGATTCGTCTGGAGGACAAGACAGTGACGGCGGTGGTGACGGCGATTCCCGAGTCAGAGTCAGATTTGCGAGTGTTATCGGAGACTGTTTTTCAGGACCGACTTTCCGGCGGTCGGCAGGTTAGCTACCAGATGTCCTCCTCACTGAATCTGGAGGAGCAGGACACGACGTGGGCCTGGCTGGCTGTCGGCTGTGTCTTTTGCATTCTGGGTGAGTTGGTCACGCTCAAGCTGTTTCGCACCTGATCCAAAGAGAACCCTGCCGTGTCGTTGACGTTTGAGCCACTGCTGATGCCTGTTGCCTGGGTGAGCCTGGCGGCGCTGTCGATCGCATTGTGGGTATGGTATGCCCTGCGTCGCCCGATGGCATGTTCCCGGTCAGTCTGGCTGTGCATCATGGGGTTGACGGGAGTGGGGTTGGCTTCAGCACTGATCATCCTGTTGAACCCCATCTGGCTGAAACCCCTGCCGCCTCCCGCCGGCAAACCACTCTTGACGATACTCGTCGATGAATCGAACAGCATGTCGATCAAAGACGGCTCCGATCAGGCGTCTCGTTGGGAACTGGCCACGACGGCTGTCAGCGAAGTTGTCGATCGGCTGGAGTCGACCTTCGACATCCGCGTGCAGACGTTTGCCGAGGAGGTCCGGCCCAGTTCTTTGCAGCAATTGCGTGAGCAGGTTCCGGCTGGGAAGAGCACCAATCTGGCCGCACCGATCCAGGAAGCACTGGTCAGCGACCGACCGCAGGGGCAGGCATTGCTGTTACTCAGTGACGGCGTCCACAACGCCCCGGGCGTGCAGGATCGCATCTATGATGCTGCCAACATGGCCCTCTCGTGGGATGCTCCGATTTACACGGCGACGTTTGGCACGAAAACCGAGGTCAGCGATGTGGAGGTGCGGGTGCCCCGCTCGCAGGAACTCGTGTTCGTCGGCCAGTCGGTGCCGCTGACGATCGAGCTGCATCAACACGGCTCGGTCGGAGACCGTGTCGAGGTGACTCTGGAGTCAGCGGGAGAACAACTGGCGACGCAAGAGGTCCGCATCGCTCCTCAGACAACAACGCCCATTTCCTTTCTGATCACTCCGCCTGAGACGGGGTTGTTTCAATATCAGGTGAAGGCGCAGGTCTTGCCCGGTGAGGCCGCTGCGGAGAACAACTCCGCCAGTTTTCAGGTCCGCGTGGTTGACGAGCCGGTCCGAGCGTTAGTGCTCGAAGGCAAACCGTATTGGGACAATAAATTCCTGCTGCGGATGTTGACGAACGATCCCTCACTGGAGGTCGACTGTCTTGTCCGCGTGACATCCGACCGTTACCTGTGGCGACGCTTGCAGTTGACGGGAACTGAGTCCACCCAAACTGAGGAGGGTTCGCCAACGGAGCCGGGAGAAGGGCAGTCCCCCGCTGACGAGTCAACGCCCTTCCGGTTTGAGCGTCGGGAGAGCGTCGAGATCACGACGGACGCCAACGCCGTCTTGCAGGATGCCGAGCAACTGCGCGAGTACCAGATACTCCTGCTGGGACGAGAGGCGGAAGCCTATCTCAGCGAGGCAGCGATCAGCAACATTCGGTCCTGGCTGTCGGAAGAGGGTGGGTCTCTGATTTGCTATCGCGGTTCACCAGTGGCCGAGCCTGATCAGCAACTGAGTCGCCTGCTGCCCGTTCGCTGGGGCAGTGGAGGCAATCCTCGGCAGAACGAATCCCGGTTTCGAATTCAGGTGACCGAGCGGGGCGATGACTTGAGCTGGCTGCGACTGGGAGGGGGCGAAGCTCTGGCCAAACTTCCGTCTCTGGCAACAGCTCAAACAGCCGAATTCATCAAACCGCTGGCCGTCGTTCTCGGTCGTGGTGAGCAGGGTCAGACAACTGCGCCGGTGCTGACGTATCAGCCGTACGGTACGGGGAAAGTCGTCGTCATTGAAGGAGCCGGCATGTGGCGTTGGGCGTTCCTGCCTCCCGATTATCGCGATCACGAACCAGTCTATGGCACGTTGTGGCAGAGTCTGCTGCGGTGGGTGCTCTCCAGCGGCGGACTGATGCCCGGTGAGGAGATCGCCTTGCAGATGGATCGTGTGAGTTTCACCGAGGGAGAAACCGTCACAGCCGTCGTTCTGCGACGGAATGAATCGGACAACAAAGCGATCCCCCACGTGGAGTTGAGAGACGATCAGGGGGATCTGCTGGAGTCCAGTCAGCCCATTCCCGTGGGGAGCGAACCGGGTGTGTATCAGGTGTTTCTTGGTCAGCGTCCGGTGGGGCACTACGAGTTGAGATTCAGTGGCGAAGCTGACGAGATGTCCGGGACACGCTCGGTCGAGTTCGACGTTCGCCCGGACTTGCGGGAACAATTGGAGGTGGCCGCCCGCAGCGACGTGATGAGCCGCATCGCCGAACTGAGTGGCGGAGCCGCGTTCGATATGGGACAGCTTTCGGAGTTGGCGGAAACGTTTGAAAGCCATCTCCGGCAGAGCCGACCTGTGCAGTACCAACGTGCCACAGCCTGGGACCGTTGGTGGGTTCTCACGGCAATCCTGTTACTATGGAGCGTGAGTTGGTCACTGCGGCGGTCGAGCGGATTGATTTAACATCGCCTGAGTGATTCGGAGGGATGACCTCATGAACAACCAGATTCTCGGACCACCTCCGTCGCCCGCGAGTCGTGCGAACCGATTCCTGTATCGCGACACCGATGGAGTCACGCTCAGGAGAACGCTGGATGATCTCAGTCAGCGGATGCTGCTGGTCGGAGGCACAGCCGGCCTGATATGGGGAGGAGTCGCCTTCCTGGCCCTGCTGCTGGGTTGGATGTGGATTGATGTCATTCTGGATCTGCCTCCTTCGCTACGGTTGATCGCCTGGCTGACGGCACTGGTCGGTCTGGGCTGGCTCTCGCTGCGTCTGATTCTTCAGACCCAACAACGATCCCAGGCCGCAGTTCTGGCCGAGCGGCTCGATGCCGTTGCCGTGACAGGCGGACAGATACGCTCCGGGCTGGACTTGTCAGTCGGAAAAATGACTGAGGCAACTACCACTTCGGATCTCACCCGCGGCTTGGCCCAACTGGCCGTGCAGAAAGCAGGGACGTTGGCCGCCGAAGTTCCTGAGGACAGTGCGGTCCCTGCCAAACCATTGGCCCAATCTCTCATGGGAATCGGAGGACTGGGAGTCGCCATCCTGTTGTTGGTCGCCCTGCTGCCTCGAATGGCGCAGACCGAACTGCTGCGGTTTGTTGATCCGTTCGGTGATCATCCGGCGTACTCTCGATACGACTTTGTGGTGACTCCGGACGACCTGGAAGTTCTCTATGGTGAGAGCCTCGACCTTGCGATTGATCTGCGGGGACCAGCAGTGGAACAACTGGAATTGGTCATGATCCCGCCGGAGCGTCTGCGCAGCGGTCCCCCGGAGACTGCGGAAGCGATTGACGTGCTGCCCGCGTTTCCCTCGCTGTCCGGCACCTGGCACGCCTCCATCGCCAACATCACCGAGGAGTTTGATCTCTACGTCCGCGTCCGTCGGGCTCGCAGCCGCACCTATCCGGTGAAGGTCATCACCGTTCCCAGAATCAACGAAATTCGTACGGAGATCGTCCCCCCACTCTACACGGGGCTGACGGCTTATCACGGAGCGGTGGGAGTCAACGGAGTTTCCGGGTTGCCGGGCACGCAGGTGCGCGTGTTCGCCACCAGCAACCGACTGTTGTCCGAGGGCTCACTCACACTGCAATCGGAGTCGGAGACTCAGACGCTTGTGATGGCCTCCGAGCTGGATCCTCATCAGGTGGCCGCTGAATTCATCATCAAAGAGTCAGGGCATTTCGACTTGAACGTTGTCGATGAAGCAGGCCAACCCTCCACAGAGAGTTTTTCGGCACCGATTCATGTGTTGGAAGATCAACACCCGGTGGTGCGTATGCAGCAGCCGCGTGCGGTTTCTCTGGCAACGCCGTCAGCGAACCTTCCGGTCGTGATCGCAGCCGAGGATGACTACGGCCTGCGAAGCTGCCAACTGTTTCGCAGTCTGAACGACTCACGGTTCCTGCCCACCACGCTGGAGCTTCCGGAGGGCACGCCGCGACGGGTCGTGCAGCGAAGCGAACTTCCGCTCAGTGCCTACGGGTTGAAGCCCGGAGATGAGATCAAGCTCTTTGCGCGGGTCGAAGATAACGATCCGTTGGGATCGGAGGAGGGGCAGGGCAAGGGGACGGAAAGTTCGATCGTGACGGTCCGCATTGTCTCTGAAGAAGCGTTGCGGCTGATGCAGCAGCGACAAGCCGGAATGGAGATGCTGATGTCGAAGTATCAGCAGGCTCAGCGACGTATGGAGAACATCGCTGAGCAAATCGAAGAACTTCAAGAGGAATTGAGGAAGCAGCCGGAGGACTCTCCCCTCGCCGAGGAGATGCGGAACAAGCTGAATGAACTCGCCGAACAAATGCAGGCCGAAGCGGAGATGCTGCAAAAGCTCAGCGAGATGGAACTCCCGTTGGACATCGACGCTCAACTCTCGCCGCGTCTGCAAGAGATGGCTCAGATGCTGCAAAAGTTGAGTGAGCAGGCGAAAAATTCCGCAGGTGCCCCCGACATGACTCCGCAGCAGATGCAGGAGCAGCTTCAGCAATTGCTTGATGAGGTTCGCGAGCAGCGGAAGGAGCATCAGGAGCAAACATTGCAGCCGCTCGAGCACCTGCGTCAGGTGTTGCCCTTGAAGCAGGATGAAGCGGCGTTCGTCCAACTCGTCCAAAGGCAGCGCGATCTGGCAGAACGACTCTCCTCTTTGAAAGACTTCGAGGGGCAAGATGACCCCGGCAGGAAGGCCCGCAGCCGTGAACTGGAGGAAGAGCAACAGCGAATTCGTGATGAGCTGACAGACTTGCTCGACAAGATCGAAGAGCACGCCGCGAGTCTGCCCGAGGACGAGCGACTGGATGACCTCCGCGAAACGGCTCAGGAATTCGTGCGGGCGGTCCGCGAGTCGGAGGCGACAGATGAGATGCTCAATGCCGAGTCAGCATTGGCTCGCTTCTCAGGATCTCGGGGACACGCCGCGGCCAACCGGGCGGCGGACATCCTGGAGCAGTTCCTGTCGCAGTGTCAGAGTATGGGCGGACAGGCGGGAGAGTGTCTGCCGAAATTCAGTCCCGGTCTTGGCAGCAGCTTACAGCAGACGCTCCAGCAACTCGTGCCCGGCATGGGGTCTCAAATGGGCGGAGCCGGCTTGGGACAAGGCGGCAGCGGGGGTTACTCTTCCCGGTCCAATACGATGCAAAACGTGGGGATGTACGGTGGGTTGCCACTCCTCACGCCCGGTGCCTCAAACAGCGGATCATCTGATTCTGATAACATGATCGGAACCCTGCCCGGTCAGTTCGCGTCGGAGCAGGGTGATGACGGGACAGAGTTCCAGTCGAGACAGTCGCATCCGGCCTACGGCGGTGCCGAATGGGGAGTCCCCCTTCGATACCGAAGGCAGACAGGACGATATCTCCGACGGTTGGCAGAAGAATTGGAAGAGTAGCTGCAACAATTCTCAGGTATTGCTGCGGTGATCGGAACCACAAGGGTTACTGAAATGTCACGACTTCAATCCTCACTGTTGATCTCTGGCTGCTGCGGAGTGACTCTTTGCTTCAGCATCACGTTTGCTGCTGATCCGTTGGTCACTTCGGCGGGTAAGGCTCTCCCGCTTCCGGGCGCAGATGCTCCGGTCGTTCCCGATCCGGCTCAGATCGGTGGGGAGGCCGACAGCACCGTGCAGGTGGCGAATCTGATCTACGCGGGCGTCAAAAGCAGCCAGTGCTTCTCCGATCACTTTCTGGCGACGGCTGAGAAGGATTCCACGATCTCCACCAGCCGACGGTTTCATGCGGTGAAGTTGAGTGCGGACGAGATCTACAACTTCCCTCTCTTGATCATGACCGGCGAAGGGGACTTCGTGCTCACGGATGCCGAGCGTGAGAATCTCAGGCAGTATCTCACTCGCGGCGGATTCCTGCTGGCATCAGCCGGGTGCTCTTCTAAGGAGTGGAATCGTTCGTTTCGCAGTGAGATGGCCGATCTGTTTTCTGAAACTCCGCTTCAGGCTCTCCCCATGGATCACACAGTTTTCAACACGGTGTATCGAGTGGAGGAATTGGCAGCCAAGCACGGCGAACCCAAACCGCTGGAAGGGATCACTCT
Source organism: Planctomycetaceae bacterium (assembly GCA_029259815.1). GTDB lineage: Bacteria > Planctomycetota > Planctomycetia > Planctomycetales > Planctomycetaceae > JAHBXU01. Next base: position 7,963 of record JAJDEJ010000146.1, on the reverse strand, counting down.
CGAGGGACGTTTGACGGTCGTCTACTCGGAGGACGGCCTCAACGACACGGCCCATGCCCAGGGTTGTTGTTGCTGTGGCGGAAACGAGATCACCAACTGCATCGAAGTCAACGTGAACATCCTGGCCTATGCGCTTCTGTTTTGAGCCAATTCAATGATGTGGTGGCATGAAGGCAATGGGTGCCGGGGTCAGAAGCGCAGCGGATGGCCCCGCGCGGGTGGATGCACAATGTCAGGGCCATCCGCTTCGCTCCTGACCCTGCCACCCCCAATCACATTCCTTTCATTGCGCATGAAGTCACCTGTTCGCTGTTCAGCAGAGGGTGACTCGCTCGGACTCGTGACACGTCGTCGGTCTTTTACACGGAGCCTCGCATGGCTGGTGTTTCTGATGCTGACAGGTTGCCCGGCATCATCGCAACAAGACCTGACTGCGGAGCAGCCGCCTGCCAAACCGTTTCAACTGATCGCAGCAGGCGATACGCAGGGATGGATCATGCCCTGCGGATGCACATCGAATCAATCCGGCGGGCTGCTCCGGCGGGCGAGTTATGTCAACCAGCAACGAAGAGTGAATGAGGTTGTGTTAGTCGATGTCGGCGGGGCTGCGGACGGCATTGCTCCTTACCAGCTTGCCAAGTTCAAAGCCGTGCTCGATGGGGAACAGCTCATGGGGATTGCAGCCCACAATCTGGGGGCAGCTGAGATCGCATTCGGGGCCTCGAAGATCCGAGAGTTGTCGCGATCCAAGGACTTTCCGTTCGTGTCAGCTAATGTCCGTGATGAGCAAGGACAACTGTTGGTCGACACGCACCAACTGGTCGATGTGGCTGGTCAGACGCTCCTGCTGACAGGAGTCGTTTCACCGCAGTATCAGGCATCCGGACTCCACATCGATGAGCCTGCGGATGCGATTCTCTCCGTACTGGATAATGCCAATCATTCTTTTGACTGGTTGGTCATCCTGGCTTATTCACCAGAGGAGGAACTTCGCAGTCTCGCGGCCACATTGCCGGAAGCGACTGCGATCATCGGTGGTCCGACGGGGCAAAGCCTCAGCTCGCAACGTGTGGGACATGTGCTGCTGACTTCCGCCACCAACAAAGGAAAGTTTCTGGCCGAACTGACGTTCGACCATCAACAGAGCGAGCCGGTCAAAGCTCGGATCGTGGAAATGTCACCCGACTATCCCGATGAGGCTGAGCAACAGGCGAACCTCGATCGGTTTCGAGACTTCCTGGCGCAACGTGACTTCACCGCTCGGGAAAGCGGGCTGCTCGATGAAAACCGCTGGTCACTGAACGAGGATCAGCGTGTGGCAGGAACTGACGCATGCCTCGAGTGCCATCAACAAACGTGCGACGAGTGGAAAGAGACCGGGCATGCCCATGCCTGGGAGCGGTTGGTCTCAGAGAACGCACACGTTGACTCCTACTGCCAACAGTGTCACACCACCGGCTTCGGATGGCCGGACGGATTCGTGTCTGTCTCGCAAGAGATCGAGAGATTCAACGTTGGTTGTGAGAGTTGTCACGGCCCGTCGCTTGCCCATGCCGAGGACTCCACAGTCCGGACGCCTTTCGACGCACAGGGCCAATGCATCAAATGCCATGACGTCGAAAACAGCCCCACGTTTGCATACGACCCCTACTGGGAACTGATTGAGCATGAGTAGTTCCAAGACTCCGGAGCAGATCAAATGCTGTCTTTGGCTGGTGAGAGGAACGCCTCCGGTCAAAGCCATCATCCTGTCGCTGTGCATCGCAACCTGGGTTGCCCTGAGTGGATCGCACGTCCTCTCTGCGGATGCCAACACGTCCGATGCCACAGCGACGGACGAATCCGAACCTGCACAAATCCATCTGGTCAGTTGGTTCAACTCGCTTGATGCCGCCAAGCAACAGGCGCGTGTTCGACGTGCTCCGATTCTGGTCAAGGCGGGTGCGGAGTGGTGCGACTACTGTCAGCAACTCGATCAAGCAATCGAGAATCCCGGTGTTCAGCAAGAACTTGAACGGTGGTTGCCGGTAGAAATTGATGTCGATCAGCAGGCTCGCGTGGCGCGTGAGCTCGCCATCGGACCGATTCCTGCGCTCCGGGTTCTCACTCCCGACGGAAGGGTCGTTGCTGCACATGACGGTTTTTTGCCTGCGGACGAACTTGCGACCTGGTTGGAAGAACACCATGAGGCAGCGGCTCTTCCCTTGGAGGCGAACCTGTCAAAAGCCGCTCCGCCGACCGCGATCGCCGTCGTTCGAGTACTGAAGGAGTTCAATCGCAGGGATGCCACCCTCCGGGACGCAGCGATCACGCGGCTTGTTCCGTATCCGGAAGCGACCGCCGCTCAGGTGCTCAAGAAATTCAACACAGGCACACTCTCCGAACGTCTGACGGCACTGGAGCTGCTTCAAAGGTGGAATGCGCCGATCGACGGATTGGATCCCTGGCAGCCAAACTCTTTCTCTGATGACCGGCTGGCCAAACTGGATGAGTGGCTGAAAGAGCAGAACTTCACGTCTCCCGCCGAGGGGGGACTGACGTCCGTCCAGACCGTCGAGGCCGAACGGCTGATCCGTATGATGCTGACAACTGACGCTGCCGCCACGGCTTCGATGCGTGAGCAACTTGCCCGGATGGGAACAGGTGTGCTCCCGCTGCTGCGTGATGCTCTCCAAAACGTCTCGGATGATGAGGCTCGCGCCCGGCTCACAGCCGCGCGCTATCGGCTCGTCGCATCGAACGAACTGGTCCTGAAATGGTCGGGCGGGATCGAGCAATTGGCCTCACAAGACTTTGAGGAGCGGATTGAAGCGGTGAGCCAACTGGCAAACATCGCGACCAGCCATGATGAGGAACTGCTGCTGGCGATCTTCAGCGACCCTGCGCCGCTCATCCGCGAGTTGGCCCTGCGAGCCCTTAAACAGACAAGCGGCGAACAAGCCAACAGTGCCCTCGTCCGTCTGTTCGATGATCCGGAACCCAACATCCGTGCAGCCGTGCTCAAAGAACTTGCGGAATCTCCGACGTCGCAGTTGGTGCCAAAGATCGCCGCATACGCCAGGCAGGAACATGACCCGGACTTGATTGTCCACGCCATTCGGTTTCTCAGAGAAGTCAAGGAAGCGACGGCGGTTGCGGCCCTCTTGGGGATGTTTGAACATCCGAGTTGGCGAGTCCGAGCCGAATCTGCTGACGGGGTGGCCCGTTTGCTCAAGGACCATGACCTCAAATCGAAAGTCGATCAGACAGCCGTTCAGACCGCCTTGATCGGGTTGCTGGACGATGAAGATGCCTTTGTTGTCAGTCGTGCTGCGACCGGATTGGAAGCCACCACGACGAAAAAAGCCGTCGAGCCACTCACGACAGCGGCACAGACCCATCCCGAATTAGCCCCGGAGATCATCCGTGTCCTGGTCAGCAATTCTCTCTATCGTTCCAACGCACTGCCCTTCTTGCAGCGAGCGTGTCAGCATGAACTGGCGAGTGTCCGCGCTGCAGCGGTGACCGGTCTGGTTGAGTACAAACAGGGCAAGGCACTGCCTCAACTTGAGGAAGCACTTCAAGACACCACTGCATCTGTGCGCACGGCTGCTCTCGATGCTGTGTTTGGGCAACTCGCAGAAGAGATTGACAGTCTTCGAGATGCAGATCAGGTTACGTCATCAATACGAATTCGATCCAGCTCAAGTGTGGTTCAATCACAACCTGGAATCTTGGAATCTCTGTTCGGTGGCTTGCTGGGCGGTGGTTCCAAAGAGCGAGTCGAAGAGGAACCTGAGCCAGAGTTGACGGACGGTGCTGAAGATGTGGATGAGCCCACTCAGTCGGAAGATTCCCTGCAGCGGATACGTGACAAACGGCAATTATCCAAATGGCTGTATGAATCGGAGCCGCTTCTTCTGCCGTTGCTGAATGCGGAGGAGGTTGAGGAGCGAACCTCTGCGGCTCGAGCTCTTGCCCTGCTCGGACAAGCTGACGCACTTCCGATCCTGATGACTGCGGCCGAGCAGCCGGATTTGACAGAGAAAGTCATTGCCTGCCTGCCCCGACTGACCTGGGAGGAGCGTCAGGCTCTTTTTCAACACCTCACGGCCTCCACGGATGCTGTCTCCTCACTCATTCTCGCTGCACAGAGTGTGGTGCAGGCCTCTGATGCCCGAACGCCTGGCCTGCTCTGGGAACTGTTGGCTCGCCCGGATGTTGACAGACGCATGAGTCGTGAACTTCTGCAGCCGTTTCTGGGTGCTTACTTTTCGGAGGAGATCTACAACCTGGAAGAGACCCCGCCACGTGAGATCAAGCGATGTGCCTCAGACTGCACTCGATATGCAGACGAGGGAACTCCGTGGCAGCGAGTGACCGCTCTGCTGGTGTTATTGAACGTCGATCGGGAGAGCGTCATTCCGCTGGCAGAGTCGGTCTTCACCGACGAGGAGCTTCCGTTGGACGTGCGTGAGGTCGCGCTGAATGTGCTGTTGTTCTGTGAAAAGGAAACGGACGCCCTCGACCGCTCCACCCGCTTGTTGGATGCTGAGGAACAGGCATTCGCGGAGACGGGACTCGTCTACGCGACTCTCCAGAATGATGGGTTGATGGATGTGCTGGGCGACTCCGCACGTTACGTGAGTTGGCGCGGACACAGCTATGAGACTTCCGAAAGTGGACCGATCGTGCCCGAAGCGCCAGAAGGCATCTCACTACCGCAGTTGGACCGCTTTCTCGATCATTCCGAACTCGCCGTGCGGGCGCAAGCGGGCTATCTGCGAGCCCTGCTGGGCGATTTTCAATCGCTGGATGACGTCATCGCAGCGTGGGAAGCCGCACCTCACAACGAGCTCGCCCGCAGACTCGCCTACGGAGCGATCTCCCGAGTGAACGACCCCGCCACCGTGCCAGTTCTGGAGCAGATTTACACCCAATTGAAGAACGACCCCTACGCTCAAAATGAGGTCAAGCAACTCTACTGGACCATTCGCACGATGACGGGTCCGGAGATTCTCGGACTCCGTAAACAGATTCGAACGGACTATGGAGCCGACGCCCTCCGCTGAGACGGCTCGACACTCACCGAACCATACCGCAACAACGAGGACACCATGCCACGACTCATCTCTGCGTCAATGACAGGACCGGCCTTGATGATCCTGTTCGCCCTTCCCGGTTCTGCATACAGTCAGGCAACGGACGGGAATGTGATTCTCACGACAGGAAAAGCCTCGATCGAAGTACCAGCCGAGCGGATGCTCTTGGTCGTCGATTTGATCGCCCGTAATCAGGATGTTCGCGAAGCTGTCACATCGCTTCAGGATCGAATCGAAGCCGCCAAGGCACAGGTGGCAGCACTGGGAGCAAACGAAGACTCTGTGAAGATTGCCGATCCCAAAATTGCGACCGCCCAGTCCGATGCTCAGCAGAGCTTGCGGGCGCAAGTCCTTGAGGGCTTCAACCTTGCCGGACGCGACTTGGAGACAACCGCACTTCAGCCAATGGTCACAGTCACCGCCCGGCTGACCGCCGAATGGGATCTCAGCGAGTCCGACGCGATCGAACGCCTGGCAACCGTCTACCAACTCCAACAGCAGATCAAAGACGCCAAGCTCTCTGGAGCCGATGAAAATGAGGAGCTTTCCGAGGAAGAATTGGAGTTACTGGAAGAGGCCCAAATGATGGCAAATGACTTCTTCTCTGACGAACAGAAGCCTGGCGAACCAACCTTCCTGTTCTATACGGCGATTCGTCAGGAACAAAGAGAGGCCGCGCTCAAGCAGGCATTCGAAAGTGCAAAAGCCCAGGGAGTCCAATTGGCCAATGCTGCCGGCGTGCAGTTGGGCGAACTTCAGTCACTCCAAGACGCCACTGCGTCAACGACTCTCGCAGAAGAATTTGCTTACGGATACTCCTCTGGCGTTACGGACTACAAAGCTTATCAACTAGCATCGCAGTTGTTCTCAGGCGAGACAGATTCCCCTAAGGCATATGGGACAGAGCTAGGATCATTGACGTATTCAGTCCAAATCACAGTGGGATTCGGCATCATGCGTTAGATTCAATATGAAGCAAGTTTCAAATGGTTCGCTACGATAAAGATCGGAACAAGCGGGGCAAAAAGAAGGTCTCGAACGACGAGTGGGAGTCACCGAGTGATCTGGACGCCCGCATCGCGAGGATGAAGGACGGCCGCACGCACCTCGCGACACAACACCCATCCCACCTCGAAACAGACGCCACCGGCACTTCTCACCCTCTGACAAAACCAACAGCCATCAAACACCAAAATCAATGGGCTGCTAAACAGTGAATCCATCGGATGCGACGAATTCGAACCACTCCGCCACCTTGTGCCGATCATTAAAAGACTTGTCTGCGCGTTAGCGAATCTTCACTGGTGCGGTCTGCCCTTTGGGAATCAACGTTGTGTAGGGACGTTCCTTCATCCGTTCGTTCCAATCGGCCTGAGCAGCTCTAACAGCCCGTTGAAAATGGGTGTTTCGGTAGTGGGGTTTTTGTTCAGGCGGTCAGGACGTGGGGGGGGTGAGTTCTGGCGAATCGGTGAGGCGAGACGTGAGCAGGCTGTGGTCAAGTGGTGCAAAGTTCTGATGAGGTCGGGGCGAGCGTTCACAGCCGCAAATACACGCGACCACATGGCTGCGAACTGCCGCACTTTGCCGCTGCCCAGCAGCTTTCGTAGCACGAGGCCCAGATTGTGGGCCGTGGCTGTCATCAAGTGACGCTTTCTCACGTCATCGATCCCGCGCAGCCATGTTCGGCGGCCGCCGCCCGTCTCGCAGGTGTGGGCGAAGCTGCGTTCCACCACTTCGCTCCGGCGTTTTTGCAGACGCTTACCGTAATCCCGCTCGGTGCGATGCCGGTTGTTGGTCACCGCACGACGCTCGGCGTTGGTCCGCTTGCTCCAGTCCCACTCACTCTTCCGCTGCGGTTCGGGGATGTACGTCTTGCTGCGAATTCCCAAGGCATCGCGACAGTCCTTCAAGGTCTTCGCGGCGTGATACCCCGTGTCGGCCACCACCTTTTTGATGTCGCACAAAAGGCCCGTCGATTTGTCCAGATGCGTTTGAGCCTGCTGCAGGCTGGGCACCAGGGTGGCCGTGTCCGCCTCATTCGCGTGGTACACTTCCGCTTCGATGATCGCTTCGGTCGCCAGGTCGATGACGTGTTCGGCCTTGTACGCCATGTGAGTGCGACCGTCTTTCATCCTCGCGATGCGAGCGTCCGGGTCGCTGGGCGATTCCCATTCGTTGTTTGAGACTTTCTTCTTGCCTCGTTTGTTCCGGTCTTTATCGTAGCGAATCAGGTCGGCCTTCGACTTGATCTGCACGCCGTCCTCTTCCGCCAGTCGCGTGACGTACGCCTCCCAGTCCTCACCGCTGTCTTTGCGGACGATCGACTTCATCGCTGCGTTGGCTTCCAGCACGGTCGAGTCCACACCAACGCTCGTGCCGTCCAAGAGGTTGTGCTCGTGCAGCACCTCCAGCACAAACCGATGCACCGCCTCAAATACCTCCCACGGCAGCCGTCCCCGAATGCGGCTCAGACTCGAATGATCGGGCGTCTCGTCAAACGGCTCGTATCCGAGAAAGCGTTTGAGTGACATACTGTCCTCGCACCGCCACGCGATGCCTCGTTGCGAATCGATGCCCTCGAAGTACCCGATGTACAGCATCCGAAAGAACACGCCCGGCGGAATGCCCCGGCGTCCGGTCTCGGCATAGAACGGCTCGCACAGCTCCTCGATCCACGCATCAAAGCTGGCCTCCGCCAGGATGGAGTTCAACTTCTCATAGAAGACATGCCGCGGTCCTTGCGGAGTGTCGGCTGTCGCCACCCAAAACGTCCCCTGCCGCTCACTCTCCCGACGCCCCATCCCCATCACACATCCTCCTGATTCGACTCCACACGAGACCCAAGTCTATCATCCCAGTCAAGCACGTTTTTCAACGGGCTG
>JAJDEJ010000145.1 GCA_029259815.1 Planctomycetaceae bacterium | reverse complement strand
TCGTCAAGATCTCCGATGAGCGAATTAAACTTCAATTCCAATCCATCGATCGTTTGTGCGTCGTGCATCGCCGCATTGTCCGCGATCCACGGTAAATTGACCTATCGCACTTCGATAGTTTATTTGAGGACAGTCCCTTAGACTTCCATCTCACCACACTCACACACATATTCCCTCACAAGAATCATGGCCCGACTCTCCCAAGCCAAACTCGCCGGCCTCAACAAAACCTTCGAAAACAGCTCTCCCCAAGACTTGCTCCGTTGGGCGCATGAGATCTTCGGCAATCGGGTCGCGTCCATCTCGGCCATGCAGAAGTCGGGCACTGTCGTCTGTCACATGCTGTCGCAGCTGCAACTCCGCATTCCCATCATCTTCGTCGACACGGGTGTGATGTTCGAGGAGACCCTGCAAACACGCGACCGCATTCGCGACGAGTACGGCCTCCCCGTCCGCACCCTCAAGCCGGCACTTACGATGGAGCAGCAAACAGCCGAACACGGCGTGCTCTACCTCTCCGTAGACGGCCAACAAAAATGCTGTCACATGCGAAAGGTCGAACCATTGGGCGCCATCAAGGATGACGTCGATGCCCTCATTGGCAGTCTGCGTCGAGCCGACGGCGGACGACGAGGCGAGTGCCCCATCCTTTCTGTCGATCCCGAAATGAACGTCGTCCGCATCAACCCACTGGCTGCCTTCGAAGACGAGCAGATGGAAGCGTACATCAACGAGAACAACGTCATCCTCAATCCGCTCCACGAACAGGGCTACTCCACCATCGGCTGCAACCGCTGCACCACTCCCGTCATGCCGGAGGAGCCCAAACGGGCCGGTCGTTGGCGACACCTCGGCCCCTGGTCCCAATACTGCGGCATCAACCCCACCGACCTCGACGAAGACACGTCCCCCGCCATCGAACTCTCCCAAGACCTCATCGACCGCATCCTCGGCCAGAAGACTGACTTCATGATCTAACGGGAGCCCATTTCAAAACACTGCCCCAGGGTGGCCGGGTCTGACCAACGGGAAGGCCCGGAACCGGTGACAGCAGGGCCATCCGCTTCGCTTCTGACCCTGCCACCCTCACTTCTCACCTTGATCGGTTTTGAACCGGCTCGAAAAACCCCCCTCGACAAGTGCCGGGTGGGGTATGATGGCATCAAGGTGATTCTTTGCATGCAACGCGGATCAGCCCATGGTCGAACCAGACACATCCCGACTGGCCTCACTGGAAAGACGCGTCGAGCGTTTGACCTCCGTGCTGATCATCCAGTCGATCCTGCTCGCGATCACCCTGCTGTGGTCCGCCTTCACCTACGCACCAATCATCGCGCTGTTGTTGATCGTGAGCCTGCCCCTCCTCGTGTTCTATCGACGATCACTCCCCGGCTGGGCACGTTCTCTGGGCCGATTCGGGCGTCAACTGGTTGACTCGACCACGTCAAATGCCGATGCTGAAGCTCCTGTCTCACCTGAGACACCCAACCCTTGAGTCATCATCCGGAGAGCATCGCCATGCGTGCCACGATTCTGTGTCTTTCGTTCATTGGCGTCACAGTTGCCGTCATCGCTGACGACGCCAAGGACGCCCCCCCCGCAGGCGAGTGGCAGCAACTCTTCGACGGCAAGACCCTCACCAACTGGAAGCCGACCGAGTTCGGCGGCGAAGGCGAAGTCTACGTCGAGGAAGGTGCCCTCGTGATGGACATGGGCAACCCCATGACGGGCATCACCTGGACCGGCAAGCCTCTGCCCAAGGTCAACTACGAGGTCGAATTCGAAGGCCGCCGCGTCACCGGCAGCGACTTCTTCTGTGCCCTCACCTTCCCCGTCAAGGACGACTACGCCTCCCTCGTCCTCGGCGGCTGGGGCGGCACCATCGTCGGCATCTCCACCATCGACAGCTACGACGCCTCCGAAAACGAGACGACCGACTTCTTCAAGTTCACCCGCAAAGAGTGGTACAAGATCCGCCTCAAAGTGACCGACGCCAAGATCGAAGCCTGGATCAACGACAAACAAATCGCCGACGTCGACTACGCCAAGAAAGACATCGACGTCCGCATCGAAGTCGAGCCCTCAAAACCCTTCGGCCTCGCCAGCTTCGAAACCCAAGGCCAAATCCGCAAACTGCGATTGCGATCACTCAAGCAATAGCCATCACACTCCGTCGAGATAAGCGCGTAGGCCCGACTTTGCCGGACGACTGGCAAGATTGTACATTCAAACCGAGTTGCGTCCGGCGAAAGTCCGACCTGAATCACTGCCTCGCCAGTATTGGCGACGTCCATTCCGAATCAAACCGAGAGTCCGAAAGACCGATTCCCCAATGGACGCATACAAGAAAATCGAAAACCTGATGGCCGCCAAATACGGAGCAAGCACAACGTCGAGGAAAGCCATCGGTGACTTCATGCTGTCGGATGAGCATGCTGTGAACGTCAAGAGCAACAACGTTGCGAAACAGAACTACTCACCCAACATGATTTCAATCAAGAAGATGCATAAGTGGGTATACGAGGACAGGAATGATCTCAGTTTCATCTTTGTCGACTACGAAGAGGATGGAGACGACCTGAATATCCTGAACGAGACGGATCCAATACCCATCGAACAGATTGGCTGGGAGTGTCTGTCGATTGAGGCTCAGGGCTACGGAGTCATTCAAAGAGTTTCCAGCCTGATCGTTGACGAAACCCAAACCAAACGGAAATTCTACAAAGGATTCTTGAAGGCTAAGAAAGTGGGAATCAATTACTTCCCTGAAACTCTGGTTTGATGGTGTAGTTCCATTGTGGACATGATCTCGTTTTGTGGATGTTGAGTTGTTTCATTTCATGATCGGGCACCTTGATTTTCTTCGGGTAGTGCCGTT
>JAJDEJ010000144.1 GCA_029259815.1 Planctomycetaceae bacterium | reverse complement strand
GAGTTTCCCGAGGGATTTCGCCAGTAGACTGAACAGAATCAAGAATTGCATCGTTGTTCCCGACTTCGTGACCGCATGAGTTGCACCATCAGTTCCGGAAACCCCTGTTATCGTAGGCTCTCCGACCCGTGAACGGTTACGCAATTAGTGTGAAATTAGCGGTAATTAGTGTTCCAAAAAAGCAAGGGTCGTATGTTCGGCGGACTCGCGAAGAATGGCACTGATCACACTTGTCGATTGACCGACGATGAACGGTCGGTGAGACGGTCTCACCCCATCAATTCGGTGATCGGCGTGGGATCGCTGACGAGGTGGGTCGGGCGGCCCTGCGGCGTGTAGAGCATCTGATCGGGATCGATGCCCAGTTTGGTGTAGACAGTCGAGGCGAAGTTCTCCGGGGAGAGAACGCGGTCGACGGCGGAATACCCTTGGGGGTCGGTGGCGCCGATGATCTGACCGCCGGGGGTGCCGCCGCCCGCCATCAGAACGGACATCGCGTTTGACCAGTGGTCGCGGCCGGCGTCTTTGTTGATCTTGGGGGTGCGGCCGAATTCGCCCAGCACGACGACGAGCGTCGAGTCGAGGCGTCCGCGATCTTCCAGGTCTTGGATGAGCGTGGCGATCGTTTGATCGAAAGTCGGCAGCCGTTTCTTGAGGTTGGAGAACAGACCGACGTGATTGTCCCAGCCCCCTTCGTAGAGCGTGATGAAGGGGACCTCGGCTTCGACGAGTCGTCGGGCGAGGAGGGCTCGCTGGCCGAACGAGTTGCGACCGTAGGCGTCTCGCATTTCGTCCGACTCGCTGTGGATGTCGAATGCGGCTTGTGCTTCGGGAGAAGAGACGAGGTCGTAGCCTTGCTCATAGTAGCCATCGAGGGCGGGGACCGGATCGCCCGCGACAGGTTCGTTGATGCGGGGCAGACGGTCAACCAACTCGCGCAGTCCGCGACGGTTGTCGAAGCGGGACGTTTCCAGCTCGCCGGGGAGTGAGACGTCACGCACGCGGAACTTGTCGTTGTTGGGATCGTCCGGCACCACGAAGGGTGCATACTTCGCACCGAGGAAGTTCGGTCCGCCCGAGCGGGACATGCGGGGCATCGAGAAGTACGACGGCAGGCCACTCTGTTGACCACGCGCAAAGGCGGTCGTTGATCCGAGGCTCGGATGAAAACTCACGAACGCGCCGCAGCCGACCGGGATGCGGGGCGGGGCACCCGTCATCATGTAGTGGTTGCCCGCACCGTGGTTGCCCTGGTTGTGGCGGATCGAGCGGATGATCGAAAGCTTGTCCGCCATTGCGGCAAGCTTCGTCATGTGCTCGGAGAAGTGGACGCCGGGCAGGCTGGTCTCGATCGGATGGAACTCGCCTCGAATCTCGGAGGGGGCGAGCGGCTTGGGGTCGAATGTTTCGTAGTGCGTCGGACCACCGTCGAGCCAGACGAGGATGCAGCTCTTCGCGGTCGGCGTGATGTGAGATGCGGTCGAGGCTTGTCCGGACAGTCGCAGCATGTCGACCATGCCGGCTCCGAACAGGCCGCCGAGTCCAAATTTGAGACAATCGCGTCGGCTGACGCCCTCGCAGTTGAGGTAACGGCTCATGGGTTGCTCCGGGCGGAACGAAGTAGGCAGGACGTTGGGGTAGGATGAATCGGCTTCACGCCCATCTGTAGCTGGATTCGCAAGAATTCAGATCATTAAAGGTTGATCGTTTCTGAACTCTGGCGAGTTCAGCTACGGAGAAACCTGTTTGACGGTGCATCCGAAACATGTGACGAGTCAATCCTCGAAGACAAACTCGGGCGTGTTGAAGAGGGCCCACAGGAGGTCTTCAGTGACGGCTCGTCGACTGGTTTCCTCATTATCATACAAATCAAGGGCGATTTGCAATTCCTCTTCGTCGGGGAGGCGGGAATAGACGGCCAGATAGACGTTTTCGACGATCTGAGCCGGCGTTAATTCACTCTCGGCCAGTTGGTTGGCCCAACTGGCGTCATCCACGAGTTTGGCGTGCAAGTCCTTGGCATTCATGAGGTGCAAAGCCTGCACAACCGTTGTGTCCGTTGTCCGCTCGCAGGGTGGGTCCTGATTCGGGTCGGGTCTGCCGAATGTATCGAGGAACTGCGACTCGACCCGATGCGTCCAGATTTCCTTCGCTGACGATCCCGGAGGCATGGCTGAATATGTTTGTGGCATGCCGACGATTTGCGTCCACGAGTCAGCGAGTACCTCGGCCCGCAGGCGCACTCGATAGTGCCGGGAAAAGTTACGCGTGTCGACGACGTTGCGATCCGATGGCAGCGAACTCAGCCCGTAGGCATGCGATCTGGTGATGGTGCGGATGAGATGTTTGAGGTCGAACCCCGAGTCACGAAAGTCGTTGCCCAAGGCTGTGAGCAGGGCCGCGTTGCTGGGCGGGTTGGTCGCCCGCAGGTCGTCGACCGGTTCGACGAGACCGCGCCCCATGATGTCGGCCCACACACGGTTGGCCATCGTCTGGGCGAAGAACGGATTGTCGCCCGACGTCAGCCACTCAGCGAGAGCGTCGCGCGGGTCACCGTCTGTGGGGATCTCGACCGGCTCGCCGAACAGTGGCCGCGGCTCCATGACCGCGTTCGTGAGCGGATGCCTCACGTTGCCGCTCGTGCCGGCGAAGATCATCTCCTCCGACCCCGAGATGGGCGGCGACAGTCCCGTCCCCTTGTGACCGATCTTGGCGAAGAACGCAGCGAACGAGTAGAAGTCGTCCTGTCCCCAAACTTCAAACGGGTGGTGATGGCACTTCGCACATTCCAGGCGGATGCCGAGGAACAACTGACTGACGATCGTGGTGATCTCGTCCGGACTGCGGCGGTCGCGGAAGAGCGTGACATGCCCGTCTTCCCAGGTGCTGCCCTCTGCGGTGATCAGTTCGCGAACGAACTCGTCGTACGGCTGATTACGGCGGAACGCACTACGAATCCAGTTGTCATAGTTGAGGACCGTCTTGATGCCGACGCGATACGGGTTCGGTCGCAACAGATCAGCCCACTTGTTCGCCCAGTGCTCAGCGTACTCGGGTTGGTTGAGCAGGTGATCGATCAACTGGTCTCGCTTTTCCGGCGACGGATCTTCAAGGAACGCGCGAGCCTCTTCGACGGTGGGTAAGCGACCAATGATGTCGACATACGCCCGCCGCAGATACTTGTGATCAGGAGCCGGCTCCGACACGGTGAGAGACAATCGCTCCAAGCTTGTGTAGACATGCTCATCGACGAAGTTGCGACGCGGCAGGTCATCGTAATACTCGCTCGGCACCTCACCCGGCAGCGGCACAGACGCAGTGGACACGGCGAAGTACCCCTGATAGCGACCCATCACGGCCGTCTCGCCAGTGATCTCGCTGGCGGTGACCAGCCCACTCTCATCGACGGCTGCGATCGCACTATCGTTGGACTGATACGTTGCCAGATGCGTGACGTCGCGGGTCGACTCATCGCTGTAGTGAGCGGTGACTCGCAGTTGTTGATCAGAGTTGTACGGCATCACACGCGCGTCCGGCTCGACGGTCACACTCACGAGCGTCGGCGTATCCGGGACATGACGTGGCGCCCCCTGCGCGATCCACTGACGCAGCAACTCGTACGCCTCGCTACCTGTTTCGATTCGCACTCCACCACCATGCGGGTCAGCCCCGGTCGGCTTGGTCAGCAGCAGACTCTGCTCCGGAGCCGCGAAGAACACCCGTCGGCCCCGCGCCTCCTTTACGAGTGCCTGATGATCGAAGTCCGAGTCAAAGCCGAGTAGAGAGAGTTGAAAGCCGTTCTGTCCCCGCGCCTTGCCATGACAGGCCCCCGAGTTGCACGCGTGCCGCGCCAGCAGGGGTTGGATGTCCCGTTGGAAATCGAGAGCGACGTTCGCGTTGAGATTCTCAACCGTCACCGTGACCGACTGCTGTTGTCCTTCAATGTCGATCCGAATCGCCGTCGTCCCTTCGCCGACTGCATGCACAACGCCCCGTTCATCGACCGTGGCGACCTCCGGGGACTCGCTCACATACGTCGCCTGCCGCGTGAGGTCCACGACATCATCTCCCGCCGTCTGCGTGACCAGCAGTTGCTGACGACTGCACAACCCGGTCAGCGTCGCAGTAACCGGAGAGAACGCGACCGCATCCGTCTGAGCGGCAACGGGCGAACAGAACATGAGTAACAGGCAAAGTGATCGCATTTCAAAAGCATATCACACGGAAAGACTTCGGGGCAGGTTTCCGTCACGAAGGTCGCTAAGGGACTGTCCTCAAATAAACTATCGAAGTGCGATAGGTCAATTTACCGTGGATCGCGGACAATGCGGCGATGCACGACGCACAAACGATCGATGGATTGGAATTGAAGTTTAATTCGCTCATCGGAGATCTTGACGA
>JAJDEJ010000143.1 GCA_029259815.1 Planctomycetaceae bacterium | reverse complement strand
ACTCGCGCGGTGCGTGGTAAGATGCCATCCTTGGCTCTCCCCCTTGCGGACTTCGGTCTCCCAACCAAAGCGTGAGGGATGAGCCAACTTTGTGAAGACCAATTCCGCCGCATCGGATGCGTTTTCTCAGAAAGTGCAGCTCGATACTCTTTGCATATCAGGCAGATTCCAATCTCGTACTGGCGGACTGAGTTGAACCAGTGAACAAGCCTCGAGGCCCAACTGTGTCGCAATGTTCACTATGTTGCAACCGTGACTATGCGCGATGAGACGAAGCTTATTGGTTGGATGTGCTTTGCACCACGCGACAAGTTTTTTTGCGGCTGCTGTCCACATCTTCTTCAACTCGGTGTCAAGCACGTGATATCGACCGCTCCAAAAGAAGAAATCCGACTTGGAATACACATCCTTGTAGACTTTGCTTTTGATGTACGAGTGGAAGTCGCCCCCCGGTTGATACCAGGCCGAATCCATCGCAAAGGTGCCGTGGATCAGCACGGTCATCGACGGCTTGACAGGTTGAATGGGTGTTTGCGGTTTGTCGTCACTGGCCGTTCCCTGCAACTTGCGTACTTTCTTAGCATCGATTTGTGTGAGACACGTTGCAGCAAGTTCGCGCTCATCGACATCAGAACTGTCAATGGCATTGGTGAGAATGGGCATGACCGGTTCACTCCAACCCGTGGCCTGCCAATAGGCATACGCCGCGCAAACACGAGCGTGTGGGTCGCTTTCGAGCAATCCAATACCCAATTGTCGGATCGCGAGATCTTCTACGGATGTTCCCGAAGATCGTCGCATGGCTGCACGCACACGCTTTTTTCGTCCACGCGGCGTCAGAACCAAGTCGTCAACCTCGCCGGCGGCGGTCTCCAATGTGCGACCGGTGCTATGTAGCCCCACGGTCTTGTGAGGTTCTTCTGCGGCGACACCATGCAGACTCAGCAACATCAGACCCGGCTCGTGTTCCATCACGCTCCTCGCTTTCAATGGGCTCGGAACAGTGAGCTTCCCCGACTCCTTCTTCTCTTCCGCAAGGGCAGATCCGAGCTTCAGCATCTGCATTGCTCGCCGTGCCGGATCTTGATCGACGAGTGCTTTGACGTCTTTGAGTTTCATCTCTCGGCCCTTCGAGCAAAACGGGTGGTGCAACTGATTAAGAAATCGGTGCTACAGAGCTTACTCATCACAGGTCATTGTATTGGGGGGGGGACTGTCACTTGTGGGATCGAAGGGACATGTCATCTCAACCGCCCGGAAGAGCAAGACACTGCTTTTGTTAATCGATGTTTGACGCCAAGGGTTGGAGATCTGCAAGACACGAGCCAGAATCAGCGTCCCGACCGAGCCCAAGACGAAGGTCCACAAACGGACGAAAAGAAACGGCATCACCACATGGCCTAAGGCCGCAAAGCATCCCCTTGCTGCATCGCCGAGTTTCTCGATGTCCGAGTGTGAACTGTTCCGAATCATTCGTCCTCAATCTCAAGAGTCAATGTCTGAGGTACAAAACTCTCAGGTCCAATCTGTCATGTTGCTCGCACGGAAGTCGCTGGATCGTTGCGATCAGTCCGCCAGTTTGGGTGCGAAAAATGAATCACAAAGTCGCCATTGTACGAAGCGACTGCTTCGGTGAACTCGATCCTGCCGATACGCTGCCAGTCGTCGAATTGCCATCGTTGAGCCAACACACCTCTACGTGTTCCGTGGTCCGTGACGTCGACATTGAACACCAGTTTGCGGTCATCCCTACAAGACTGACCGCCTTCATCGAGGTGTTCCAGAATTTCATCGCGGAAATCCAAGGCGCCTCCTTGAACATAGGGTTGCTCATCGGACACCGTCAGTTGCATGAACTCCGGCGTGCGCGTTTGCTCATCTGGTGGTTTGCCTAACTCCGCGATCGTGTGCAACTGTCGGATTGCCGGTTCAACGTTGACAAATTTGAACAAGAGGCCTGAGATCAGCAAGATCGGCGTCCCCCAACCGCGCCTCCATGGTGTGACATTCGGCGCGTTCCGCAACTCTGCATCGTTGATGTACTGAGTCCGCTCGCCACCGATATCCTCTTGAGTGATAAAATTCGCCGTTTCAAGCGGATCAACGTGATCGGTGTCAGTGGTTGGGTAGAGCTTACCAACCAGTGATAGTGATCGCGTGTAACCTCGCCGTGTTTCGGTGCAACACGTTGAATAACGGGCGACAATCAGTGCCTCGCTGCCTTGCCGAAAATATCCGCTGTAACTGTTCTCCCCGTCAATGATCCACCGACCAAATAGACAGATACTATTCGGATGGAGCAACCGTCGAAATCCTCGCCCATCTTCTCCCCAACGCATATCGGCCTTCGACTCGACTGCGCGCATCGCCGCCGCTTTGAATTGCCAAGGCAAGCAACCGGGCACAACTCCGCGTAGGATGCGCCCCAGTGTCACAGCGTAAACCGGAAGCGGCTGCTCACCTTCATCACCCCACGTGAGGTAGTAGGCGTTTTGAAAGATGGCCGCCTTCACGTCCGCGTATCGTGATCCATGATACGCTTCATCCTCAGCATGTTTGCCCTGTGGTCCAAGATAAGTAGTGTCGAACTTCATGGACTACAAATACCTCTGACGAAGTTTGCGTCGGTAATACCAGCGGGCAAACAACCAGTGTGTCAACAGCAAGGACAGCAGCAAAAACAAGGCGATTGCAGTTAACTTCACGATGCTTGCAGTCGAGAGTCGCAATGGCGGAGGTTGAGCTCGTTTAGGATGTGGTACCTGCAAAAAGGGAGACTTCGTCTTGAATCCTCTGAACTCATCAGTGCGACCGTCGTTGGTTGTTTGTCGTGGCCAGCGATACTTGTCGTCTTGAAAAGAAAGTTCGTAGAGCAGTGTGTCGCCGTGCTGGGCGAGAATGGCTGCAACATCATCAGTCAACAGCCGGCCATTCGGAAACCCGACAGGTAGTTTGGTTGAGTAACACATTACATCGGGAACGAAATCCCAATGGCGATACGCAAACAGGGAACCGAAGTTAAGCCGCAACTTGATGTCGCGCATGAGACTGGGGTGGACGTGCTCCTCCGTGATGGCCGCAACGTGTTTGCTCGGGTGCAGGGTATTCAGCAGTTCAAACCGTGGGTTCTGCGTGCGGAGTGACCGTCCAACGTGATCCAATTGGCGCGAACGTTTGTGTGATGTTGCCCAAATCAGAAGATCGCTACGATCTGCGGGGAAGACGTTCAGCGGAATACGAGCCTGCATCGCGACGATGTTCGTGCCGAAAAATGATGGGAAAATAAACGGATCGTCGTAGATGCCGGAAATCGGGCTCAGATCAACTTCCAAACCCTTGGGAACAGCGAAACGGGGATAGCCCGCTTGCAACTTACCATCATTGGTCAATCGAAACTCAATGACGATATCTTCCTTGATCTCATCGGGATGACGGATCTTGCCACCGTACCTTGCAAACGCTTCGACAACAGACAGCTTGTCCATTCCATGCGAGTGACCCGATTTCGCATCTGTGCTCTCCACCATTGGTGCTCTGTTATTGGAGTTTGCGTTGAGATCAGCTTGCCTCGGGAAATTGACAGCGCTGTTGTAGTCGACGTTGACCTTGTATGTGTACGGTTCCAACTTGAGGCTTCCAATGTCGGTCAACTCACGGCGTACACAAAGTATGACCATGATCGCATCGATTTGATTGCGATCCTCGTCACTGAGCTCTTCGCGGATGACGTCTGCCAACGGATCATGCAGAGGTAGATTCGCGGTGCGTTCGAATGGAACAGCTGACGTGCCGTCCTTCAACACCGGAAAGACATACAGGTCGGTGATGGCGCCTTCCTGTCGTTGCCGGTTCAGCGGGTCGATCGGATCGGTGTGGTCGGAGGCAACCGACACTCTGAGCGACTGAAACATCAGGCACAGACTGAGTAGCAAGGCAGGACGCATCATGCTGGCCCTCGACGACTGGGGGGCAGCGGTATCTTCCAAAACCAGTCACCCGTGAAGATCTGTGTGCCGACGTGTTCACCGAGCTTGCGGTAGCTCTCCCATTGAGCCTCCTGGAATGACTGATCGCCCGTCGATTCATGAGGGAACTCCGAGTGTTCTTGATGGTAGTTCTGGACATCATCAGGCTCGTCTCCCGTGACACTCGCCTTCAGGTACAGAAGCAGGGAACGATCGGCAAGGTGCGAGTTCGGATAGTGCACCCAACACAACGCAGCGTGTGCCTCGGATGGTCCAGTCACTAGGCGATTGCTGTCAACGGGGGGTTTGAGCTGAGTGATCGTCCCGAGTCGATCGCGGACAGCCTGCGGAACGACTCCCTCTGTAACCAACTTGTCCAGTTCAAACTCCGTCAACGACTCGATCCGGGCTCCAAAGTCGATTCGCACCTTGCGCACCAGTTCCGAAAAGTCCTCGAAGTCATAGCTCGGGTCTGCGCCACCGTCACACACGATGATGCGCGGAATGCGGCGGCGAATGAGTTCGTACGAGCCCAGATTCTCGAAAAAGCCGCCATCGGAAATATGCCAAAACCGCAGCCAGGGACCCGGATACCGGGCAAGCCACTCGGAGATCAAAAGAGATTGAGTCGTGAAGTACCGCGGGATCAGATACAGGAATCGACGGATGGGCGAGAGAATGGGCCAACCAACGCGATCGGCGACCGAAATACCGCTGTCCCACCAATGTCCGGTGCGCATGTTGAGCAAACCCATCAACAGCGCAGTGCCGAGGTTGGTGACGCGCCCGCTCCCTGGATCGATCGCTGCGCCGGAAATTCCGATCCATTGACGAAGCGACAGCATCTCCGCACGATCGGCGGGTCGATCCAACTGATCAACCAATGGGTGCAGGCTGCCAGGTGCTTTGGCGATTGGGTCCAGACCAGTCGGGACCTTGCGAGCACCAGATTGACTCGCGTGCGACGCTTCAGTCCACTCGCTGTGCCAGCCCTCTCCCACCGATGCGCCCAGCGGACTCACAGCCATGTTCAGTCCCTGCCGGTCGCGTTTGCGCAACAGTGATCCGAAGTCCAACGTCTGGTTGATCGTCACGTTGATCAAATGCAGTGGACCTGAGGCTTCGTGCGGGCGATAGTCGCGAATCGACGCCACGTCGTCTCCCGCAATCACTTCGGTTACGTTGATACCGTCAGGCCGATGACGCGCAGGATTCGACGCGCCCAAGTAGGCGCGTGCCAGCCGCGCGGAGTACGTCTGCGAAAGCGATGATCGGTTGACGAACGTCAGTGCGCTGGGAAACGCGAACAGGATCGTCAAAGCAAGTGTCCCTGTTGTTGCAGCAACCCCCATCCAAAACGTATTCCCTCCTTGAAAGAGTGCATGCGAGGCAAATGAGTAGGCGATCAGAGGTAGCGTGAAGAGAATCACCGCCAACAGTCCCGCCATCAAGTCCCGCTTGAGTGTTCGCGTGAGCGACGAGTGCGATCCGGAAACACCCTGGTCGCGGAAGAAGCCCGCCAGCCATCGAGCCACGGGAACGATCGCCATAATCGTTGCGCCGAGAGTCGCGAACGCCCTGGCGTACGTGACGCTGGATTGAAGTTTCCATTCTTGCAAGCCGTGTCCCAAGGTGTCGATCAGGGTGAACACCAAGCCTCCTCCCGCTAGTGCCAACGCGAGACCCAAGTCATACGTCAAATAGTTTCGGGTGCGAAGTCGTTGCGTTTCCACACCACCAGAGCCCGAGGCTGACTCACGTTTGCGGCCACGGCTCCATGCAAATTCGACCTGAACCAACGACATCAGCATTGCTAATCCCAGCAGCAGCGGCTCAAACTTCAATCCGTCCCTCACGCCTAAGAATAAGAGCCATCCTGCCACAGCAAACAGTATGACCAGCGGCACAAACTTGAACGATTCGTGTTCGTCCTGCGACACAATCCAGTAGGCGATGATTCGAGGGAGCACTAGAAACAAGAGCAACAGTTCCACAAGAATGAACCAGGGACTGAACCACGGACCGATGAGTGATTGCACAAGGTGCCCGATTGGCATCTTGCCAAGATTAATCAAACCCGCGGCGCCAATGATCTGGTCGAACCCACCGTAGCGGACCAGGTTCGCGAGGCCGAACAATGTAAGGATGGCTAATCCGACGACCAGATGGACACTAAGGGACTGTCCTCAAATAAACTATCGAAGTGCGATAGGTCAATTTACCGTGGATCGCGGACAATGCGGCGATGCACGACGCACAAACGATCGATGGATTGGAATTGAAGTTTAATTCGCTCATCGGAGATCTTGACGA
>JAJDEJ010000142.1 GCA_029259815.1 Planctomycetaceae bacterium | reverse complement strand
ACCGATACGCCCGCCGTGCGGAAACCCCTGCCATGATCGACCTCCCTGTCGAAATGAATTCAGAACTGACCGCATGAAGTCTCCACCTTTTCCCACTCGCAGACCAGACCAGTGATCTTTCCAGATGCCCTCTCAGCGCGCATTTGGGCCTCGGATTCCCTCATCAGAATCCTGTTATCCCAGATTTTTTCCAAATTCGCCAACGGATCCTCTCATTCGGCGATTTGACATTGCAGCCAGGCGCGGGTGTAAGCCCATTCTCGATCGGCGGT
This sequence comes from Planctomycetaceae bacterium, assembly GCA_029259815.1. Lineage (GTDB taxonomy): Bacteria > Planctomycetota > Planctomycetia > Planctomycetales > Planctomycetaceae > JAHBXU01. The sequence goes on along the minus strand of JAJDEJ010000142.1, from coordinate 6,789 downwards.
TGCAGAAGAAATCCCCAGTGCGTCGGCAGCTTCGGCGACAGTCAGGCCTGCGAAAAACCGCAGTTTGACGAGTTCTGCCTTCATCGGATCCCGATGGCCCAGCTCGTCCAAGGCCTCATTCAGCGCCAGCACCTGCTCAGGTTGAAGCGAGGCAGCCAATTCAGCCGACCCGAGATCGGCCCGAAACCGATCTCCTCCCCGTTTCGCCGAATTCTTCCGCCGCGCGTGGGTAATCAGGAGACGCCGCATGGCTTCTGCAAGCAGCAGCGAAGAAATGCCGACGATCATTCCAACTGCGGTTCTCATTCGGCTCGACAAGTCGCACGTACGCCTCATGTACCAATGCCGTCGCCTGCAGCGTGTGGTCCGGCGATTCACCAGCCATCTTCTGTGCCGCCAACCGCCGCAGTTCCTCATAGACCAGAGGCAGTAACTTCTCGGCGGCAGAAGGGTCGCCGGATTCGATCTGTAAAAGGATTCGCGTCACGTCAGCCATGGAAACCAGAGTACCGACGACACTGGGAAGATTCCATTAGCAGCATGATCGACAGAACTCACTGATCAATCAGAGATGGAAGTCTTTATCGCGGATCGTTCCAATGTCGCCACAAGTTCTTCGGTTGCAGGTAGTTCGATTTGCTGCGGAAGCAGCCGTGTAAGAACTCAATTCATCAACCTTTGCACCGGATTCCCGTGACGCTGACACAGGGATTTACTGGCTGCACACCTTTGCTTTTGAATGAAGACGAACTCGTGCAGGTGGACGTCGACCGAGAGCACTCTGCGGGGATGAGATTTGCCAGTCAGAGTCGTCAGACTGATGGCGCGAGAAGTTCGGACTTCACCTCCGTCACCGCCATTGCCATTCGTAACCGAGGTCGAACCGACTGGGAGCAGAAGTTGAATCAGCTTGCGCGCTCATGACATTTCGACATTTGTCGTTTTCGGCCTCTTGTGAAGCTGCATCGACATTTGACGACTGCGGAGTGTTGGTCATGTGCGCTGACGGATCTCTCTCCAATGGCTGCGGAAGCGCCCTCACGGTCGCGCTGGCTGAATTGCGGTTGTCATCATTCTGACTGCGCGGCTTGGTTATGTCTGGTGGCATGTAAAACGGAATGACTACACGCCTCACCATCCCAAGAGGGCGAACGTCCACCATCACGCGCGATATATGAGTCACACACAAGGTTCGTACGGCAGTTCGTTTCCCCTTGCGAAACAGCCTGCCATTGCTCGTGTGCATTCGACATACTGTGAATCCGTCTTTGGTCTTCCTCCGAACTACGTATCATGCACGATCACATTTCCGGGATTATCCCGCCGATGGTGACCCCATTTCGCCCCGATGGCTCGATCGATACCGATGCGTTGCGGGCAGAAACAAGGTATCTGATCGAAACTGCGCAAATTCACGGCCTTGCCGTCTGCGGAAGCACTGGGGAAGGACACACGCTGTCGACGGAAGAAACCCGGCAGGTGTCAGCGATTGTGAGCGAAGAAGCAGCCGGGCGGATTCCGGTCATCACTGGAATCATCACCAACAGCACGGCCGCAGTCATCGAGCGGGGCAGAGCGGTCCACGATCTCGGGGTGACAGCGCTGCAGGTGACTCCGGTGCATTATCTATTTCGACCTGATGACGCATCCATGGTCCGGCATTTTGCAGAGATCGCTGCGGCAACTGAACTGCCGGTCCTGATCTATAACGTGGTGCCGTGGACCTATCTCTCGCCACAACTGCTGACGCGGATCATCGATGAGGTCGACGGCGTGATCGGTGTGAAACAGAGTGCGGGCGACATGAAGCTGCTGGCCGATCTGCTGATCATGGCGGGCGACCGATCGCGAATTCTGTCGGCCGTTGATGCTCTGCTGTATCCGTCGTTTTCGCTGGGAGCTGTCGGAGCGATCGCGGCCATTCTGACAGCTGCACCGACATTATGTGTCGCACTCTGGGACGCGGTGCAAGCAGGTGATCACTCGCGAGGCCGCGAGCTGCACGAGAAACTGCTGCCAATCTGGAACGCAATTAATCACGACAACCTGCCGGCAAACACTCGATACTGCATGGAACTGCAAGACAGAGATGGCGGCACCCCTCGTCCTCCCATGCCGCCAACGTCATCCGCACAGCAAGGGCCCATCCGCGAGGCTCTGACGGCAGCCGGACTGATCTGAAGCAGCAGCGAGGGCACGTCCGCACAGGCTTTCAGCGACCCTCACTCGGTTTGTTCTAACTTCATGTCATCAGGAATCAGCGATCCGAGTTCGGTTGTCCACTGGTCGAGCGGAAGTTTCCATCCCTCCTTTCGCAGTGGCTCGGTGAGCGGGATGATCCAGGGTTGTGTCCCCCAGACTCGATCGACAGAGGCATAGTCGAGGTAAGGATCGATCAGCAACTGAGGCTTGCGACCGTTGAGTGAGGTCAACGCTAGGACGCGAATTTCAAGATCGCCTCGGTCGTGCTCTCGGTAGTGGTCACGGACGTAGTGCACGAACTCGATGATCATGTCCGGGTCTTTGCCCATTCGAGTCAGCTGACGTTCGTTGAGAAAGTCACTGACTTGCAACAGACCACGCTGGTTCGTGTCGCGGTTGTATACGAAAAATCGAATCCCCAGGTCCTTCTCACGCAGCATCATGTGCCAGGCGAAATGATGTCCCTCCTCTGTCCAGCTGACCACGCCGGGATACAGGTAGTGGCGAAATGGAAACAACAGCTGCCACGTCAGGTAAAGCCCGATGATTGTCGCGACGACTCGCTGTCGAGGCGACCAAGTCGAGGGTGGGATGGGCATCGGCGAAGGCAGGACGGCCCGCATCGAGAGAAACTTTCGGACCCAGCCGGGAGGGAAGAACAACAGCGTCGCCCCGATCATGAACCATGGAAAGATACCAATCTCCCACAGGACGCTGTTGGCCAAGTGAAAGCAAACGCAAAGTAGATAGGCGATCATGCGAGTCCGTCGCCAGAAGAGGGCAGGCACAACCAAAAGATCGAAAATCAGGCCACCGTAGGAGAATAGGATGGCGGCCGAATCATGTCCCAGCCACTCACCGACGATCGGCAGACTTGTCCGCCGCTCCAGCCAGAGCTTCATCGGCATACCGTGCAACCAGTCGTAGTTCAGTTTGGCCAGACCGCCATAGAAGTAGGGAATCCCGAGTTGAAATCGCAGCAGCCACAACCAGATTGAAGGGGCCACGGGCGAGCGAATCCCGGGACGTAATAACGCATCGATCGACCCAGCATGATGCGCAGGCACGAAGATCATGAGGCCGCTGATCAGGCAAATCAGATAGTAGTGGTTTTGATACAGTGCCTTCTCGATCAAGAACACATGTGTGACCCCGAGAAAGAAGACCGTTGCGCTCAAGCGATAAAGCAGCCCGACCATGATGCCGACTGAGGCCAGCCCCATCAGGGCGAAGTGCACGTACATCCAATTGCCCGGCCACGGCTGCACCCACTCAAATCCGGGGTAGGTCAGATGGAAATCCGGTCGAATTAGAAAGAAGTCGATCCACCATTTCTTCACCCACGACAGCACGTGGTACAGCATCATCGCGCCGAAGAAGATGCGAAAAAACACCAGCGGCGCAATGTCGACCGGGACAAACAACTGGTCGATGAGCCGGGCACGACGCGGCCCAGAGGCTGAGTTGGAATCGGAGGGATGTCCATCCGATACGTCGGAGGTGTTGCCGCTCGCGACTGACAGAGATGGATTCGATGGCGTGACCACAACTCGACCTGCTGAGCAGAATCAGTCCCCTGAGGTCCGCATGCGGCGGTTCTCCGGGGTGTTCGGGACTTGTTCGACCAACTCGTTCGGCTGCCCGGCGCGCTTGTTGAGTGTGAAAGCATCATACAACTCGCCGGTTGCTGTCTTTGCCTGATACACCAATTGATCTCCATCGACGGTGATGATCTGATACAGTTGTGTGTCTTCGGCCCTGCGGACAAACGGGGCTTTGCCCGCATCGTACTGTTTTGGTCCTGAGACGGACACGACATAGAGTGTGCCCGCATCGCTGTCGCGGAACGTCGTTCCACCCGTCACGTTCTGCGAGTGTTTCCGGAGTCCCGTCCGGCCATAACTGTGATCGTGGCCCTGCAGGACCAGGTCAACCTTGAATTCGTCGTACAGTGGCTGCCACGCATCTCGCAGCTCTGGATTGTCACGGCCATCGCTGACCGAGAACACCGGGTGATGATGGGTCACGATCGTCCATCGATTCGGATTGTCAGTCAGAACGTTCCGGAGCCACTTCGCTTGCACATTGAAGTCCTCCATCGAGTTCATGGCGACCAATCGCACCCCTTGATAGTCCAGAAAGTACGCTGTCTCACCGAGGTGTTGGGAGAACTCGACCGGGCCGTTGTCGGGGTAGGCAAACCGGGCCTGCCAGCGGGTCGACAGACTGCGAGGCAGCTTCTTTTGTTCCTCATAAGACTCCGGCAACGTGCCGGTGCGGGTAATGTCATACTCGTGATTGCCCGGGATCGCGATGGTGGGGATCATGGCATTCACCCATCCGCCCGCACTGCACCACTCGCCCCATTCGGCATCTCGATTGCCGCGGTTGATCAGATCGCCTGCGTGAAGCATAAAGTTGGCCCGAGGGGCATCGGCAAAAGCCTCCCGGAATACGCGTGACCAATGCGATTTCACATTGTTCTGGGCATCGCCAAAGTAGATGAAAGTGAACGGCTTCTCCTCATCGCTGGCCGTGCGAAAGTGAATCCACGCACTCCAATTCGCACCGTCGCCGACACGGTAGACATACAGCGTCTCGGGCGTGAGGTCCGTCAAGTTCACGGTGTGATAATGGGCCAGACCATGATCACTTTGATGCGGCGTCACGGTTGCGGGAAACCTTTGGGCACTGGCGACGAACAGGGGGCCGTGTTCAGCGAGAGCGACTTCAGCGAAACTGTGTGGCACCGAGGCATCGGTCCGCCACGTGATAGCCTGAGTCTGTGCAGGATCGTCCTGCCATGTCAGGAGAATCCGATCGGGCATGGCCGACGGCGCATGCACCTCTTCCTCAGGCACGGGTGTCGCCGATTCGGGGTGCTCATGTCCGTCGTGCGACCATCCTAGTGACGCATTCAGACTGAAGAGAAGCAGACAGAGTGCACCTATGGCGCCACGAATAAGCATGGAGCTTGTCCCTTCGAAATGACATAATGAAATGTGTTGGCTTTCATTGCCCTTGTGATGACGGCTCAGCCTTGGCCGGGGTCGAGGTCAATCACGTTGTTGGTGTCTTTAACCTCGACTTCGAGGATCTGCTTGCCGCAGGCAAACGGATCGATCACGATCTCTTCGTCGTCTTCCGGATCCGGCTTGTAGATCCGGACTTTGTGGGTGCCCACTTTGGCACCGTCCCCTTCATGGTAGGTCGTGAGAGTGTAGGTGCCGTCAGGATTGATTGTTCCCGTTGCAGTCTTTCCGGAATTCAGAGGATCATCACTGCTAGAGACCACCGGGGTGAAGAGCACGTAACCCTCAGTCACCGGTACTCCCGAACAAGTGACGGTTCCTGTGACCGGTGCCACGGCTTTCTCAAAATCCTCCCCACATCCGGAGAGTCCAAGAAAAGTGAATGCGACACACACGCAAGATACTCTGGCCACAGGAACCCCCTGGAACTTGTCGAACACAAATCTTTCCGAAAAAAGCTGAAAGCGTACTGCCGACTCAGAATTCGCCCGTCACGTTGCCATCCGCCTTGTCGGCCAGATCTCCGAAGGTCACCATGTCGATGTTCTCTGAGATGAAGTGGACGGAACCATCGGCAAACAGCATGTGGGCACCACCCGTGTGCTGACTGGCGAAAGAATCGTCACGCGGTCCATTGATGGTATTTCCCACTCTGGCTTCAGCGACCACGTTCTGGTGTTGATCGTTGGTGCCGACCCAGACACTGAAGTCTCTTGCATTCCCATGACCGGGGCCGTCAATCTCTCGCATAAACTCGGTATAACCTTCTCCAACCGCAATAGTATTGCTGGTGCCGTCGAGGACATTCCGTATCCGGGTCGGGAACAAAGTGTCCTTGATTTTGCCAAACATCCCGGTGACTGCTCCCCCCCCAGTTCCCAGACTGCCCTTGTAGTCGTTACGAGCATGTCCGCCAATGTCCTGTGCAGGAACGTCAGCCGTGGCAGCGCCGACCCGGATCGGACTGTGCGTCAGAGCCATGGAATTCGAGGGGCAAAGGTAAACTGACAGCAGCTGATCGGTCACGCCTGGCTGAAGAGGGATCGCAATCTGCACACCAGAACCCCCATGTGTGTCATCTGGAAAGTTGTTGAAGTCGATTCGATTGTAAATGTTGCCTTGGTCGAGATACGGCAGGATGAATGTCCCCCAGCCGTAGTCGTCGTCGCCAAATAAGGATCCAGCAGGAAAGGTGAGTGCGATGTCGTGATAGTTGTGCAATCCGAGTCCAATCTGCTTGAGATTGTTCTTGCACTGCGTGCGGCGTGCTGCTTCACGAGCCTGCTGGACAGCAGGCAGCAACAGTGCAATCAGGATCGCAATGATTGCGATCACCACCAGAAGCTCGATGAGTGTAAAGCCCCGAGCACGACCCAATGTGATGCTGCGTTTCATCGTTCTGCATCTCCGAAACTGAGAGAAAGAAAAAGACCCGCCATGCCCGCGAGGACACAGCCCGATTCCGCATAGAAACCTCGTGAAGAGGATCTCGTGAAGAGGATTCAGCCGAATTTGAAGAATTGATCAAGGATGGCGGTCATCATTACCACCGACG